>CAJANN010000280.1 GCA_903941095.1 uncultured Rhodospirillaceae bacterium | reverse complement strand
TGTTTTCATGAGTCGCAGCTGCGTCTCGCCCAACCGTCGTATGGATGCCCGCCTGCGCGGGCATGACGAGTATGTACCAGGGGAAATTAGCCACTTCTTAACCTGGATTCGGAGCCCTGCCGGATTTCCACTGGTGGGGAACCGCAGGACTGTGCTAACCTGAAATCAAGGCAGATTGCCGACAGAATGGTCGGTCTCGTCTTCCGCGATCCGGGACGAGGAGGGACAGAATGGCTGGAAATACGGTTCAGTTCGGCGCGTATCAGCAACTGGCGGAACGCGCCAGGCTGAACATCAGGCTGGGAACCGCCCTCCGGATGGAGGCGGAATACCGGAAGATCAGCGAGAAATACGACGGCCATGAAGAGGCCGCCCTGGCCGACGACATCGACAGGCTCAGCGGCAAGGCGATGAACGTCGCCGATTACCTGACCCGTGTCGAATACGGCATGAAGCGGATCGGCGACGTCCGGTCCGAACTGATCACCATGCGCACCAACCTCGACGCCGGCGCCGCCGAGGCCTTCGACTACAATTTCAGCACCATCAACAGCTATGCCGGCCAGGGGATCGACCAGCCCGACAGCCTGATCGCCAATCCGGGCAACGGCCGCGGCCAGTGGCTGCAGCCGGTCGATCAGGTGGATGGCGGCCGGGGCATGGTGGTGTCGGTCGACCACAAGTTCATCGGCAACGATTATGCCATCGAACTGGATACCGGCGAACTGCTGAGCCCCAACAAGAAAACCTCGGCGATGGAGAACAATTCCGGCCTGTCGCTGTCTTTCGCCAAGCTGTCGGTCACCTCGTTCGACACCGCCACCGACGCCGTCACCTTCCACTATGACGACGGCAGCCCGACCGGGGTGGATTATACCGGCACAGTCAAGCGCGGCGGCGGCAGCGTTCTGAACGCCTGGCTCTACAACAATTTCGCCACCCAGGCCGACAAGGACCGGGCCGTCCTGGACATTTCGGAAGCCCACCGACGCCTGGCCAAGGCCGAACAGAGCCTGCTGGCCGACGAATCCGGCCTGCAGGCAGCGCGGATCTTGATGAAAAGCCAGGTCGACGAGCTGAACACGCAATACCAGAAGGTTTCCGAGGAAAATCTGACCGCCAAGCAGGCCGAACGCAAGGCGGCCAAGGCACGCTTCGATCTTTTGAACAACTCGCTGGCCCTGACCCAGGGCAATTCGACCGTGCTGATCCAGCAATTGTTCATGACCGATCGGTCCATCTCGAAGCCCTCCATGACCGACATCATGTACAAGGCCTTCGGATATTAGGCGGAATCGACATTCATCGCAGCCGGATCATGGCAGCGGCGAGATGGACGAAGCCGGTGAAATGGATGGTTCTCCGGTCATGGCGGGTGGCAAGGCGGCGGAAGTGTTTAAGGAAATTGCGTCTGTATAACTTATTGTTGCCATTGATGAAATCACGGGGCTGACAGAGCTGTGCATGTTTCTGTGCATGCACGTGGCCTTTGTTCCAACGAGATTTCCGCGCCAACGATCGCTCTTGCGCACATGCGGCAGGCTGAGAAAATCAACTGACGTCGAGTAAGCTCGATCTTGGCCCCTCCAGGGAAAACGGTCGACGCAAACCCGTTCACTACCTTGACGAGCAGAAAAAGTTCCTGTATTGTTCCCTCCGATCAGACATGGGAGACCGACATGTCATATGGGTTCGGGGATCGGAGAAGCTTGGTCCATGTAGCGGTGCTGGGAGTGTTCGCGGTGCTACTGCTGACGCCTGCGGGGGAAGGTGCCCGGGCTCAGGAACCGGCAACTCAGAGCCGCATGTCGCCGGCCAAGCGACAGGCTGTTTTCAAGGCGCGGATGGTCGATATCGAGAACCTGTTCACCTCGGGTGCCTCCGAGGATGAAATCCAGGACTACGTCCAAAGGCTCCGCCACTTGGCGAATCTCGCGGAGTCGGGCTTGGTGGAAAAGGCGGCATGGATTGAACTGCTCCGGCGCAAGCTGGTGCGGGTCCGCGCCTCTATGGGCGGAGTCGTGGAGGTGCCTGACGAAAAGAGCCTTGCCGTTTACGAGGCCATGATGGATCGGTTGCGGAAGGAAGAAGAATTGATCCTGCGTGAAATATCCGAACTTGAAAGGAGATAGTTATGGGTGAGCGTATCATCATCAGTCCATCCGAACTGACGGAGGACGAAATCCGGGCCTTGGAGGAATTTCTCAAGGAGAAGCGGGAATCCATTTTCAGCCGCTGGCCTGAGAAAAATCAGCGCGACATCGAGGACTTCATTCAAGACTACCGTGAAGGCCGGGATCGGCTGGAGGAGCAGTTCCTCAAAGAAGACCCGGACATGACCCCCGAGGATTGGCAGAACCACCTCAACAAGCCGCGCGAGCCGCAGGAGTACGAGTTGGAGGAGCCACAGGTTGCAGAACAAAACATGAATAATGGCCATGTGTCCGATGCCAGTGGCTCCGACCAGGGTGAGTCTGATCCCGCCCCACCGCCGGAACAGAACGCGTCCGAAGCGCCCGCCGATCCCCAGGTGGCGGCGTTGGTGGAGATGGCTTCCAGCCCCGTCGATAACCCCGGCAAGTCCGCCCTGCTCAAGCCGGTGGAAAAGCTGACCGAGTCGGAAATGCAGGACATGATCGCCTCGGCCCAGGGCGATTATCGCGGCTGGCGCTCGGGCGATCCATTGAAGGCCCACACCTACGAGAAAGTCCAGGATTGGCACGTCGCCATGTACGGCGACGGCCCTCAGCGCCTCGATGGCGGCAAGCCGGTCGATCCCAGGCCCATCCGCCCCATACCCGAGCAGCCCGGCTCCCACACCACCCCCGACGGCGGCGACCTGTGGCAGGCGACGGCCAGGATCGGCGGCCGGGTGGCCGATGCTGCCGTCAGCGACGGCACCGCCGACGCGGTCAAGGGGCTGCAGCGCGGCCTCAACATGTTGAACGAAGCCGATCCGCTGGGGACGCGATCGCCCGCCTACGGTCCCTACACCAAGCTGGCGCCGGTGGACGAGGACGGAAAATACGGCCCCCAGACCGACTTCGCGATGAAGCACGCCACCGCCCGGCTGGGGCCGGCCAAGGTGGAGGAGGGTTTGGCCTTGGGTCGCTTCAACACCTTCGCCCGCGCCGCCCAGGCCAACGGCAACAGCGAAGGTCTCGAAGACAAGACCCATTCCATCTTCGGGCCGCTCTTCCGCGATCCCAAGGATGCCCGCGCTCCCAAGGTCGAGGGCGGGGTGCTGCAGGAGACGCTGAACCAGATCGGCCCCAAACACCATGACGACTGGCAGCCCTTGAAGGTCGACGGCTGGATCGGCCCCAAGACCACCGGCGCCTTCGGACGCGTGCTCAAGCACGAGGACGCCGACGCGGTGACGCGGTCGTTCGGGCGCGGCTTGGGATTGTTGTAAGCCTTCCCATCGTCATTGCCGGGCCGAGCCCGGCAATGATGAAAACAGGGGCTTGGTGGGGACGGCGGGATTTGAACCCGCAAAGCCGAAGCCGGGCGATTTTAAGGCGGTTGAAGCATCGCTCGATGCGATTGCGTTTGAACGGGATCACCGGAACGCCCGGCTCAGGCTAGCGAAAGCGAAAAGCGGCGCAATTGCCCCAAAGGGCAATTCCCGGTCGTTCGGCCGGCAGGGCGCGCTGCGGCGTCGTGACACCGCGGTCCCTGCTTCGACAAAGGCCTTTCGCTATCCCGACGCTTCCTTGACCAGCAGCGCCTGAAGCCGGCGGGCGGCCAGGGCCAGCAGACTGTAGGGCCTGCTGGCGACCATCAGCCTGCCGGGAATGGCGGCGGCGACGCCGGCGTCCGGATCGGCGGTCGCGGCGGCCGTCACCCGGTACTGCCCCTGGCGGGGAATTGCGCGGTCGGCACTGTCGCGCCCGGTGGCGATGGGACCGCCCGATATCGACGCCAGCAGCGGTTCGGCGATGAATTCCGACGGCACGCTTTCGACCCTGGTCACGATGGCCGGCACCACCGGCAGGTCGATGGCGGTCGGGTGGAACGTGGCCGGGGCGGCGACGGCGACCAGCCCCAGGTCGCGGTCGTCGACGAAGGCGGTGATGGCGGCGGTTCCGCTGGACGCCAGCAGGAACAGGGGAGACGCCGGGGCATGCCAGCCGCCGTTCCGCAGCCCCGAGGCCGATTCCAGGATGCGGCCGGCAAAGCCGGCGCGGACGGTCAGAGTGTCCTGCTGTTCCAGCAATCCGCTCAGGGTCGCGGTTTCTCCGGCGATGCGTTCGCCAAGCACCGCCAGATCCCGGGCCGACGCCAGGGTCCGGGCCGCCCGCTGCTCCGAGGATGTCAGGCTGGCCAGGCGCAGACGGCTTTGCGCGATCTCGTGGTCAAGCCCCGGATCGGCAAAGGTCGCCAATACGTCGCCGGCGGCGACTTCGGTTCCGTCGGCCACATGAAAGATCAGCTGCGCCGGACGCGGCGGATGAATCCATTGCCGCTGCATCGGGGTCCGCACCGCCGGCAGCTCCATCCGGAAGCTTTGCGGGATCAGCAGCAGCAGGAATGCCCCGCCGGCCAGAAACAAGGTCAGCCGGGCACGGCGCGAGGCCAGCAGGGATCGCCGGTGACGCCACCAGAGCGACAGTTCATTGACGACAGGCCGCATCAGAAGCACCCACAGTTCCGAGACCAGCAAGGGGACGGCGATCAGTTTGGGCAACAGGGTAAAGACGGTCCAGGCCAGGCCGGAATACAGCAGGCCCCGAAAGATCCAGGTGGCATAGGCATAGACCAGAATTCCCCACGCCATCCGCCGGGGCAGATCTTCCGCCGGGGGCTCCCGGCTTCCCCACAGCAGACGGCGCAGCATTCTGCGCCCCTCGGCGAAGGCGCGCTCCTGCAGGTTGGGCAGGCCCAGCAGATCCGACAGGATGAAATACCCGTCGAAGCGCAGAAACGGATTGGCGTTGATGACCAGGGTGGCCAGCCAGGCGGCGGTGGCCAGGAACAGACACGCCCCCCGCGCCGGCCCGTCGGGCAGGATCAGCCAGCCCCAGGTGGCCAGCGCCGCCAGCCCCAGCTCGGCCAGGATCCCGCCCGAGGCCACCAGCAGCCGGTCCCGCCGCCGGGACAGCCGCCACGTATCGGACAGATCGGTGTACAGCAGCGGCGCCCCGAACATCAGCGCGATCCCCATCGTCGGAACGGCACAGCCCAGCCGTTTGGCCGCCAGGGCGTGGCCCAGCTCGTGGACCGCCTTGGCCAGGACGATGGCGGCGATGAACGAGGCCGCCCCGCCGATATTGGCGGCGGGGCGCACCCCGTCAAGAAACTGGTCCCACTGGCGGACCACCAGCGCCAGCCCCAGGACGGCCGTCAGGATGAAGCCCGCCAGCACCCGCCGGCCCAGGACGGGGAACAGCCATTCGCCCAGCCCGGTCAGCACCCGGTCGGGATGACACAGGGGAATCCTGAAGAAGAACAGCGTGCCGATCAGCATTTCCACCCGGCGCAGCAGCGACGGGCGCAGGGTTGCCGGAGACAGCGCCAGCAACTGGTTGCTTTGCAGGAACAGCAAGATCGCGTCGATCTCGGTCCGCTGGACCGGGTGATGGCCGGCGGCGACGACGCGATCGTTCAGGCGGGAAACGGTTCCCGTCCGCCAGTGGGTCAAAATCTCGCCGACCCGGGCGCCGATTTCGAAAAAACGGTGCCGCAGGGGGTCATAGACGATGCCGACGTCATGGCCCGAGGCATCGTGCCGCCGCCCGACCAGCCGCAATTCGGCGCGGATCGGCGGCAGACCGTCCGCCCGCCGCATCAGACCCCCAGGAACTGGCGGACCGCCGCCCACGGGCGCCGGAGCAGATAATATCCCAGGCTGACGGAATCCCCGTAGACCTTGGCCGTGCCCCTGGCCCCCAATTGCAGGGCGCGGACATCGCCCTCGAAGGCGGCGACGAAGCGGTAGGCCAGGGCTCCTCCGGGGATCGGCCGGGCCTCGTAGCCCAGGCGCGACAGCCGGGCCGAGACCGGCTGCGACGGGTCCATGTCGAGAAACAGGCGGACGTCGGCGCCGGCATGGGATGGGATCAGTCCGGCGACCGGAACGTCGATCCGCAACTCCAGCCGGTCCGGATGGGCAACGGTCATCAGGGATTGCCCGGTCGACACCGGGCGTCCCTTCCAGCTCAGGCGGTCGTCGAACAGGACCACCCCGGCCTCGGGCGCCGTCAGGCGATGGCGGCGGAAGCGGTCTTCGGCATAGGCCAGGGTCTCACGCTCGACCGCCACTCTCTGTTCGGCAGCCAGAATCTTGTTCTTGCTGTCCGGGTCCATGAAGGCCTGATTGCGCAACGACGCCAGTTCCGCCTCGGCCACATCCAGGGTCTTGGCGGCGACATCGCGTTTCATCGCCAGTTCTCGCGCATCGAACGACAGCAGGGCGTCGCCCTCCAGCACCGCCTGATAGGGCTGCACGGCGACATCCGCGACGATGCCGTCGAAGGGGGCGGTGATGGGGATCGGGTCGGCGGCGGCGACTTCGGCCGGAGCCAGGGTATCCAGCCGCACCGGGATCAGGGCCAGCAGAGCGACCGCCGCCGCCGCCGCCAGGGCATGGCGGCGGCCGGCCCGGGGGAAATCGGGCAGGCGATTGCGGATGGCCCACAGCGCATGGCCGTAGCAGCCGGCCAAGGGTTCGGCCAGCAGCCGGTCGGCATCCTGCCACGGGCTGCGGCGGGTCAGAACCAGCACGCCCTCGACCGCACCGTTGGGAGCCGGCAGGGGCAGCCACATCCAGCAGGACGGCAATCCGCCGGCCCAATCGGCGTCGGGGCGGGCGATCTCGGCGTCCGACGGCAGGCGGACGGCCATATCGCCCCGTGGCGGCTGCAACCGCCGCGCCAGCGCCTCCACCCAGCGGGCCAGCGGGCCGGTCCGGTCGATCTGGGCGACGGAAGACGCCGCCGACAGACGGTATCCGGCACCGCGCCGCAGACACAAAAAGGCGATCTCGTGCCCGTGCACGCGGGCGGTTCCGTCCACCAGTTCCCGCATCAGTTCGGCCGGCCGGCTGCGGCTGCGCACCGCCTGCTCGACCAGCAGGGCCGCGGAAAGGCGAAGCAGCCGGGGATCGGCTCCGGCAGGATCGGTCACGGAGTTCCCCCGGCGGGAGAACGGAACGTCACCATCCCGGCCATGCCGGGTTTCAGCGAACCGGCCCCGTCATTGGCCAGATCGCCGCGGATTTCGATGGTCTGGCTGGACGAATCCACCGCGCCGCCCAGGCGGGACACCCGTCCCTCGGTCCGTTGGCCGGTGGCGGCGGCGGTAAAGGCCAGCACCGCGCCGCCCTTCAGCCAGGACAGCCACGATGCCGGAACGATGACCGTCACCTCCAGCGTTCCGCGTCTGGCCACCCGCAGCAGCGGGGCCAGGATGTTGACGCTTTCGTGGGGCCGGGCCTCGCGTTTCAGGATCGTCCCCTCATAGGGGGCCATCACCCGGCACAGGCGGGATTTGGCGCTGGCGGCGCGGATCTTCGCCTGGGCTTCGGCCAGTTGGGCGTCGGCCAGGGCCAGATCCAGCTGCCCCGCCGATTTGGCCGCCTCAAGCCGTTTCTGATTGTCGAGACGGGCACGCGCCCCCTGCTCCGCCGCCCGGGCGACGTCTTCCTCGGCGCGCTGGCCGTCGCAGGCGAACTCCACCAGGACATCCCCCTTGCGGAAGCTCTCGCCCTCGTCGGCGATCCGCAAGATCCGGCCGGCCATTTCGGAAGACAGCAGCGCCTCTTCCGCCCCCCGGGCCACGCCCTGGGCCTGAGGCGCATCCGCCGCCGCCGCCGCGGTCGCGCCGGCCGCCAGCAGCAGCGCCGCAACCGGCCGCCGGATCGCCGCGATCACGTCACCGATCCGGACTGCCGGGCCGTCCGAGAGAACCAGTGCCCCTCAAGCCAGGCTTTTCCCGCTCGGCGACGGACTTGACCAGTTCGTCCAGGTCGGACTGGTCGTTGATCCCGTAGAAAGGGTCCTCCCCCACCGAAATGGCCAGCCGGCCCAGGGAGTTCTGCAGCTGGGCGTATTGTTCGTCCTTCTTCATCTGCGCCAGCAGGGTGTTGAGCTGCATCTGGATCAGTTCCAGCTCGCCCATGTTCAGGGAGACGGCCTCGCGCTGCTTATGCTCTTCGATACGCTCGTTGATGGTCTGGATCCTGGTCGCCGTACGGAAGGCATCTTCGGCCTCGCGGTAATCCATGAAGGCGATGTTGACCTGCCCCAGAACGGCCATTCCCACGGTCTGCCTGCGAACCGACACCAGCAGCTTCTGCTTTTCCGCCTGTTCTATATCGTCCCACCCCGACAGCAGGCTGACGATGTTCCAGGTCAGTTTGGCGCTGCTTTCGAACCATTGCTTGTTCAGCAGGTACGAATTGGAACTGACATTGACGCTGGAGCTGAACTCGATGCCGGGAAACATGCGGGCGATGGCCTTGCGGACCTCGTCGGCGGCGATCCGTTCCTGCAGGCTTTCTTCGATCAGTTCCGAGCGTTGGTTGAGGGCCTGCTCCTCCAGCGTGGCGACATCGACGCCCAGGGGCGGCAAGGTCGGCGGCTGATCGGGAATGACCACCTTGAACGGCTGGGACGGCGGCAGGTTCATCATCTTGGCCAGATCGTACTTGCTGGCGACCAGGGTGCGGCGCAATCCCTGAAGCTGCAGCAGCTTGCTGTACAGGTCCCGCTGGTAGTTCAGGATTTCCACGGGCTTCTGGGCCCGGGTTTCCTCGATGGTTTCCGCCTTGGCGATGGCGGTTCGCACCTTGTCCAGCGTGTCCTCGATGCGGTCCAGCAGACGTTCGGCGGCCACGGCCTTCCAATAGGCGTCGCGGACGTCGTTGATCAGTTGCTGGACCACCTTCTTGCGCCGCTCCTCGGCCACCAGGGTCTGGTTGGCCATCTGCCGCGACGTGAAATAGCTGACGCCGAAATCCAGGATGTTCCAGCTGACCTTCAGATCGGCCTCGCGGTGGTCGGAATCCTGCGATGTCGAGGTTTCCAGGGACTGCACGCCGGTATTGACCGACTTGCTGCTGGACGCCTGGGTGTTGCTGCGGCTGGTCTGGCTGGCCGACCCCATCGTCTTGGGCAGCATGGTCCAGAAGGAAGCGTCCAGGCGGTTTTCCGCCAGCTGGCGCTCGACCTCCTTGACCCGGCTGGACAGATTATAGCGCAACGCCCGGGCGATGGCCTCGTGCAGGGTGACGGCGGCCTCCGGCCGGGGCTGTTCGGCCAGCATCTCGCGAAACTCGGCCCGGCGCGTCTGGGTTTCCGCCGGCGTGACCGGCTCAGGCACGACGGCGCAGGCCGACACCAATGCCAGGACCGCCATGCTGGATCCGGCGGTCACCATTCTTCGCAAACGCAAGCTGTTCAAAGGACGCTCCAGTCTGTGTTTTATCCCGCCGTCAGGCCGCCAGATCGTTGATTTGCGATTGTTGCCGGGACGCGCCCGCAGCCAGCTGGTCCAGGAACCCGGTCCCGCCGTCCCCCGTTCCGGCCACGGCCGCCTGGGGACGGGGAGAATCGGCCAGGGCCGCCAGCAGGTCGGCAAGCCAGCCCCCTTCCGCCACCTGATCGGCCATCGGCAGGGCGCCGGTCCGCTGCGGCGCCACGGCCGGGGAAGCAGGTGCAGCCGGAGCCGGCACCGCAGGCTGAGCCTGACCCGGCACCGGCTGCCTGGAGAGCGGGGACGGACCGGCCTCGGCCTCGGTCGTCTTGCTGGGCTTGACCACCAGCACGACATTGGCCTCGTCCCCGTTGGGGCGCTTGACCTTGACGACCACCTGATAGGAGCGGTTGTCGCCCTCGGGCCGCTCTCCGACGGTCTTCAGGACGCCATCGCCCTGGTTCTCAACCTTCATCCAGCGCGGCAATCCGGCCTCGACGGTCAGCTTGACCGCCCCGCCGGTTCCGCCGGCCAGTTCCTTGGCCGATACCGTGTAGCTCTGCACCTCGGTCTTGCCGCCATTGGTCGTCGACGAACTGGCCGCCGTCGAGGCCACGTTCACTTCAAGATTGTTGGCGACCTGGACCGAATTGCCGCCGCTTGCGCCATCGGCGAAGGTGAACTGCACCGGGGCCGGAGCGGCGGTCTGGGCGGCCTGCGCCTGCGGTGCCGGCGGCGGCGCCTCGACCGGCGGCGGGGTGACGATCACCTGCGGGGGCGCGACCGGCGCGGGCGGCACCGGCGGTGCGGGCGGCAGTGCGATGGGCAAAGCCGGAGCGGGCGGCGAAACGGCCACGGGTGCCGGCGGCGGCGGCGGCGGCGGAGTCTGGACCACCGTGGCCCGGCTGATCACCAGTTCCGAACTGGTGGCGTCCGTCCCGACATTGCCGGCGGCGTCGGTGACCGACGCGGTGACCGAATAGCTGCTGCCCGCCGTCAGCGCGTTGCCCGCGGGAATGGTCAGCGCCCAGGTCCCGCCGGTGATGGTCAGTCCCTGGCCCGCGGTATAGGTCACGCCGTTGACCGTCACCGACAGGCTGTTGCCGTTGGCATTGTCCCAGGTGCCGGTGATGGTCGGCGTCGTGCTGGCGGTGGTCAGGGCGTTGACCGTCGCCGTCGGGGCGGTGGTGTCGTAGACGAAGGTGTAATCGGTGGCGGCGCTGGCATTGCCGGCCACGTCGACCTGCCGGACCTTCAGCGTGTTGGTGCCTTCGACCGCGGTGAAGCTGGTGGTCCAGGTGGTGCCGCCATCGGTGCTGTACTGGACGGTGGCGCCGGTTTCGGTGCCGGTGACGTTCAGGGTGCCGGTCTTGGACAGGGCGTCGCTGCTGCTGCTGCCACTGTCGGTGGTCAGGGCCACGGTCGGAGCAGCCGGCGCGGTGCGGTCGATGATCACCGTCTGGCTGGCGGTGGTGCTGGTGTTGCCGGCGGCGTCGGTCGCCACCGCGCTCAGGGTATAGGTCCCTTCCGGCAGGGTGGTGCCGGTATAATCATAGGTCCAGCCGGTGCCGTTCACCGTCGCCGCCTGGGCGGTGAACACCGCCCCCGTCACGCTGTTGGTC
>CAJANN010000279.1 GCA_903941095.1 uncultured Rhodospirillaceae bacterium | reverse complement strand
GGCGGATGTGGCCGCTGCCTTCGTCGACCAGCAGCGACGAACCGACCTTGACGATCAGCCGCCTGGCATCAGTGATCGGACTGTTCGTCCCCATCGTCTTCGTCTTCCTCGGCGTCGAACCAGATCCATTCGCCGTCCGGACCATAGGTCCCGTGGTCGAATTCGCTGGCTTCGGCGTCCTTCATGCGGCGGTAGAAGCCCTCGTTGCCGCGTTTGCCGGTGCCCAGCGCCGCCGATGCGGCGACGATGCCCGGTTCGGCGTCCTTGGCGGCGCGGATATGGGCGAACAGCTCGCCCAGGATTTCCTTCAGCCCGATGCCGGCCACGCCCGACAGCGGGAACACCTTGTGGCCGCAGGCCTGCTCCAGTGCGGCCAGCTTGTCCCTGATCTCCTCGGCGACGATGGAATCGCACTTGTTGAGCGCCACCACTTCGGGCTTGCCGTCCAGGCCGCCGCCATAGGCCGCCAGCTCGCCGCGGACGATGCGGTAGGATTCGGCGACGTCCTCGGCGGTGCCGTCGATCAGGTGCAGCAGCACCCGGCAGCGTTCGATGTGGCCCAGGAAGCGGTCGCCGATGCCGGCCCCCTCGTGGGCGCCCTCGATCAGGCCGGGAATGTCGGCCAGGACGAATTCGTCGCCGGACAGATAGACCACGCCCAGATTGGGGTGCAGGGTGGTGAAGGGGTAGTCGGCGATCTTCGGGCGCGCCCGCGTCACCGCCGCCAGGAAGGTCGACTTGCCGGCGTTGGGCAGGCCCACCAGTCCGGCATCGGCGATCATCTTCAGCTTCAGCCAGATCCACTGTTCCTGGCCCGGCCAGCCGACATCGCCGCGGCGCGGCGCCTGGTTGGTGCTGGTCTTGTAATGCAGGTTGCCGAAGCCGCCGTCGCCGCCGCGCATCAGCACGATGCGGGTGCCGGCCCGGGTCAGGTCGGCCAGTACGGTGTCCTTGTCCTCGGCCAGGATCTGGGTGCCGACCGGGACCTTCAGGACGACGTCGTCGCCCTTGCCGCCGGTGCAGTTGCGGCCCTGGCCGTGATGGCCCTTGGCCGCCTTGAAATGCTGTTGATAGCGGTAATCGATCAGGGTGTTGAGATTGTCGACGCATTCGACGATGACGTCGCCGCCGCGGCCGCCGTCGCCGCCGTCGGGGCCGCCGAACTCGATATGCTTCTCGCGGCGGAACGAGACCGCTCCGGCCCCGCCGTCGCCGCTTTTGACGAAGATCTTCGCCTGATCGAGAAACTTCATGTGCAGACCCTCAGCCGCCGCCGGCGGCGGCAATGAAAAAGGGGAACGGCCGAACCGTTCCCCTTTTCGAACGCATGCCCCGGGAGAACGGCTGATTACTCAGCGGCTTCCGGCAGCGGGGCGACATTGATGAAGGTCCGCTCGCCCTTGTGGCGGAACTCGACCGTGCCGACGCTGGTGGCGAACAAGGTGTGATCCTTGCCCATGCCGACATTGGCGCCGGGATAGAACTTGGTGCCGCGCTGACGGACGATGATGTTGCCCGGAATGACGATCTCGCCGCCGAACTTCTTCACGCCAAGGCGCTGACCGGCGGAGTCGCGGCCGTTGCGGGACGAGCCACCAGCTTTTTTATGAGCCATAGGTCTACTCCTTGCCTAACCGCTCAGCCGGCGGTGATGTCGGTGATGCGCAGGATGGTGATGTCCTGGCGGTGGCCGTTCTTGCGGCGCGAGCTCTGGCGGCGGCGCTTCTTGAAGACGATCAGCTTCGGGCCGCGGGCCTGGGCCACCACCTGGGCGGTCACCTTGGCGCCGCTGACCAGCGGAGCGCCGACGGTCTCGCCCACCATGAGCACCTGATCGAGGACCACTTCGGCCCCGGCATCGCCAGCCAGCTTCTCGACGCGAATGACGTCGTCCTTGGCCACCTTGTACTGCTTACCGCCGGTCTGGATGACTGCGAACATCGGTTTGTCCTACGCAAAAATGAACTTGCGCGCCAAGGGGCACCCGGCGCGAGAGGGCGCAACTATACTCGGGCGAAGGAGAGAGTCAAGTCTCAGGATTCTGTTTCCAGGGCTCCGAATCCAGGTTAAGAAGTGGCTAATTTCCCCTGGTACATACTCGTCATGCCCGCGCAGGCGGGCAT
>CAJANN010000278.1 GCA_903941095.1 uncultured Rhodospirillaceae bacterium | reverse complement strand
TCTAAGTGCCTCCATTGCTAATTCGAGCGGAGCAAACAACACTGGGACATTAATTGTTACTGGAACCACTGCAATTTCTGGAGACGTTGGGGCGTCTGGGGCCGCGCTTTCTAGCGTTGCTATGGATGGCGATTCTACATTCAATTTTTCTGGGAATATCTATGCAAATTCCATTTATTTCTCTGGATCAACGAAAACCCCAACGCTCGTCATCGCGTCTGGCAAATCTTTGTATGGTGCATTAACTCAGAATGCAGCAAATGGAACAGGCACGGTCACTTTTAGTGGCACAACAACCGTTGGCTATGCGATAGGCGGTGCAGGCTCTAGTCTTGCAGCAGTTAATTTTAATGGCGCTGGCACAGCTTCCTTTAATAGCGATATTTACGCAACCACGACGACCGTTGCCTCGGGCGCGACGTTGGCGGTTGGGACGACCAACAAAACCGTCACCGGCACGCTGGTCAATAACGGCACGCTTGATTTCTCATCGCTGAAGCTCAACCACGCCGGCACACTCACCCTTTCCACCGGTTCGACGCTGAAGACGACGATCACCTCGTCGGCCAACGGCTGGCTTTCCGGCAACCAGAACAACGTCACCCCTGCGGGAACGCTGACCGTCACCCCCACGCTGTCGGGCGTCAGCATCGCCAGCGGCGACAAATTCATCCTGATCCGGGGCGCGGGCACCGCCAACGTGACTCCTGCCAATGTCACCACCCCGACCGGCGGCCTGATTTCCTGGTCGGTGGACGACGGCACCTCCTTCTCCGGTTCCGACAAGTACGGCACGGCCATCGCCGCCACCGATGTGGTGTTGAGGGCGAGCGTGCAAGCGGCCGCCTCGGTTTCCGGTGTGTCTTCAGCCGCCACCAAGTCGGTGGATGCGCTGACCAGCTACACCGGCACCAACGCACAACTGCAAACGCTTCAGCAGGCAGTACAATCCCTGTCCTCGGGCAGCGAGATCGACAAGGCGGGGACCCAGCTTCGCCCGATGATCAGCGGCGGCAATGTCCAGGGTTCGATGAATGCCATCAACCAGGTGCTGAAGGTCCTGGGCCTCCGGATCGAATCGGTTCGCCTGGCCGATGCCGGCGGCGGCGGCACTGGTGTGGCGACGGGTGAGGCCATGAAGGGCCTTGACGTCTGGATGCAGGGCTTCGGCGGTGTCGCCAGTCAGTTCGAGCGCGAGGGCATCGACGGTTACGCCTCGGACACCTGGGGCATGGCAGGCGGCGTCGATTTCCGCGTCATCGATCCGTTGCGCCTGGGGCTTTCCTTCAGCTATGCCCGCACCAACGTCAACGAGAACGGGCTTCGCCGCGGCAGCGGCCTGGACATCGACTCCTACACCGGATCGGTTTACGGGCACTGGGAAGGAAGCCCGTGGTATCTGGACGGTTCGCTGGGCTATACCCGCCATGACTATGGCAGCACCCGGATGGTCAATTTCACCGGTTTTTCCGGGGTGGCCAGTGGTAAATACAGCGGCGACCAGTACACCGCCAGACTTGGCGGCGGCTATCCGCTGCAGATGGGGGGGGCCGTGTTGACCCCGCTGGCCGATCTCGCCTTCAGCCATCTGAAGACCCAGGGGTATACCGAGACCGGGGCAGCAGGCGCCAATCTCCAGGTCAACGGCCAGTCGGTCAATAGCCTGAGAAGCGGTCTGGGTGCCAAGGTCGCCTATCGCATCGACGCCAGCGAAGGACGTTTCATTCCCGAGGTCCGGGCGATCTGGCGGCACGAGTACCTCGATACCGACGCCTCGACCACCACGGCCGCCTATGCGGCGGGAGGCTCGTCCTTTACCACGACGGGGGCGAAGCCGACCAGTAACGCCGCCAATGTCGGTGTTGGCCTGACCTTTCTGTCGTCGGGAGACATGCAGCTCTCCGGCCATTATGACGCCGAGCTGAAAAGCGACTACATCAGCCATACCGGCAAGGCGGAAGTGAAGTACAGCTTCTGAAGTCAGGGGGAACACGTCGGGAGAACGCCCCCCTGCTGACGCCAGGCGGATTCCCATCCATTTTCGTGGCTGACACCGTCGATGACGATCACGGTCCCGCATCGATCCGAGCCGATTTTCCGGACATAGCTGTCGATCACCGAACGGGGCACGATCGTATCCCTGCCTCCGACAAGATGGCGTTGCGGCAAGTGGGCGAGGTTGGCGGCCACATCCGCGGCATTGAGCGAGTGGGGCATCAACGACACCCCATGGAGGCGGTTGAGCGCGTCGTGATCCAGGTTGCCGGCGACGGTACGCAAAGACAGCACATCGCTGCGCCGCGCGGCGATCAGGGCGGCAACCGCCCCACCGCCGGAATACCCCACCAGATGAACGCCTGCTGTTATCCCGTTCCGTGCCCGAACGCTGTCGATGGCCTGACTGACGGAGCGGATGACCGGCTCGGAAAAGCGATGGCTGGTCCAAATCTCCGCTCGGCAATTCCAGTCCTGGTTCTGAGGCGTGTACTGACAAGGACGAGCAACGTACAGAACATTGGGAGCCCCATCGAGAGCGGCCAGCTTCAGCCCCACTGGATCGCGGGGCGTCGGGTTCAAGGAAGGCTCCGATCGCGACTTCCATGCCAGGCCGTCTCCCTCGATATAGACCACCAGCGGCACCGCCGGATCGGCGATACGTGAGAATACAGTCAGAACGAAGGTCTCCGTGCCAACCAAGGAACGTTCCAATCTCGCCTGCCGCGCCAATCCGTCGGCAACGGCATCTCGCTCAATACTCGTACACCCCGCCTGCAACAGGCCCCCAAACAACAGAACCAACCATCGGATCATTTCACCGCACCCCAGGCTGCCTTCAGTCCTTTGGGCGAGATGCCAATGACCAGAGTCTGAGTGCTCCCGGCGGGAAGCATGCCGACAGAAATTGCCTTGCCGTCCACCAATCCCCTCAAGCTGCGTTCGGCCAACTGAACCTGGGCGACACAGCCGTCGCCGGTACATTGCGTCACCGTCAATGGGATTTGCGGCAGGTCATCGATTTTCAATGCCACCCCGGAAGGTAGCCAAATGCCGAGGGGCACCACCACAACAACAACGGCCTCGCCTTGTGGCC
>CAJANN010000277.1 GCA_903941095.1 uncultured Rhodospirillaceae bacterium | reverse complement strand
GTTCCCATCCTGATCGGGCCGGAGACCAAGATCCGCTCGCTGGCCGAAGAATTCGGCTTCGATCTGACGGGCATCCGCATCATCAACACCAGCCACTCCCACGAATCGGCGGAGAAGGCGGTGGCGCTGTGCCGTTCGGGCGAGGCCGAGGCCCTGATGAAGGGCAGCCTGCACACCGACGAGATGATGCACGAGGTCGCCAGCCGCGATCACGGCCTGCGCACCAGCCGGCGCATCAGCCACGTCTTCATCATGGACGTTCCGACCTATCCGCGCATGCTGCTGATCACCGACGCGGCCATCAACATCTATCCGACCCTGGAAGACAAGCAGGACATCGTTCAGAACTCGATCGACCTGGCTCATTGCCTGGGGGTTCCCCTGCCGAAGGTGGCCATTCTGTCTGCCGTCGAGACGGTCTATCCGAAGATCAACTCGACCATCGAGGCGGCCGCCCTGTGCAAGATGGCCGATCGCGGGCAGATCACCGGCGCCGTGCTGGATGGGCCTCTGGCCTTCGACAACGCCATCTCGGCCGAGGCGGCGAAGATCAAGAAGATCACGTCGCCGGTCGCCGGTCAGGCAGATATCCTGCTGGTTCCCGATCTTGAAGCCGGCAACATGCTGGCCAAGCAGCTGTCCTACCTGGCCGATGCCGATGCGGCGGGAATCGTCGTCGGGGCGCGGGTGCCGATCGTACTGACCAGCCGTGCCGATTCGGCCAAGGCCCGTCTGGCCTCGTGCGCCGTTGCCGTCCTGTTCGCCCATGCCCGCCGTCTGGCCGGCAAGAAGGCCGCGGAATAGGGGGCGATCATGAAAGAAGGAATTCTGGTCATCAATGCCGGTTCATCCTCGATCAAGTTCTCGCTTTACGTCGGCAATGGCGACGACAAGCCGGTTCTGAAGTCGAAGGGGCAGGTGGAAGGCATCAATGTCGCGCCGCATTTCATCGCCCAGGGCGTGGATGGAACGGTTCTGGCCGAGCAGCGTTGGCCGGCGGACAGCAATCTGCTGCACCAGGACCTGCTGAAGCACCTGATCGACTGGGTCGAGGATCATCTGGACGGAGCCCGTCTGGTGGCGGCCGGTCACCGCGTGGTTCATGGCGGGCCGCGCTGGTCGGCGCCGGCCCGGATCACCGATGAACTGCTGGATGAACTGGAAAGCTTCGTGCCGCTGGCGCCGTTGCATCAGCCGCACAACCTGGCTCCGATCCGGGCACTGAGCCGGATTCATCCCGATCTCACCCAGGTCGCCTGTTTCGATACCGCCTTCCACCGGACCAATCCCAAGGTGGCGGAAACCTTCGCCTTGCCGCGAGAGCTGACCGACGAGGGGGTGCGGCGCTATGGATTCCACGGTCTGTCCTACGAGTATATCGCCCGGCGGCTGAAGGAGATCGCTCCGGACAAGGCGGCCGGCAAGGTGGTGGTCTGCCATCTGGGATCGGGTGCGTCGATGTGCGCCATCGATTCCGGGCGTTCGGTCGCTTCGACGATGGGCTTCACCGCCCTTGACGGCCTGCCGATGGGAACCCGGACCGGGGCGCTGGATGCCGGCGTGGTCTTGTACCTGCTGCAGCAGAAGGGCATGAACGCCGCCGAGATCGAGACGCTGCTGTATAAAAAATCCGGGCTTTTGGGGGTGTCGGGCATTTCCAACGACATGCGGGTTCTGCTGGACAGCACGGATGCCCACGCGGCCGAAGCCGTCGACCTGTTCTGTTACCGGATCCGCCGCGAGCTGGGCTCTCTGGCCGGGGCGATGGGGGGACTGGATGCGGTGGTCTTCACCGCCGGCATCGGCGAACGGTCTGCTCCGGTGCGCGGCAAGGTCTGCAACGGTGCGGGCTGGCTGGGAATCGAACTCGACGATTCCGCCAATGCCGCCAACGCCGAAGTCATCACCGCGCCTACCAGCCGGGTTCCCGTCTTCGTCATTCCCACCGACGAAGAAATGATGATCGCCAAGCATACCCGCGCCGTCCTGTTGTCTTGAAACGTTCAAATGTGTGACGCGCCCCCGGATTTGCTGTAGGAAAGGGGGCGGTCCGAGACCAGGACGGGAGGGAAGAAGCGTGCCGAACTTGAGAATTTCCTTTGGGAAGGTCTGTCTGGACGTCGAGTTGCTGGATACCCCGACGGCGGCGGCCTTGTGTGCCGCCGCACCGTTCGAATCCCGGGCGGCGACATGGGAGGGCGAGGTTTATTTCACCGTTCCCGTCAAGGTCGATCGCGACGGCGACGCCCGGGCCGTCGTCAAGCCGGGAGAACTGGCTTACCGCGTCGAAGGCGAGGCGGTGGTCATCGCTTATGCCCCGACTCCGGTTTCCCTGGGATCGGAAATCCGTCTGGCTGCCCCCGAGAATATCTGGGGGCGCTGCCCCCTTGATCCGCAGCAGATGAGCGCCATCGAGCCCGGACAGTTGGTCCGGGTCGAGATTCTGCCGGATTCGGAATAAGCGCGGGCCGATGTCCAAGATCGTTTCCGTTCTGATCCTGTCCTGCCTGCTGTCCGCCTGCGCCGTGGTGGACCTGGCTGCGCACGGGATGAAGGAATACGAGGAAAGCCGGAGCAGAAAGAACGCCGAGACGACGCCGGAAGCTCCCCCAAGCCCCCCCGAGGCGCGGGACGGAGAGGCTGTGCCTTCTCCGGTTCCCGGTGCGGTTCCCCCGCGGGAAGCCGTCGGCAGCGAGCCGTTGCAATAGTCCGATCCTATTTCGGTATCGCAATGCCGGGTTTGGCGTGTTATCACGCCTTATCCCTATGGTTGGGCTGGTACGAGATGGTCGGAACTGACAACAGGCTGACCAGGGACCTGACGATTCGCTATGTCACCGTTTTGGGAATCCTGGGCGGTCTGGCGATCGTTTCGTTCCTGGGACTGGTGCGAAACTTGATGGATGCGGAAACCGGTTCGGCGGTGGTCGGCGTGGCGGCGCAGCAGCGTCCGTTGGTCGAGCGCGTGGCCCATGCCGCCACCAGCCTTGGCCGCCCTTTGGATGAGGCCGCGCGCCAGGAAGAGCTGTCGGCCCTGATCGTCTCTCTGGATCAGCTTGAATCATCCCATTTCGGTCTGCTGGCGGGTTTGCCGGAACTGAAGGTCGCCATGCCGCCCTCGCCAGGGATCAAGGCGATTTTGTTTGGTCCGGCCGGGAACCTGGATCGGGGGCTGCGATCCTTCATCGCCCATGCCCGTGCGGTTCTGGCAAAAAGCGGGACGCGTCTGGCTGCCGCAGACCCGGATCTGCAGGCTTTGTCCGCTGCCAATATCGCCCCGCTCCTGATCGACCTGGATGTGCTGGTGGCCCGTTATCGTCAGGAAAACGACGCCAGACTGACGCGGCTGTTCGTCCTGCACGGGACCACTCTTGCCGGCACCTTGCTGCTGCTTGTGCTGTCGGCGGCCGTGGTCTTCCGTCCGATGGTCACGCGCATCCGCCTGGATATCGCCGAGCGGGCCAAGGCGGCTCGCCGTCTTGAGGAATCGGAAGACCGGCTGTGGCGTATCCTGGAGGAAAGTCCGGTCGGCGTGTCGGTTTCGCGCCGGAGCGACGGTACGGTGATGTTCGCCAATTCCCGTTTCTGCGACATCATCGGCGCCGATCGCGACGATATCGTCGGCGCCCAGGCCCGCAATCTGTTTCGCGGCGACCGCCAGCGCGGTCTGGTGATCGACGATCTGAAGCGGAACGGGCGCATCGACGATGCCGAAGTCGAATTCATCCGCCGCGATGGGACACCGTTCTGGTCGTTGCTGACATTGCGGTCGACACGTTTCGAGGGCGAGCCGGTCAATCTGGCCTGGGTGTACGATATTTCGGCCATCAAGGCGGCGCAGGCCAAGGTCCGTCTGACCGCCAAGGTGGTTGAAAGTGCCAGCGAAGCGGTCGTGATCACGTCGGCCGATAACGTCATCGAGTATGTCAACCCTGCCTTTACGGCGATCACCGGCTATGGGGCCGATGAAGTTCTGGGGCGGAATCCCGGCTTCCTGTCGTCGGGCCGTCATGACGCGGATTTCTATCGCAGCATGTGGGACAGCCTGCTTTCGACCGGCCGCTGGCGCGGCGAGATATGGAACCGCCGCAAATCAGGCGAGTTTTATGCCGAGCAACTGTCCATCGTCGCCCTGCGGGACGATGAAGGGGTGACCACGCATCACATCGCCATTTTTTCGGACATCACACACCGCAAGGAAGATGAGGAACGGATCTGGCGGCAGGCCAATTACGACGCCTTGACCGGCCTGCCCAACCGATCGCTGTTCACCGACCGCCTGCAACAGGCGGTGCGGCAGAACCAGCGGGACGGAGGACGTTTCGCCCTGCTGTTTCTTGATCTCGACGGCTTCAAGTCGGTGAACGACACGCTGGGACACGCCGCCGGCGACGAACTGTTGCTGCAGGCCGGGCAGCGCCTGGGCGAGTGCATCCGCGCATCCGATACCCTGGCCCGACTGGCCGGCGACGAGTTCACCTGCATCGTTCAGGGGATCCACGACCAGCGTGATGCCGAACTGGTCGCCGCCAAGATCCTGGAGCAGTTGAATCGCCCGTTCACGATGGCGGCAGGAACCGCCAGCGTGCACGGATCGATCGGCATAGCCATCTTCCCCGATGACGCCGGGTCCGGGCCGGACCTGATCGGGCGGGCCGATGCTGCCATGTATGCGGTGAAGAAAGCCGGCAAGAACGCCTATCGCTTCGCGGCCGACCTGCAGACCGGCACCCGGTCGGCCTAGACTTCCTGGAAGGTGTTCGAACTGGGGTCCAGCCGCGACAGCTTGCCTTCCTCCATGTTGTAGAACCAGCCGTGCAGCATCAGGCGGCTTTGCTCGACCCGTTCCCGAACCCAGGGAAAGGTCATCACGTTGGCCAGGGAAATCGCCACGGTTTCCTGTTCGCACATCCGTCGGGCGCTTTCGATGGGCTGTCCGGCCGACAGGGTCAGGGCCAGGGCGCGGTCGCGGGCGGTGCGGGCGATGGCGATCCAGCCTTTGATAAAATCGGTCTGTTCGGCGGTCTGGCCTTCGACCAGGGCGCGGACCCCGCCGCAACGGGCATGGCCCAGGACGATGGCGTGCTCAACCTCCAGGCAGCGGACGGCAAACTCGACGGCGGCCGATGTGCCGTGGTGCCCCTGATCGGGGGCATAGGGGGGAATCAGGTTGGCGACATTGCGCAGCACGAACATCTCGCCGGGTTGGGCGTCGAAGATGATTGCCGGATCGACCCGCGAGTCGCTGCAGCCGATCAACAGCACCTTGGGCGTCTGT
>CAJANN010000276.1 GCA_903941095.1 uncultured Rhodospirillaceae bacterium | reverse complement strand
CGGTTCATCCAGGCCATCATCAGCACCTCGCCGCTGTCGAACTGCTGGGCGATGGCGGGGACCAGCCCATCGGCGTTGAAGGACAGGGCGGCAAGGGCGGCGGCAGGTTCGGTCATGGCTGGCTCCGACGGTGATGGTGCTTTGCTATAGATGATCCTTCACCGCGCCGAAAGACAGGAAACGAGAGAATCCGCCAGACGTTCCAGCACGGAGAAATACTGATCCGGGCCGTTGGGCAGATCAGCTCCCTGTGGGTCGAGAACGCCTTCCCGAGCGCCGGCCGACTGGGCCAGCGCCGCGACCACCGGCGCAGGGAATTGCGGCTCGCGGAACACGCAGGCGGCTCCCGTCTCCTTCAGGCGATCGCGCAGGATGGCCAGGCGCTTGGCTGAAGGCGGGCGGTCGGGGTCGACGGTGATCGATCCGGCCGGGGACAGCCCGTATCGGACCTCGAAATACTGGTAGGCGTCATGGAATACCACATAGGACCGCCCGGACAGAGGGGCCAGTCTGGCCCGCAGCCGGCCGTCCAGGGCGTCGAGCCGTTCCAGGGTGCGGCTGGCATTGGCCCTGTAAAGGGTTGCGTTGGCCGGATCGTGCCGGGACAGACGGTCTGACAGTTCCACCACCAGGATTTTGGCGTTCATCGGGTTCAGCCAGACATGGCCGTCGCGTCCGTGATGGTCGTTCTTGTCATCATGGGAATGCCTTTCCCACAAGCCACCCTCGCGCCGGGGCAGGACACCGACCCCGGGCAGGTCGGCCATCGCCAGCATGTCGGCCCGGATGCCTTTCAGAGGTTTAGCCAGGAACGTCTCGTAATCGGGGGCGACCGTGACCACCAGATCCGCGGCTTGGAGTACACGGATATCGGACGGCTTCAGAGTGTACGAATGTTCCGAGGCCACTCCGCCGACCAGCAGCTCCGGTTGTCCGATCCCGCTCATCACTGCCGCCGCCAGGGAATGCAGGGGCTGGATCGAGGCCACGACGGTCGGCGGCCGGGCCTGTGCGGCAGTCGCCGCCAGCAGGGTCAGGATGGCGACGATACGCTTTGCCATGTCAGAGCATCCATGTAGGATCGGAGAGTGGATGAAACGTTATAATATAGCAGATCACATGGCAAGCCTGACCCAGTTTCCCGCTTCCGATCATGACCATCACGCCTGCGTCGCCTCGGCCCTGAGCGCTGCCGAAGCCGAGTGTCGACGGCGCGGCGCCCGCCTGACCGATATTCGCCGCCGGGTTCTGGAACTGGTGTGGACCAGTCATGCCCCGGTCGGGGCCTATGCCCTGTTGGATGGGCTGCGGGGCGAGGGGAGGGCTGCGGCTCCGCCGACCGTGTATCGGGCGCTGGACTTTTTGCTGGCGCATGGGTTGATCCACCGGATCGAAACATTGAATGCCTTCATCGGCTGTCGCCATCCAGGCGTTCCCCATGTCGGTCTGTTCCTGATGTGCCGCCGGTGCGGAACAGTCGCAGAACTGAACGACGGCGCCATCGAGCGGGCGGTGGAACGCGGCGCCGAACGTTTGGGTTTCCGGGTCTTGACTCTGACCGTGGAAGCCGCCGGGCTGTGTCCGACATGCGAAAGGACCCCGGAATGACCGCATTGGTCCGTGTCTGCGAGGTTTCGTTCGGCCATGCCGGGCAGATCGTCCTCGACCGGGTGTCGCTTTGCGTCGAGCCCGGGCGCATCGTCACCGTGGTCGGCCCGAATGGCGCCGGCAAGTCCACATTGGTCAGGATTGCGCTTGGTCTGATTCATCCCCGGTCGGGGACGGTCGAGCGGGCCGCCGGATTAGTGGTCGGCTATGTTCCGCAGCGTCTCGATATCGAGCCGACCTTACCCTTGTCGGTACGGCGCTTTCTCGCAATGGCTGTTCCCGGAACGGCTTTGGGCATCATGCAGGACGCATTGGACCGGGTTCGCGCCGGTCACGTTCTGGACCGTCAGGTCGGAGCCTTGTCAGGAGGGGAACTGCAGCGGGTCTTGCTGGCTCGGGCCTTGCTGCGCCGTCCGGGACTGCTGGTTCTGGACGAGCCGGTCGGTGGTGTCGACATGGCCGGACAGGCCGAGCTTTACGATCTGATCTCCGCACAGGCCCGGCAGACAGGGTGCGGCATCCTGATGGTCAGCCACGATCTGCACGTGGTGATGGCCGCCACTGACGAGGTGGTTTGCCTCAACCGTCATGTCTGCTGCGCCGGCCATCCCGAAATGGTCAGCCGTCATCCCGAATACCTTGCCCTGTTCGGACCACGGGTGGCGACCAGTCTGGCCGTCTATACCCATGTCCATGATCACGCCCATCTGGCCGACGGTTCGGTGGGGAGTGGGGGGCGTCATGGTCCGGAGTGCCGTCATGGATGAGTTCCTGCTGCGGGCGTTGGCCGCCGGTCTGGGACTGGCCATTGTCGCCGCTCCGTTCGGCTGCTTCGTGGTCTGGCGGCGAATGGCCTATTTCGGCGATACGCTGGCTCATTCCGCCCTGTTGGGGGTTGTGGCCAGCCTGCTGCTGGGAATCTTGCCGATCATCGGCATCATCGTTCTGTCCCTGGGACTGGCGGTCGCTCTGGCCGTTGGCCAGGGATCGCGACGTTTGGGGGCGGACTCGCTGTTGGGAATCATTTCGCACGGGGCTCTGGCGGCGGGTTTGGTCGCCTTGTCGTTGATGGAAACGGTACGGGTCGATCTGATGGGTTGGCTGCTGGGCGACATCCTGGCGGTCGGGTGGGCCGATGTCTGGCTGATCTGGGGGGGCGGGGCGATGGTCCTGGCCGGGCTGGCTATGGTCTGGCGACCGTTGCTGGCGGCAACAGTCAATGAAGATCTGGCCGCCATCGAAGGTCATGCGATCGGGCGTTCGCGCATGATCCTGATGGTTCTGGTGGCGTTGGTCGTGGCTGTGGCGATGAAGGTGGTCGGGGTGCTGCTGGTGACGGCATTGCTGGTCATCCCGGCGGCAACAGCCCGTCGTCTGGCCGGAACGCCCGAACGGATGGCGGCTCTGGCCGGTCTGATCGGGATGCTGGCGGTGGGAGCGGGGCTGGCCGCCAGCTGGCGTTTCGATACCCCGGCGGGCCCATCGGTGGTGGTGGTCGCGGTCCTGCTGTTCCTGGCGGGGCAGGTCAGACGCTAGGCTGACTTACTGCCGGCCGATCACGGCTTCGTACAGATGGCGGAAGTCATCGATAACGTAGCTGGCGCCCAATTCGATCGCGGGAACGCGGGAATAGCCGAAGCTGACGACGATCACCGGCAGGCCCGCCCCTTTGGCGGCCAGGACGTCGTTGATGGAATCCCCGATCATCACCGCCTCGTCATGACTGACCTGCAGGCGGTCCAGAACTTCCTGGATATGGGCCGGGTCCGGCTTGAGGGCAGGGGCGTCGTCACCACCGACAATGACGGCGAAATAACCGTCCAGCCCCAGTGCCTGCAGAATGTCGTGTGTGGCCTTGGTCGGCTTGTTGGTGCAGACCGCCAGGGCGATCCCCCGCGCCTTAAGACGGTCCAGGGTTTCGACGACGCCATCCCACGGCCGGGTCAGGTCTGCGGCATGCGGCTCGTAATGTCCGAGGAAACGAGCCAGCCAGTTGGCAAGATCACCATCCGGGACCCCTCCGCTTCCTTCAAAGGCTCTGGAAACAAGGGTGCTTGCTCCATCGCCGACCATCGGACCGACTTCGGTTTCAAGCAACGGCGGCCGGCCAGCTTCGGCCAGGGTCTTGTTGACGGCGACCGTCAGGTCGGGCAACGAGTGGATCAGTGTCCCGTCCAGATCGAAAATGACGGCCCGTTTTGTCCGGTTCATTGAAACCTTCCGCAACAAAGATTGACTGGCTCCGTTAGGCCCTTTGTGGCACCTTCCGCCCGGATCCGCAACAGGTAGAGCTTCCATGCCAGCCTCCCGTCTCGCCGTCATCGTCCTTGCCGCCGGCATGGGCACGCGCATGAAATCCGACCTGCCCAAGGTCATGCATCCGTTGGCCGGCCGCCCGATGATTCGCCATCTGATGGAGACGGTGGAGAGCCTGTCGCCGCAGGAAGTGGTCGTGGTCGTCGGCCCGGGCATGGATTGCGTGTCGGAAGAGGTGTCGCCCGTGCGCACGGTCGTGCAGACCGATCGCCTGGGAACCGGACACGCCGTGCGTCAGGCTCGCGAGGCGTTGGCCGAGTTCGATGGCGATGTGCTGGTGGTGTTCGGTGATACGCCGCTGATTACCCGCGAGACCCTGACGCGGATGCTGGCCGAACGGCGTAGCGTGAAGAATCCCGCGGTGGTGGTGCTGGGCTTCAAGCCCGCCGATCCCGGCCATTATGGCCGTCTGGTGGTGGGGGCCGAGGGTCTGAAGGCCATTGTCGAATGGAAGGATGCCAACGACGAGCAGCGGGGCATCCCGCTGTGCAATTCCGGCGTCATGGCTATTGATGGGAAGCGTCTGTGGCCGCTGGTCGAACGCCTGTCCAATGCCAACGCGAAGGGCGAGTATTATCTGACCGACGTGGTCGCCCTGGCTCGTGGCGACGGTGCGTCGTGTTCGTTCGTGCTGGGGGAGGCCGAGGAACTGCTGGGCGTCAATTCCCGCCAGGAACTGGCCGGTGCCGAAGCCATCGTTCAGCGGCGGCTGCGGCAGGCGGCGATGGAAGGCGGCACGACCTTGATCGCCCCGGATTCCGTCTGGTTTTCGTGGGATACCCGGCTGGGACGCGACGTCACTATCTGGCCGCATGTGGTGTTCGGCCGTGGCGTCGTCATCGGCGACGGCGTGACCATCAAGGGGTTCTGCCATTTCGAGGGCTGCACCATCGGCGACTGCGTCGAATTGGGGCCGTTTGCCCGTCTGCGGCCCGGTGCCGAGATCGGAGACGACGCCCATATCGGCAATTTCGTCGAGGTGAAGAAGTCTTCGGTTGAGAAAGGGGCCAAGATCAACCACTTGGCCTATGTCGGAGATGCAAGGGTCGGCGCCGGCGCCAATGTCGGCGCAGGTACCATCACCTGCAATTATGACGGTTTCGACAAATCCTTCACCGATATCGGGGCTGGCGCCTTTATCGGCTCGAATTCCTCTCTGGTGGCCCCCATCAAGGTCGGGGACGGAGCGATCGTCGGCGCCGGTTCGGTGGTGACCCGGGACGTCTCGTCCGGAGCCTTGGCCGTGGCGCGTGGCAACCAGATGGAACTGGCCGGCTGGGCCGATCGTTTCCGTGACCGCAAGAAGGCCGCGAAGGCCAAGGGCTGAGGAGCAGACAACCATGTGCGGCATCGTCGGCATGATCGGCAAGGGGCAGGTTGCCCCGCTTCTGGTCGAGGGATTGCGGCGTCTGGAATATCGCGGCTACGATTCGGCCGGGATCGCCACCCTGGTGGACGGCGCCATCCAGCGCCGCCGCGCCGAGGGCAAGCTGGTCAATCTGGAACATCTGCTGGAAAGCAACCCGCTGGCCGGAACCATCGGCATT
>CAJANN010000275.1 GCA_903941095.1 uncultured Rhodospirillaceae bacterium | reverse complement strand
GCCTCTTCCTTCAGCTCGCCGCGCTCGATGGCGTGCAGGATGCCGATGGCCTGCACCGTGTGCTCGTCCACCGTGTAGACGTGGTACATGTCGTACTGCATCTGGGCGACCACCCGGCCGAAATCGGGGATGAACCTGCCCAGCACCCCGGCCTCGTTCATCAGGCGCAAGGCCACTTCCGGGTTCTTGCGGCTGGTGATGACCGACATGAACAGGCGGTTGGCCTGGGGATCGGCCCGCAGCCCGGCATCGATGCGCTTCAGGTTGCGGTGAACCAGATCCAGGGCCTTGGGATGGATATCCAGCCCATGCTCCAGGGCGGTATGGAACAGCCGGATCATGGCGATCGGATCGGTTTCGAACTGATCGTCGCGGGCGACGGTCAGACGGTCGCCGTCCAGGCCGAAACCGGCGATGTTCGACCGCTTCAGGAACAGCAGCTGTCCCAGGCGGATCTTCGGCTTGCGCTTCTGCTTCTCCTCGGCCAGCGAACAGAACAGGCGGGTCAGGTCGCCGACATCCTTGGCGACCAGGAAAAAGTGCTTCATGAAGCGTTCGACGCCGCGGCTGCCGGCACGGTCGGCATAGTTCATCCGCCGGGCGATCTCGGGCTGGACGTCGAAGGTCAGGCGGTCCTCGGCCCGGCCGGTGACGTAATGCAGGTGGCAGCGCACCGTCCACAGGAATCCCTGGGCCTTGACGAAGCGTTTCCAGGCATCCTTCGAGATCACCCCGGTTTCCGCCAGTTCGCCGACATCGGCAATGCGGTACAGATACTTGGCCAGCCAGTAAAGGGTGTGCAGGTCGCGCAGGCCCCCCTTGCCTTCCTTGACATTGGGTTCCAGCACATAGCGGGTGTCGCCCATCTGTTCGTGCCGGCCGTCGCGTTCGGCCAGCTTGGCTTCGACGAATTCCTCGCCGCTGCCGGCAATCACTTCGGCTGCGAAACGGCTTTTAAGGTCGCGGAACAGCGGCTGGTCGCCCCAGATCCAGCGCATTTCCAGCAATGCGGTGCGGATGGTCAGGTCGCTTTTGGCCAGACGCACGCACTCGTCGGCCGAACGGGTGGCCTGGCCCACCTTCAGGCCCATGTCCCACAGCATGTAAAGGATGTATTCGACGATCTGTTCGTGCCAGGGGGTGCGCTTGTAGGGGGTCAGGAACAGCAGGTCGATGTCGGATTGCGGCGACAGCTCGCCGCGGCCATAGCCGCCGACGGCCACCAGGCTCATTGCCTCGCCGCTGGTGCGGATGCCCTGGGGAAATTCGTATTGCGCGGCGTAATCGTGGATGACGCGGATCATCTGGTCGATCAGGAAGCAATTCTCGCCCACCGTCTGGCTGCCCTCGCCGTGGCCGCCCGCCCCGTGGCCGTCGAAGCGGCGGCGCACCTCGGCCCGGCCGGCGGCCAGCGCCTCCTTGAAGGTTTCCAGCACCTTGCCCCGCCGCTTGATCTTGTTGAGATCCAGGGCGACCACCGCCTCCAGGCGCGCGATCAGTGCCCGGCGGTCGATGATGGCGCGTTGCGAACGGATCTTGCTCATGGAAACATACCGGACCTGGGGCGTGGACAAAGGATTATAGGCCGTGCTTCTCGGGGCTTTCCACTGTTTCGGCGCGGCGGCGGCCCCCGGACGGCCTAGTCGCCCAGGGTTTTCAGCCGGCGCACCAGCCACCACACCAGCCCCAGCGGCAGACCGATCTCGATGGCCAGCAGGGCCAGGTTGACCAGCCAGTTCATGATGCGGCCAGGGCCTTCAGCTCGTACAGCAGTTCCAGCGCCTGACGCGGCGACAGATCGTCGGCGTTGACGGCGGCCAGCCGGTTTTCCAGCGCCGACGGGCCGGCCGCGGCCGCTTCGGACGGCCGGGGCGGCCGGGACAGGGCGGCGAACAGCGGCAGATCGTCGGCCAGCCGGGCGACGGCGCCGCCCTGTTCGCCTTTCTCCAGGGCGGACAGCACCTCTTCGGCGCGGGACACCACCGCCTGGGGCAGGCCGGCCAGCCGGGCCACGTGGATGCCATAGGAACGGTCGGCGGCGCCGGCCGCCACTTCGTGCAGGAAGACCACGTCGCCCTGCCATTCCTTGACCCGCATCTGATGGCAGGACAGTTGCGGCAGCCGCGAGGCCAGACGGGTCAGCTCGTGATAATGGGTGGCGAACAGGGCGCGGCAGCGATTGGTCTCGTGCAGGCCTTCCACCACCGCCCAGGCGATGGACAGGCCGTCGAAGGTGGCGGTGCCGCGGCCGATTTCATCCAGAATGACCAGGGCACGGGGGCCGGACTGATTCAGGATGGCGGCGGTCTCGACCATCTCGACCATGAAGGTCGACCGGCCGCGCGCCAGGTCGTCGGCGGCGCCGACGCGGGAAAACAGCCGGTCGACGACGCCGATATGGGCGGATTCGGCCGGGACGAACGATCCCGTCTGGGCCAGCACGGCGATGACCGCGTTCTGCCGCAGGAAGGTGGACTTGCCGGCCATGTTGGGGCCGGTGACCAGCCACAGGCGGCTGCCGTCGGACAGGTCGCAATCGTTGGCGACGAAACTGCCGGCATGGGCGGCGGCCAGGGCGGCCTCGACCACCGGATGGCGGCCGCCGCGGACGGCGAAAACCCGGCTGTCGTCCACCAGCGGCCGGGTCCAGCCGCCATCGGCGGCCAGTTCGGCCAGGGCGGCGGCGACGTCCAGTTCGGCCAGGGCCTGGGCGGTGGCGGCGATGGCGGCGGCATGGGCCAGCACCTCGGCCACCAGTTCGTCGAACAGCTGGCCTTCCAGCGCCAGCATGCGTTCGCCCGCCCCCTGGATCTTGCCGGCCAGCTCGATCAGTTCGCCGGTGGTGTAGCGGGCGGCGTTGGCCATCGTCTGACGATGGATGAAGCGTTCGTCCAGCTTGTCGGCCTGCCGGGCCGGCACCTCGACATGGTGGCCGATGATGTTGTTGTGACGGATCTTGAGGGTGGCAACGCCCGTTTCGTCTACGTAACGTCGCTCCAGGCGGGTCAGCAGGCCGAATCCCTCCTTGCGCAGCACCGCCAGCTCGTCCAGGCCGGGATGATAGTCGGGCCGGATGAAGCCACCGTCCCTGGCCGCCAGCGGCAGCTCGTCGGCCAGGGCCCGGCTCAGCCGGTCGACCAGCGCCGAATGTTCGCCCAGGCCGGCGGCGGCGGCGGCGATGGCGGCCGGCGGCGCGTCCAGGTCGTGGCGCCCCAGGCCCAGGCGGAGGGCCGGACCTTGCCCCAGGGTATCGCGGATGGCGGCCAGGTCGCGCGGGCCGCCGCGTCCCAGCGACAGGCGCGTCAAGGCCCGTTCGACGTCGGGGCAGCGCCTGAGGGCAGCCCGCAGGTCGCCGCACAGCAAGGGGTGATCGCGGAAGAAGGCCACCGCGTCCAGGCGGGTGTCGATGGCGGCGGGATCGGTCAGCGGTGCCGCCAGCCGGGCCGCCAGCAGACGGGCGCCAGCGCCGGTGACGGTACGGTCGATGGTGGCCAGCAGCGAGCCCCGGCGCTCGCCGCTCAGGGTGGCGGCCAATTCCAGGTTGCGCCGGGTGGCGGCATCGATTTCCATCACCGCGCCCTGGGCCAGCCGCCGCGGCGGCTGCAACAGCGGCAGCCTGCCCTTCTGGGTCAGCTCGACATAATCGACCAGGGCGCCGGCGGCGGCCAGTTCGGCCCGCGAGAACGCGCCGAAGCCGTCCAGGGACCCGACATCGTACAGCGCCTCCAGCCGCCGCCTGGAATTTTCGGAATCGAAACGGACTGCCGGCAGCGGCGTCACCACCGCCTTCCAATCGGCCCAGACATCGGACAGGCCGGCTTCGTCCAGCAGCCGGTCGGGCACCAGCAGCTCGCCGGGGGACAGCCGGGCCAGGGCGGCCCCCAGACGGCCGCCATCCAGGGATTGCAGGGTGATCTCGCCGGTCGAGACGTCGACCCAGGCCAGACCCAGCTGGCCCTGGGCCTGCGCCGCCGCCGCCAGATAAGTGTGGGCGCGGGCATCCAGCAGATTGTCTTCGGTCAGCGTGCCGGCGGTGACCAGACGGATGACGTCGCGCGCCACCACCGATTTCGAGCCGCGCTTCCTGGCCTCGGCCGGGTCCTCGGTCTGTTCGCAGATGGCGACGCGAAAGCCGGCCCGCACCAGCCGCGACAGGTACATCTCGTAAGAGCGCACCGGCACCCCGCACATCGGGATGTCGTCGCCCTGGTGCTTGCCGCGCTTGGTCAGGGCGATGTCCAGGGCGGCGGCGGCCTTGACCGCGTCGTCGAAGAACAGTTCGTAGAAATCGCCCATCCGGTAGAACAGCAGGCAATCGGGATTGGCCCGCTTGATGGACAGGTACTGCGCCATCATCGGGGTCAGTTCGGGCGTGTCCGGAGAAACGGTCACGGTGAGAAAATCCAGCCTTTTGCCATAAGACGGGCAAAGTACCACGCTGGCCGGCCGCCGCAAGGACTTGCGGGGTGCTCGCCTTTGGACGAGCGTAGCGAGGACTATGCCCGTTGGGCGCCGCAGAGGCCGGAGGGAAAGCGAGGAAGCCTAAGGGGGCGGCTGCCCCCGCCGGCGATTGAGGCCGACATGAAAGACGGCAGGGCGATCGCCAAAGGCGATCACCCTGAGGACTTGCGGCCCCCCTTTGCAGCGGCCCCGGCTTGGCGCACAATGGCAGACCATGAACGACACGATTTGAGGAGGAGCGCCATGACGGTCCTGGCATCCCACGCCCCGACTGCCCGCGAGGTGGTCGGCACCTTTTCCGCACGCGACCGTTTCCAGGCGGCTGTCGACCGCCTGACCGCCGCCGGCTTTCCCCGCGACGCCCTGTCGGTGCTGTCGTCGCACGATTCCCTGGACGTCACCGCCGGCCGCGACGCCCGGCCGTGGCGCGACGTGCTGGTCGCCCTGGCCGGCGAGGTCAAATACGAAGGCCCGCTGGTCGCCGCCGGCCTGATCGCCCTGGCCGCCGGGCCGGTGGGCGCCGCCCTGGCCGCCCTGGTCGCCGCCAGCGTCGGCGGCGTCGCCGCCAAGGAATTCCTGGACGAGATCGCCGCCATCCCCGAATCGGAAGATTTCGTCCGCGCCCTGGAAGCCGGCAGCATCATCCTGTGGGTGATGGCCGGCGACCAGCTGCAGGAAGAAAAAGCCAGACTGGCCCTGGCCGATGCCGGGGCCGCCAACGTCCACACCGTCCAACGCAAGGCCTGACACCATGAGCGACACCTCCGCCCTTGAACGGGAAACCCTGCTGATGCACGCCTCGGGGCGCCCCGGCAAGATCGAGGTGGTGCCCACCAAGCCGATGACCACCCAGCGCGACCTGTCGCTGGCCTATTCCCCCGGCGTCGCCTTTCCCTGCCTGCACATCGCCCGCGACCCGTCGCTGGCCTACGACTACACCGCCAAGGGCAATCTGGTGGCGGTCATCTCGAACGGCACCGCCGTTCTTGGTCTGGGCGACCTGGGCGCCCTGGCCGGCAAGCCGGTGATGGAAGGCAAGGCGGTGCTGTTCAAGCGCTTCGCCGACGTCGACGCCATCGACCTGGAAGTCGACACCCGCGACGTCGACGAGTTCATCAATTGCGTCCGCTTCCTGGGGCCGTCCTTCGGCGGCATCAACCTGGAAGACATCAAGGCGCCGGAATGCTTCATCATCGAAAGCCGCCTGCGCGAGATCATGGACATCCCGGTCTTCCACGACGACCAGCACGGCACCGCCATCATCGCCGCCGCCGGCCTGATGAACGCCCTGGACCTGACCGGCCGCACCCTGGCCGAGACCAAGGTGGTGGTCAACGGCGCCGGCGCCGCCGCCATCGCCTGCGTCGAACTGATCAAGGCGGTCGGCATCCGCCACGAGAACGTCACCCTGTGCGACACCAAGGGCGTGATCTGGCAGGGCCGCACCGACGGCATGAACCAGTGGAAGTCGGCCCACGCGGTGCCGACCGCCGCCCGCACCCTGACCGAGGCGATGGCCGGCGCCGACGTCTTCATGGGATTGTCGGTCAAGGGGGCGGTGACGCCCGAAATGGTCGCCGGCATGGCCCCCCGGCCGATCATCTTCGCGATGGCCAATCCCGACCCGGAAATCACCCCGGAAGAGGTGCGCCAGGTCCGCAGCGACGCCATCGTCGCCACCGGCCGCTCGGATTACCCCAACCAGATCAACAATGTCCTGGGCTTCCCCTATATCTTCCGGGGCACCCTGGACGTGCGGGCCCGCACCATCAACGAGGCGATGAAGATCGCCGCCGCCCGGGCCATCGCCCAGCTGGCCCGCGAGGACGTGCCCGACGAAGTCGACGCCGCCTATGCCGGCAGGCGTCTTCGTTACGGCCCCGAATACATCATTCCCGTGCCCTTCGATCCGCGCCTGATCGCCGCGATTCCGCCGGCGGTGGCGGAAGCGGCGATGGCCAGCGGCGTCGCCCAGAAGCCGATCGTCGACATGGACGGCTACCGCAAGCAGCTGTCGGCACGGCTGGACCCGACCGCCGCCAGCCTGCAGGTGATCGCCGAGAAGGTGCGGGCGCATCCCTGCCGGGTGGTGTTCGCCGAGGGCGAAGAGGAAAAGACCATCCGCGCCGCCCTGGCCTTCCGCAATGCCGGCTACGGCACGCCGGTGCTGCTGGGCCGCGAGGACCGCATCCTGGAAACCATGCGCCGCATCGGCCTGCCCGGCGGGGAAGGGCTGGAGATCGTCAACGCCCGCGTCTCGCCCCGGCGCGAGCATTACATCGAAGTCCTGTACCGGCGCCTGCAGCGCAAGGGCTATCTGGCCCGCGACGTCCAGCGGCTGGTCAACCAGGAACGCAACATCTTCGGCTCGCTGATGGTCGCCGAAGGCGATGCCGACGCCATGATCACCGGCATCACCCGCAATTACTGGCAGGCCTTCGACGAGATCAAGCGGGTGGTCGACCCCGCCCCCGGCGAGGTGCTGATGGGATTGAACATGGTTCTGGCCCGCGGCCGCACCGTGTTCATGGCCGACACCACCGTCCATGAAACCCCCACCGCCGAGCAGATCGCCGACATCGCAATCCTGACGGCGGCCAAGGTGCGGCGGCTGGGATACGAGCCCCGGGTGGCCCTGCTGTCCTTTTCCACCTTCGGCAATCCGGCCAGCCACCCGTCCGGACGGGTGCGCCAGGCGGTGGCCCTGCTGGACCAGCGCGGCGTCGATTTCGAATATGACGGCGAAATGGGCGCCGACGTGGCGCTGGATCCCGAACTGCTGACGCATTATCCCTTCTGCCGCCTGAAGGGGCCGGCCAACGTGCTGATCATGCCCGGCCTGCATTCGGCCAACATCTCGTGGAAGCTGGTGCAGAAACTGGGCGGCGGCACGGTCATCGGCCCGATCCTGACCGGCCTGTCGCAACCGATCCAGATCACCTCGATGGACGCCACCGCCAACGACATCGTCAACATGGCGGTGCTGGCCTGCTACGATTCCATCACCCGGTAATGTCATCGCCTCGTCACGCGACAGGCAACGGCCCCCCCTGCTAGACTGGGGGGGCCGTTTCGTATCGGAATCATGATGACCACTCCCGCCTTCGCCACTCCCCGCCTGCTGCGCCGGGCCTTGGTCCTGTCGCTGCCGACCGTCGCCGTCCTGGCGGTGATGGTGCTGTCCTACGGCCTGCATGTGCTGGTGGCGGCGGGATTGTGGCTGCTGGCCTTCGCCGCCATCGCCCTGCTGATCCGCCGCACCTTGCGCGACGCGGCCCATCTGGCGCTGTGGGCCCGCAATCTGGCGGCCGGCGGCGAGGCGACGCCCCCGCGCCTGGTCCCGGACAGCGCCGCGGAAGAAATCGCCTCGTCGGTGGCGCAATTGCGCCACGCCTGGCACGACCGGCAGGCGGCCCTGGCCGCCCTGGCCCGCTGGAACGACGGCCTGTTCGAAACCCTGCCCGATCCGCTGGTCCTGCTGGACCGCGACCGCCGGGTGGTGCGGGTCAACCGCGCCGCCCTGGGCCTGTTCGGCCGCGACCCGTCGGACCGGGACCTGGCCGCCGTCCTGCGCACCCCAGCCGTCCTGGCGGCGGCCGATTCCGTTCTGGCCGGCGGACCGGCGGAAGGCGGCGAATTCGACCTGCCGGTCCCGGCCGAGCGGTCATTGCGATTCAGCATCGAAAGCCTGGGGCCGTCGCCGGCCAGCAGTGCCGTCGCCGTCCTGGTCCTGACCGACCTGACCGCCATCAAGCGCATGGAACGGATGCGCGCCGATTTCGTCGCCAATGCCAGCCACGAACTGCGCACGCCGCTGGCCACCTTGCTGGGCTTCATCGACACCCTGCGCGGCCCGGCCCGGGACGATCCCGAGGCACGCGACCGGTTCCTGGGCATCATGCACGACCAGGGATCGCGCATGGCCCGGCTGATCGAGGATCTGCTGAGCCTGTCGCGCATCGAGCAGGATGAACACACACCCCCTGCGGGGACCGCCGATCTGGGCCGGATCGTCAAGGACGGCGCCGACGCCCTGACGCCGCTGGCGGCGGCCCGTTCGATGTCCATCGACGTCGGAATCGATCCCCGCATTCCCCTGGTGGCGGGACAGGCCGACCAGTTGGCCCAGGTGGTGCAGAACCTGCTGGACAACGCGGTCAAATACGGCCGCCAGGGAACCGCCGTCACCATCCGCCTGGAGATCGCCGGCCCCCTGCCCGATCAGGCCGGGCCGGCCTTGCGGGCGGGGCCGGCGGTGGTGCTGCGGGTGGAAGATTGCGGCGACGGCATCGCCCCGGAACACCTGCCCCGCCTGACCGAGCGTTTCTACCGCGTCGACAGCGCCCGGTCGCGCAGCCTGGGCGGCACCGGCCTGGGCCTGGCCATCGTCAAGCATATCGTCGGCCGTCACCGCGGCGCCCTGGCCATCCAGTCGATTCCCGGCCGGGGATCGGCCTTCTCGGTCTTTCTGCCGGCCGCCGCCGGCTGAAAGACTTGCCAAGCCGCCGCCGCCCGTCGCATCCTGCCGCCCCGGAGGGATCATGAGCGAGTTGATGGCCGCGTGGCGGGCCAAGAAGGCCCAGGAGGAAGTCGATCTGCACGAACGGCTGCGCGCCGCCGTGCTGACCGGCCAGGTCGAAATCTACACCGACCAGCGCATGCTCGATTTCCAGGGCTCGCCGGTCCACAATTCCTGGGACCACCTGATTCCGCTGACCGCGCTGATGCTGCTGGCCCTGGCCGTCCTGCTGGCCACCGGCGTCGCCATCGGGATCGTCGCCATGACCCTTGGCGCCCTGATCCATCTGCTGGGCATCAAATATTTCATCGCCTGGCGCATCCGCACCCGCACCATCGCCTATGTGCTGCAAAGCGCCGCGCACTGGCGGCAGATCTGGACGCTGGGCGGCATCGCCATCCTGGTGCGCGACGGCGGCGAACCCCCCTGCTACGCCCCGCGGGGGGACTGGCACAAATTCGTGCGCCGCAACCTTTACGACTTCGCCCATCCCGCCCCGCCCGAGGCCGAGGAGACCCCGCCGGTCGAGGTCCTGCCGCCATGAGCGGCTCCGGCGCCGCCCACCGGCCGCGCCGCCGTGCCGTGACGCCGGACGAGGCCCGCATCTGGCGAGCCGTCACCCGCGACGTGGCGCCGCTGCCCGGCCGGATGATGGAAATCGCCGACGAGCCCGAACCCACCCCGCCCCCACCTCCGTCCCCGGCCGCCCCGCCGCGACGGCCGGCCCCGGCGGCGCGGCCGCAGACAGCGCCCGTGCCGGAGACCCGCCGCGAGCTGCCCCCCCTGACCCCCGGAGAAAATCCCGCCGGCCTGGACCGCCGTTCCGCCGAGCGGATGAAGAAGGGGGAAATGGTCATCGACGGCCGTCTGGACCTGCACGGCCTGACCCAGGATCTGGCCCATGCCGAGCTGCTGGCCTTCATCGGCCGCGCCTGGGAGGCCGGGCGGCGGTGCGTCCTGGTGATCACCGGCAAGGGCGGCCGCCCCGGCCCCGGCATCCTGAAGGCCCAGGTGCCGCGCTGGCTGAACCAGAGCCCGCTGCGCGAGCGGGTCCTGGGCTTTTCCCATGCCCGGCCCAAGGATGGCGGCGACGGCGCCCTGTACGTCCTGATCCGGAGGCGGCGGTGACCCCGTTCGGCGCCCGGGTCCGCGCCCTGCGCGCGGCCCGCGGCCTGCCGCTGAAGGCGATGGCCGCCGAACTGGGGGTGTCGGCGGCCTATCTGTCGGCGCTGGAACGTGGGCATCGCGGCCGCCCGGCTCCCGGGCTGGTGATGCAGGTGGCCGGCTGTCTGGGCTGCATCTGGGACGAAGCGGAAGAACTGAAACGGCTGGCCGAACTGTCGCATCCCCGCGTCGCCATCGACACCGCCGGGCTGTCGCCGGCCCACACCGAACTGGCCAACCGTCTGGCCGCGTCCATCGCCGATCTGCCGGACGAGGCGGTCCAGGCCATGCTGAACATTCTGCGGCCCTGAATGGGGCGGCCCTGAACGGGGCGGGTTGACTCGGGCATGGTCCTCGGCTTATAAGCGCGGCTTCCGTTTTTCGAGTCCGCTCGACCGTATTGTTCGGAGTACCCGCCGTGAAGCGTACCTTTCAGCCTTCCAAGATCGTCCGCGCCCGCCGCCACGGCTTCCGCGCCCGCATGGCCACCGTCGGCGGCCGCAAGGTCATCGCCAACCGCCGCTCGAAGGGCCGCAAGCGCCTGTCGGCCTGACCGGCGGTCATGCCCAATGTGCTGGCGCGGCTGAAAAAGCGGGCGGATTTTCTTCGCATCGCTGCCGAGCGCCGCAAATGGGCTGCTCCCGGACTGATCCTGCAGGCGGCCCCGGTGCCGCAAACGGAAGCCGACGTCACACGCGTCGGCTTCACCTGTTCCAAGAAGGTCGGCAATGCGGTCGCCCGCAACCGGGCTCGCCGCCGCCTGAAGGCCGCCGCGGCCGAGCTGATGCCCGAACTGGCCACCCCCGGATTGGATTATGTGGTCATCGGGCGTCCCGAAACGGTGAGCCGGCCATATTCTCTTCTCTTGCAGGATTTGCGCGCCGCGCTAAAACGTGTCGGTACGCCGCGCGGCGGGGCCACACCCCGCGGCCGCACCGCGGAGACGCAAGGCCCATGAGCCCGGCAAGCTGGCTGCTGAGCGGACTGGTGCGGGCCTATCAGCTGCTGCTGTCGCCGGTCTTGCCGGCCAGTTGCCGGTTTTATCCCTCGTGTTCCGCCTATGCCGTCGAGGCGCTGGCCAAACACGGGGCAGTCAGTGGATCGTGGTTGGCGGTGCGTCGCGTGTGCCGCTGCCATCCGTGGAACGACGGCGGTTTCGACCCCGTCCCCGAACCGAAGTCGAAGGCCGCCTGCGGCCATCCGGATAGGACGTCATGAACGAACAGCGCAACCTGTTTCTCGCCATCGCCCTCTCGGTCCTGATCCTGTTCGGGTTCCAGTGGCTGTTCCCGTCGAAGCCGGCCACGCCCACCGCGCCCGGCCAAGCCGTCACCGCCGCCGGCACGCCGCCGGTGCCCCAGGCCGCCGCCGACGCCCAGCCAAGCCCCCAGGCGGTCAAGGCCAATGCCGCCGAAACCCGCGCCCAGGCCCTGGACAAAAGCCGCCGCATCCCGGTGCGGACCGGCAAGCTGCACGGTTCCATCGCACTGCTGGGCGCCCGCCTGGACGACCTGACCCTGGCCGGCTATCGCGAAACCACCGACCCCGCCAGCCGCGAGATCGAAGTGCTGTCGCCGTCGGGGGCGCCGCATCCCTATTACGCCGAATTCGGCTGGGTCCCCGCCGACCCCACCGTCAAGGTTCCCGGCGCCGATACCGTGTGGTCGTCGGACGCGGCCGAACTGACCGTCGGCGGCAAGGCGGTGCTGTCGTGGGACAATGGCGACGGGCTGCGCTTCATCCGCACCATCGGCGTCGACGACAATTACATGTTCCGCGTCGACCAGCGGGTCGAGAATTACGGCACCCGGCCGCTGACCCTGCATGCCTATGCCCTGGTGTCGCGCACCGGCACCCCCAAGACCGAAGGCATGTACATCCTGCATGAAGGGCCGCTGGGCATCTTCAACGGCACCTTGAAGGAACTGAAGTACGACGACCTGAAGAAGGAAGGCACGGTGCGCGAGAAAAGCACCGGCGGCTGGATCGGCATCACCGACAAGTACTGGCTGACCGCCCTGGTCCCCGACCAGAAGGGCGAGGCCACCGGCCGCTTCGTGCATCAGCGCATCGACAGCGGCGACCGCTATCAGGTCGACTTCACCGAAGCCGCCCGTGTCATCGCCGCCGGCGGGGCCGCCGAGGCCTCGTTCCACCTGTTCGCCGGGGCCAAGCAGGTCGGCCTGCTGGACGCCTATGGCGAGAAGCTGGGCATCGAACGCTTCGACCTGGCCATCGATTTCGGCTGGTTCTATTTCCTGACCAAGCCGTTCTTCTATCTGCTGAAGATGTTCCACGATGCCCTGGGCAACATGGGATTGGCCATCATGGCCCTGACCGTGCTGATCAAGCTGGCCATGTTCCCCCTGGCCAACAAGTCCTATGTCTCGATGGCCAAGATGAAGGCCCTGCAGCCGGAAATGCAGGCGCTGCAGGCCCGCTTCGGCGACGACAAGGTCCGCGTCCAGCAGGAAATGATGGCGCTCTACAAGCGGGAAAAGGTCAATCCGGTGTCCGGCTGCCTGCCGATGCTGATCCAGATCCCGGTGTTCTTCGCCCTCTACAAGGTGCTGTTCGTCACCATCGAAATGCGCCATGCGCCCTTCTACGGCTGGATCCACGACCTGTCGGCCCCCGATCCGACCACGTTGTTCAACCTGTTCGGCCTGATCCCCTTCGACGCCAACGCCGTCCTGCCCGGCTTCCTGCATATCGGCGTGTGGCCGATCATCATGGGCATCACCATGTGGCTGCAGCAGAAGCTGAACCCGCAGCCGGCCGATCCGGTCCAGGCCAAGATGTTCATGTTCCTGCCGTTCCTGTTCACCTTCATGCTGGGCCAGTTCGCCGCCGGACTGGTGATCTACTGGGCATGGTCGAACTCTTTGTCGATCCTGCAGCAATGGGTGATCATGCGCAAAGCGGGGGCGAAGCACTGACCGCCGCCCCGCCCGACGCCGAGGCCCAGGCGGCCCTGGTCGAGGCCGGCCGGCTGCTGTTCGCCCGCGACATCACCTTCCTGCGCGGTGCGGTGGCCCTGGACGGGCTGCCGCCCATCGGCCTGCCGGAAATCGCCTTTGCCGGGCGATCCAATGTCGGCAAAAGCTCGCTGATCAACGCCCTGTGCGGCCGGTCGACGGTGGCGCGGACCTCGAACACCCCGGGCCGGACCCAGGAACTCAATTTCTTCGACGTCAGCGGCCGGCTGGTGATGGTCGACATGCCGGGCTACGGCTTCGCCAGCGCGCCGAAGGACAAGGTCGACGCCTGGACCCGGCTGGTCAAAGGCTTCCTGCGCGGCCGCCCGACCCTGCGGCGCTGTTTCCTGCTGGTGGATTCCCGCCACGGCCTGAAGGACAGCGACCGCGACATGATGAAGATGCTGGATCAGTCGGCGGTGGTCTATCAGGTGGTGCTGACCAAGGTCGACAAGCTGAAGACGTCCGAGGTCGAGGCGGTCCGCGCCCGGACCGCCGAAGAGATCGCCCGCCACGTGGCGGCCCATCCGGTGCTGATTCTCACCAGCTCGGAAAAAGGCGACGGCATCCCCGACCTTCGCACCGAAATCGTGCAACTGGCGCAACCGGAGACCTGAAGCCATGAGCGACGAAACCCCCGACATCCTGCATGACCGTCAGGCCTGGCTGGAACGCGCCAAGACGCTGTCGGAATCGCTGCCCTTCATGCGCCAGTATTCCGACGAGACCATCGTCGTCAAGTTCGGCGGCCACGCCATGGAATCCGACGATCTGGCCCGCCTGTTCGCCCGCGACGTCGTCCTTTTGAAGCAGGTCGGCATCAACCCGGTGGTGGTGCATGGCGGCGGCCCGCAGATCGACCAGATGCTGAAGCGCCTGGACATCCAGACCCCGCGCGTCGATGGCCTGCGCTATACCGACGAAGCCACCGTCGAGGTGGTCGAGATGATCCTGTCGGGCAAGATCAACAAGCAGATCGTTTCCGCCATCAACGAAGCCGGCGGCTTCGCCGTCGGCCTGTCGGGCAAGGACGGCCATCTGATCCGCGCCCGCAAGCTGCGCCGCACCCGCAAGGACCCCGAAACCCAGGTGGAAAAGGTCCTGGACCTGGGCTTCGTCGGCGAACCGGCCGAGATCACCCCGCACATCCTGGATTTCTTCCGCGAATCCGACGTCATTCCGGTGATCGCCCCGGTGGGCATGGGCGGGGCCGGCGAGACCTACAACATCAACGCCGACACCGCCGCCGGCGCCATCGCCGCCGCCACCGAGGCCCGCCGCCTGCTGATGCTGACCGACGTCGCCGGAGTGCTGGACAAGGCCGGCAACCTGATCCCGGAAATGACCGCGTCGCAAGTCAAGGACTACATCGCCGACGGCACCATCTCGGGCGGCATGATCCCCAAGGTGGAAACCTGCCTGGACGCGGTCGAACAGGGCGTCGAGGCGGCGGTCATCCTGGATGGCCGCGTCCCCCACGCCCTGCTGCTGGAACTGTTCACCCCGCACGGCGTCGGCACGCTGATCAAGCGCGACTGACCTGCCAGGCCACCGCCCGGGCGGGCAGCCGCCGGGTCAGTGCACGCTGACCGGCTCCAGGTCGTGCTGGAAGGCGGCGAAGGCGACATCCCGGCTGGAAGCCAGGCCCACCGGCGTGCCGTCGGCGGCATGGATGGACCAGCCGACCTCGCCGTCGGTCTCGACCCGCTTGACATAGGCGACGGCAGGCGTCCCCCAGGCGGCGAATTCGGCCGGGCTGACCGGGTGCTGGGCGAAATCCCTGTTCATGGTCGTCCTCCTTCACTGGCCGGTTCTGGGCCGCGAGCGCCCGTGCCCGCCCTGATCGGCAGTCACGTCGATGGTGCGGAGCGCCTCGTCCTGGCCGGAAGAGCGCCCGCCCTGGATGGGAATGCTTTTGACCCTGGGTTCGGGACGCGGCCGCATCAGGTCGATGTGCAGCAGACCGTTGTCCAGGGTGGCGGCCATCACCTCGATGCCTTCCGCCAGCACGAAAGCGCGCTGGAACTGGCGGGCGGCGATGCCGCGATGCAGGAAGACGCGGCCGCTTTCATCCTCGCCCTGACGGCCGCGGATCACCAGCTGGTTGTCCTCGAGCCCGACGCTGAGATCGTCCATCGAAAAACCGGCCACCGCCAGCGTGATGCGCAGGCCGTTGTCGCCGATCTGTTCGATGTTGTAGGGGGGATAGCCTTCACCCTGGCTTTTGGCGACCCGGTCGAGCACCCGCTCGAAATGGTCGAAACCCAGCAGCAACGGCGAATTGAAGGCAGAAAGGCGGCTCATGAAGCGTCCTCCTTCAGGAAGCGAGACGTTCGGATGGGTCCGTCGCCGGCACCCGGTTGCAGCGGCCCGTGCGGCACCGCCTCTTTTCCTATGTCGGATGCTATCGGCATTCCGTCAAGATCGGATTTGTCGTCATACGGAACCCGAATGAATCATCCGGGTTCCCAAGCCCTCGCCGGGCGGCCGCATCCGCGGGCCTTGGCCGCGCCCTTGGGCGCTGGATACGAAGCCCGAATGAATCATCCGGGCTTCGTATCATTCGTCGCGCAAATGCGGTGCCGCCCTGGCCGAAAGGGCGGCGTAGGTCCCGGCGAAACCGGCCAGCAGGCTGGCCGCGACGCAGCCCAGCAAGGTCGCCGCCAGAAGCCCGGGCAGAAAGCTCCAGTCGGCCCGCATGACATGGACCAGGATCGCCCAGGCCGCCAGCGAGGCGATGACGGCGGCCACCAACCCGGCGGCGGCGCCGACCGCCCCGAATTCCACCAGCCAGGCCCGCCACAGGTCGGCGCGGGTCGCCCCCAGCACCTTCAGCACCACCGCCTCGCGCACGCGGCGGCGATGGCCGGCCATGATCGCCCCGGCCAGGACCAGGCCGCCCGAGGTCAGCGTCACCAGGGCCGCCAGCCGCACCGCCTGGTCGGCCCGTCCGACCAGTTCGCGCACCGTGGTCAGGGCTTCCTTGACCCGGATCGCCGAAACGTTGGGGAAACGGTCGGTCACCGCCCGCTCGATCGCCGCTTCGGCGGCAGCCGGCACATGAACGGCGGCGATCCAGGTATGCGGCGCGCCACGCAGGGCGTCGGGGGACAGGATGAAGGCGAAATTCATGTTCAGCGACGACCACGCCACCTCGCGCAGCGAAGTGACGTCGGCCTCGATCTCGCGGCCCAGGACATTCAGGGCGATGCGGTCGCCCGGCTTCAGCCCCAGGCCGCGGGCCAGGGCGGCATCCACCGAAACCTGCGGCGGACCGGCATGGTCGGCGGCCCACCATTGTCCGGCGACGATCCGGGTGCCGGCCGGCGGCAGGGCGGCGGCGGTCAGGCCGCGGTCCCCCTGCAGCGCCCAGCGGGCTTCCGGGGCGACCTGGGCCTCTTCCGCCGGACGGCCGTTCAGCGCGGCAAGCCGCCCCCGCACCATCGGCGCCCGGTCGATGAGCGCGGCAGGGGCGGCGGCACGGATGGCGGCGTCGAATTCGTCCACCTGAGCCGGCTGCAGGTCGATGAAAAAGAAGGCCGGGGCCTCGGCGGGCAGGCGCTCGCCGAACTGGCGGGCCAGATTGGCCTCGACCAGGGCGGTGGTCATCAGGATGGTCAGCCCCAGTCCCAGGCTGATGACCATTCCGACGATGGTGCTGCCCGGGCGGTGCAGGTTGGCCAGGGCCAGACGGACGGCGGGATGGGCCGCCAGGCCGGTCCGCCGCCGCCCCAGCCGGGCCGCCAGCCGGGCCAGAACCCAGGCCAGCAGGCGGAACAGCAGCAAGGTCGCCGGGGCCGCCGCCACGAAAACCGCGGCCAGCCCCTTGCGGTCGGCCCCGGCCACCGCCAGGACGGCCATCAGGACGGCGGCAAGCCCGGCTGCCGCCAGGGCCGGCCAGCCGGCCCTGCCGCCCTGATCGGCCGCGCCGCGAAACAGGATCGTGGGGGAAAGCGCGGCAGCGCGGGCCAGCGGCACCAGGCCGAAGGACAGGGCGGTCAACAGGCCGAAGGCGGCGGCCACCGCCAGCGGCAGCGGGTAAAGCGCCGTCTGCACCGCCACCGGCAGGGCGTCTCCGGCCAGGGCCTCGACCAGCCACGGCACCGCCGCCCCCACGGCCAGACCGGCCAGGACGCCAAGCGTCGCCAGCCCGCCGCCCAGGATCGCGTAGGTCAGCAAGATGGTGCGTGCCGGTGCCCCCGCCGCCTTCAGGGCGGCGATGGATGACAGGCGGCCGTCCATCACCGCCTTGACCGCGCTGGCCACGCCGATGCCGCCCACCAGCAGGGCGGTCAGGCCGACCAGGGTCAGGAAGGCGGCGATATTGTCGAGAATCCGGCCCAGGCCGGGGGCGGCGTCGCCGCTGTCGCGCACCTGCCAGGGCGCATCGGGAAAGCGGGCGGCCAGCGACGCCTTGGTCGCGGCCAGGACGGCGGGATCGGCCAGTTCCAGCCGGGCCGACCAGCGGATCAGCGTTCCCGGCTGCAGCAGCCCGGTCTGCGGCAGCAGCGCGGTGGAAACCAGCAGACGCGGGCCGAACGACAGGGCGTTGGCGATGCGGTCGGGCTCGCGCACCACCACCGCCCGGATCTGCACCGTCGCGTCACCTACCCGGACGGTGTCGCCCAGGCCGGCCCCCAATGCCGTCAGCAACCCGGGCTCGACGGCGGCGCCGTTGCCGGCCAGCACTTCGGCCAAAGGCAGCGGCGGGTCCAGCACCACCTCGCCGACCAGGGGATACAGCCCGTCCACCGCCTTCAGCTCGGCCAGCCGGCGGGCGTCGCCGAAGCGGGCCATCACCCGCATGTCGGCTCCCTCGCTGAGGCGGCCCAGGCCGGCCAGGACGGCACGCTGCTCGGGGCTGACCGGCTGATAGGACTGGCGGATGTCGAGATCGCCGCCCAGCAGGGCGCGGGCATCGCGGGCCAAGGCGGCATGAAAGGCCGCCTGCAGCGATCCCGAGGCGGCGATGGCCGCCACCCCCAGGGCCAGACAGGCCATCAGGATGCGGAACCCCGCCAGCCCGCCGCGCAGTTCGCGCCGGGCGAAGCGGGCGGCGACGGCGATCACGACAGACATCCGTCGGCCATGCGCACCACCCGGGCGCAACGCCCGGCCAGGGCGGCGTCATGGGTGACCAGGATCAGGGTGGTCCCCAGGCGGGCATGGCGGTCGAACAGCAGATCCATCACCGCCTGGCCGGTGGCCTGATCCAGGTTGCCGGTGGGCTCGTCGGCCAGCAGCAGCCTTGGCCGGATGACGAAGGCCCGGGCCAGGGCGACCCGCTGCTGCTCGCCGCCCGACAGCTGCCCGGGCCTGTGGGTCAGCCGGTGGCCCAGGCCCACCGCCCGCAATTCGTCTTCGGCCCGGGCGAAGGCGGCGGCGGCGCCGGCCAGTTCCAGCGGCACCGCCACGTTCTCCAGGGCGGTCATGGTCGGGATCAGGTGGAAGGACTGGAACACGATGCCGATGGCGCCGCGGCGCAGACGGGCCAGTCCGTCCTCGTCCAGGGCCGACAGATCGGCCCCCGCCACCCGCACCGAGCCGCGGCTGGCCCGCTCCAGCCCCCCCATCACCATCAGCAGGGACGACTTTCCCGATCCCGACGGCCCGACCACGCCGACCGTCTCGCCGGGCTGCACCGACAGCGAAATCCCCTTGAGGACGTTGACCTCGCCGGCCGGACTCGCCAAGTTCAGATGCACGCCGTCAAGCGCGACCAGCGGCTGGGAACGGGACAGGCTCATGAGCGGAAGGGCTTTCGTGCGCGGGTTCGAACATCTTGTCCGGGTCGGATATGGCGTCCTGGCCCTGCTTGTCAACGTCTCCTCCGTCCGGGCCGAGCCGGCGACGGTGCTGGCCCTGGGCGATTCGCTGACCGCCGGCTATGGCCTGCCGGCCCAGGCCTCCTTCCCCGCCCGCCTGGAACAGCGGCTGAAGGCGGCCGGACTGGAGGTGCGGGTGGTCAATGCCGGGGTTTCCGGCGACACCAGCGCCGGCGGTCTGGCCCGGCTGGACTGGGCACTGGCCGACCGGCCTTCCGTCGCCATCGTCGAACTGGGGGCCAATGACGGCCTGCGCGGCCTGGACCCCGGCCAGACCGCCCGCAATCTCGACGCCATCGTCGCCACCCTGCAGGGGCGCGGCGTGCGGGTCCTGCTGGCCGGCATGCTGGCGCCGCCCAACCTGGGACGGGAATACGGCGACGCCTTCCGGCAGGCCTACCGCGAAGTGGCGGCCCGGCGGCAGGTGCCGCTTTATCCCTTTTTCCTGGACGGGGTCGCCGGCGACCCCCGTCTGAACCAGAAGGACGGCTTGCATCCCACCGCCGAAGGGGTCACCGTCATCGTCGAGCGCATCGCCCCCTGGGTGATTCCCCTGCTGCGTCAAGAGGGAGGAAAATGATGAGCTTCGCCTGCGCCCATGCCCGCGCCGACCATTGGGGACTGGCGGCCAAGGCTTGCCTGCAAGGCGTCGGCGCCGCCATCGCGGGCGGCAATCTCGGCATCCTTTACGTGGGCGAGGCCTTTGCCGGCGATTTGGCATCGGTGCTGACCTTCCTGCGGGAAACCACCCGCATTCCCGCCTGGGTCGGCGCCGCCGTTCCCGGCGTACTGGCCGGCGGCCTGGAACTGCGCAGCGGTCCCGGCATGGCGGTGATGGTCGGGCGGCTGCCGGCGGATTCCTTCGCCACCTTCCCCGGCGACGACCTGTCGGCCAGGCTGGCGCCGTGGCTGCGCCGCAACGGCGCCAGCCTGGCCCTGGTCCACGGCAACCCCCGCGACCCGGCCTTGCCGTCGGCGCTGCTGGCCGCCGCCGATGGTGTCGGCTTCCTGGCCGGCGGATTGATCTCGGGCAGCGGCGACCGCGCCCAGGTGGCCGGCGACGTCGTCGGCGGGGCTCTGTCGGGCCTGCTGCTGGCCCGTTCGGTCGGGGCGGTCACCGGCCTGACCCAGGGCTGTTCGCCGCTGGGCGGCGAGCATCTGGTCACCGAGGCCTGGGACGCCGCCCTGATGAGCCTGGACGGCCGTCCGGCCATCGATGTCCTCAAGGACGAAGCCGGCGAACTGATCGCCCGCGACCTGCGCCGGGCCGCCGGCTATATCCATGTCGGCCTGCCGGTGGCCGGGTCCGATACCGGCGACTATCAGGTGCGCAGCCTGCTGGGCATCGACCCGCGCCACGGCTGGCTGGTGGTCGGCGACCAGCTGGAGGCCGGGCGGCGCCTGCTGTTCGTCCGGCGCGATCCGCAGACCGCCAGGGCCGACCTGACCCGCATGCTGGACGACGTCATCCGCCGGCTGGACGGCCGCCGTCCGCTGGCCGCCCATTACGTCACCTGCAACGCCCGCGGCGAGCATATGTTCGGCGCCCCCGACGTCGAGGCGGCGATGGTGCAGGAGGCGCTGGGACCCGAGGTGCCGCTGATCGGCTTTTTCGCCAACGGGGAGATTTCCGGCGAACGCCTGTACGGCTATACCGGCGTCCTGACCGTGCTGACCGGGGACTGACCCCATGCTGCGGCTGTTCACCGGACTGACGCTACCCGCCGACCTGACCGCCCGGCTGGCGGCCCTGGCCGGCGGCATCCCGTCGGCCCGCTGGGTCGAGCCCGCCAATTTCCATATCACCCTGTGTTTCATCGGGGAGATCGACGAAGGCCGGGCCGCCGACCTCGATGCCGAGCTGGCCACGATCCGGGCCGGTGCCTTCATGCTGGAGCTGGACGGCCTGGGCATCTTCGGCGGCGCCAAACCTCATACCCTGTGGGCCGGAATCCGGCGCGCACCGGCCCTGCTGCACCTGCAGGAGCGGGTCGAGGCGGCGATATTGCGCACAGGCCTGCCGGTCGAGGGCCGCAAATTCACCCCGCACGTCACCCTGGCCCGCTGCCGGGGCGCCCCGGCCGAGCGGCTGCAGGATTTCATCCTCGGCCATTCGCCCTTCCGTTCGCAGCCTTTCGCCGTGGAACGCTTCGTCTTGTTCCAAAGCCATCTCGGCCGGACCGGCGCCCTGTATGAACCCCTCGTTCATTATCCCTTGAACACAAAATGAAGGGGCATTTCCCCGTAACGCACAGCATCCCCTTGTATATGCCAAAACTTTCGGTTAGCTTGGCCGCCATGAGAATCCTGCGCCGAACCGTTCTGTCCGGATGCGTCGCCCTGCTGCTGGCCGGGTGTGGCGGGCCGGGAACGTCCCTGCCGCAAACCCAGGCCGGCGATCCCCAGAACCAGCCCGATTTTCAGCTGCTGACCGATATCCCCATCCCGTCCGGGGCCACGATGGACAACGACCGCTCGCTGATCCTGGGCGATCGCGACCGCTGGACCGGCCGCGTGGTGATGAAGCTGGGGAAGTCCGGATCGGAAATCACCGCCTTCTACCAGCAGCAGATGCCGCTGTTCGGCTGGGAACCGATCATGGCCGCCACCTCGGGCGTTTCGGTGATGAGCTATACCCGCGGCGACCGCGCCGCCACCGTTCAGGTCGAGCGCGGTCCGGTGTGGGGTTCGACGGTGTCGGTGATCGTCGGCCAGCGTCAGGCCGGCGGCGGTCTGGCCCCGGCCAATGCCCCGTCCATGGGCATCGCCCCGGCCGAGCGGGTCAGGTCGGAACCGCTGGCGGCACCGGCACGCCGCTGACCCGCGGCCTGCGGACGAAGCGGAAAAAGACCGGCGGCCGTCCGGCCAGGCATTTCTGCTCGTAGCGCGTCGCCGGCCAGTCCGGCGGCAAGGTTTCCCGCTCGGTCGTGACCTGCCGTTCGACGAAATCGGGATGGGCCCGCAATTGGCTGGCCGCCCAGTCCTGGTAGACCGGATCGTCGGACGCCACCCGCAGCTCGCCGTCATCGCGCATCACCCGGGCCAGGGCGTCCAGATTGTCGCGGCCGATGAACCGGCGCTCGGCATGGCGCGATTTCGGCCAGGGATCGGGAAACAGCACGAAGACCCGATCCAGACAGGCATCGGGCAGGGCCGGCAGCAGCCGGCGCGCATCGTTCGGAAAAATGCGGACGGTTTCCAGATTGCTGTCCTTCAGGTGGGTCAGCAGGCTGGCGACACCGTTGCGGAACGGCTCGCAGCCGATGATGCCCGCTTCGGGATGCAGGCGGGCCTGGGCGGCCACATGCTCGCCGCCGCCGAACCCGACCTCCAGCCACACCGCGTCGACGGCGGCCGGAAACAGGGTGCGGGGGTCCAGTGTCCCCCCTTCCGCCGGAACGGGGACCGCCAGACGCGGCAGCAGGGTCGCCAACAGATCAAGGGCGCCCTGCCGCAGCTTCTTGCCGCTGCGGCGGCCGAAAAAGCGCAGGTCCTTGCGGACCTGCGCCGTCTCGGATTCTGCCGGCGACATTATGGCGCGCCGGGGCGGATCAGACGCCGAAGGCCCGCTTCAGCGGGTCGACCAGATCCAGGTTTTCCCACGAGAAGCCGCCGTCGGCATCGGGATTGCGACCGAAATGGCCATAGGCCGCGGTGCGGGCATAGATCGGCTTGTTCAGACCCAGATGGGTCCGGATGCCCCGCGGGCTGAGGTCCATCAGCTGCTGCAGCACGGTGGACAGCTTGTCCTCATCGACCTTGCCGGTGCCGTAGGTGTCGACATAGACCGACAGCGGCTTGGCCACGCCGATGGCGTAGGACAGCTGGATGACGCAACGGTCGGCCAGACCGGCGGCCACCACGTTCTTGGCCAGATAGCGCGAGGCATAGGCGGCGGAACGGTCGACCTTGGTCGGGTCCTTGCCGGAAAAGGCGCCGCCGCCGTGCGGGGCCGCGCCGCCATAGGTGTCGACGATGATCTTGCGGCCGGTCAGCCCGCAATCGCCATCGGGACCGCCGATGACGAAACGGCCGGTCGGATTGACGTAGAAGGTCTCTTCCGGACACATCCAGCCCTCGGGCAGGACGTCCAGGACATGCGGACGGACGATTTCGCGGACATCGGCCTGGGACAGGCTGGCGTCGTGCTGGGTCGACACCACCACCGAAGTGGCGCGCACCGGCTTGCCGTCGCGGTATTCCAGGGTCACCTGCGACTTCGAATCCGGCCCGAGCAGCGGCTGGGCGCCGGAATGGCGGGCCTCGGCCAGGCTTTTCAGGATCTCGTGGGCGTAATAGATCGGCGCCGGCATCAGCACCGGGGTCTCGTTGCAGGCATAGCCGAACATGATGCCCTGGTCGCCGGCGCCTTCATCCTTGTCGCCGGCGGAATCGACGCCCTGGGCGATGTCGGCGGACTGGGAATGCACATGCACCTGAACCTGGGCGTTCTTCCAGTGGAAGCCGTCCTGCTCGTAGCCGATATCCTTCACCGCATGGCGGGCGATTTCTTCCATCAGCGCGGCGTTCACCGACGACGGACCACGAACCTCGCCGGCCAGGACGATCAGATTGGTGGTGGTCAGCGTTTCGACGGCGACGCGCGAATAGGGATCGGCGGCCAGGAAGGCATCGACCACCGCGTCGGAAATGCGGTCCGACACCTTGTCGGGATGGCCTTCGGAGACGGATTCAGAGGTGAAAAGAAAATTCTTCTTGGACACGGGACAAGCCCTCCTAGTTCCAGTGCGGTGGACCAGGGGCATCGGAATGGGCGGATGGCTGCCATCGGGATGCACCCACTTAGCCGGTGTTTAGCGTGGTGGCAAGCGGTCACAAATCTCCACGGAAGCCCCCCGTTCGGGGGACTTCGGACGCGTTCTTGTGGCAGGTGGGGCCGGCCCTCGTCAAGACGAATCGGCGAGGCCGGACGGAGCCGCGGCCCCGGTCAGTCGCCGGCGACTTCGGCCAGGGCCTTGGCCAGTTCGTAGACCCGCTTCCTGACCTGCGGATCGCTGATCCGGTAATAGGCCCGCACCAGCTCCAGCGTTTCGCGCTTGGCCAGCGGATCGTGCTCGAAATGGGCCGGCGGCTCGGCCAGCTCGCCCAGGCCGGCGATCAGGGCGGGGCTTTGCCCCTTCAGCTGATCGTCCATGTCGTCGAAGAAAAAGCTGACCGGAACGTCAAGAACCCGCGACAGGTCGAACAGGCGGCTGGCGCCGACACGGTTGGCGCCGCGTTCGTACTTCTGCACCTGCTGGAAGGTCAGGCCCAGGGCCTCACCCAGCCTTTCCTGGCTCATCCCCAGCAGCGTGCGGCGCAGGCGGACCCGCGCCCCCACATGGACATCGATGGGATTGGGCTTGCCCGACGGAGTGCGGCCCCGATTGCCGCCCTTGCGCTGGGTCACCGTGGTATTGCGCGGAGTCTTGACCATCCGATTCATCGATCCCTGACATGGTGCAAGCGGGATAACCCGCAGGTGGTATACCCACCATAGAACTGCAGTTGTATACAAGTCAATCGGGTGTCGAATTCAATCAGGATCGCGTCAGCCGAATGTCCTTATGCGGAATTCGCATGCGCACAGGCAGCATTCCCAGGACGATGGCCATAGCCGCCAGTCCCAGGGCGATGGCATTTCCCCAGACCGAGAACAAAGTCGGCGGCGCCGGCCGCGGCAGGATCGAATCGACGATCCCCCGCTGTCCCAGCGGCAGCCGTGCCAGCTCGCGGCCCAGCGGATCGAACACCGCCGAAATGCCGGTATTGGCGGCGCGCACCAGCGGCGCGCCTTCCTCGATGGCCCGCATGCGGCCGGCGGCCAGATGCTGGTGCGGCCCGGCCGAACGGCCGAACCAGGCATCGTTGGTCACCGTCAGCAACCATTCCGGCCGGGTCTGGTCGCGGGCGGCGATGGCCCCGGGAAACACCGATTCATAGCAGATGAACGGGCTGAACGGCGGCAGGCCGGGCAGCGTCATGGTGCGCGGACCCGGGCCCGACGAGAAATCGGTGCCGCCGTGGGTGATCTTGTCGATCGGCAATATCCGGCGTAGCGGGACATATTCGCCGAACGGCACCAGATGCACCTTGTCGTAAATCCCCTGGACCTGCCCGGCACCATCCACGGCCATCAGGCTGTTCCACAGGGACAGCGGCTCGACATGGCGCGGCGTGACGCGCGGCGCCCCGGTCAGCACCATGCCCCCGGGCGGGGCGGCCGAGGCCACCAGGGCACGGTGCCGTTCATCCAGATCCAGGAAGAACGGCGCCGCGGTCTCCGGCCATATCACGTGGGTGACGGAATCGAAGCCTGGACGGCGCGACAGCTCCAGATGATCCAGCAGATGCGCCTCGCGCAGGTCGTCGCGCCATTTGTGGCTTTGTTCGATGGCCGCCTGAACCAGCCGCAGACGGATATCGGGAACCGCCTCGGTCGGCAGCCGGGACAGGCGCAGGCTGCCCGCCGCCCACAAGCCCAGCAGCAGCACGGCGGCGGCGGCCACCGCCAGCCGCTTCCGGCCGGCCGGGCAGAAATCGGTCCACACCGCCGGCAGGGCGAAGATCAGGATGGTCAGCAGGCCCAGCCCATAGACCCCGACCGCCGCCGCGGCCTGGGCCACCGGCAGGACCGCATCCCAGACCGAACCGATGGGATTCCACGGAAAGCCGGTCCCGACCCACGAGCGCAGCCATTCGGCGACCGTCCAGGTGCCGGCCAGCACCAGGATACGGCCGATGCCGGCCGCCTTCAGGGCGAAGGCCGCCCAGGTGGCGAAGCCGATGGCGATGGCCTGGACCCCGCCCAGTCCGACGGTGGCGAAGGGAATCATCCAGCCGAACCTGTCCGGTTCGACCAGCATGGCGTTGCCGATCCAATAGAAGCCCACCGAATACCAGCCCCAGGCCCACCACCAGCCGGCGGCGAACGCCGCCCGGCCCGAGCGCGCGCCGTCCAGCAGCCACACCAGCCCGCACAGGGCCGGCAGCAGAACCGGCAGAAACCCGAGGGGCGGCAGGGCGGGAACCGCCAGCAATCCCAGGGCCAGGGCCAGACCGTGGCGGCGCCAGCCCTGACGGGCGGCGATCCATGCCGCCGCGCCGCCGGTCCGTCCGCCGCCGCCGGGCATGGCCCGCAGCGCCAGGGCGGCGGCCATCAGCGTTCCTCGGCGGCGGACGGCGCGACGCGGCGGACCCGCAGCCATTTGACCCGGCGCGGGTCGGCGTCGACCACTTCGAATTCCAGGCCCGACGGATGGGCGATCAGTTCGCCGCGGGCCGGCACCCGCCCGGCGATGAAGAACACCAGACCGCCCAGGGTGTCGACGTCGTCGCGTTCCTCGTCGGTCAGGACCGGCCCGACCGCCTCTTCGAACTCGACCAGCGGCGTGCGGGCGTCGGCCTCGATGACGCCGTCGGGGCGCACCACCATGTCCGGCTCGTTGGTCCGGTCGTGTTCGTCCTCGATTTCGCCGACGATCTGCTCGACCACGTCCTCGATGGTCACCAGACCGTCGATGCCGCCATATTCGTCCACCACCAGGGCCATGTGGGTCCGCTTCAGGCGCATTTCCAGCAGCAGGTCCGTCACCCGCATGGCCGGCGACACGAACAGCACCCGGCGCACGATGCGATGCATCTGGAACGGCTTGTCCACCCGCATCACCGCCAGCATGTCCTTGAGGTGGACCATGCCGACCACGTCGTCCAGGGTGCCGCGGTAAACCGGCAGGCGCGAATGGCCGCAGCGGGTGAACAGTTCGGTCAGTTCGGCCAGGCCGGTATCGGCCTCGACCCCGACCACGTCGGCGCGCGGCACCATCACGTCATAGGCGGTGACGTCGCGCAGGTGCAGGATGTTGCCCAGCAGCACCCGTTCGTGGTCGTCGATGGGAACGCCGGAATCGTCGCGGTCCTCGATCAGCTCTTCCAGCGCCTCGCGCACGCTTTCGCTGCCCTTCGAGCGGCGCAGCTGACGGATCCAGGTGCGGATATTGTGCAGCAGGCTGTCGTCGCCGCCGTTTTCCGCGGCCGCGATGGCCGCGTCGTTCGCCCCGTTGCTGCGGGGCGGTAGAGGGCCAGGATCGCTCATGATCGCCGGTCCCCGCCATCGGCATAGGGATCGTCAACGCCGAACAGGGCCAGGACCCGGGTTTCCAGCCGTTCCATTTCCTCGGCCTCGACCTCGTCTTCCTCGTGGTCCCAGCCCAGCAGGTGCAAGACCCCGTGCACCACCAGATGGGCGGTATGGTGGGCCAGGCTTTTGCCCTGTTCATCCGCCTCGCGGCGGCAGGTTTCCAGGGCCAGGATGACATCGCCCAGCAGGACCGGCGCCCCCGGCGGCGCCGGGGGCGCCTCGTCGTCGTCCAGGGCGGCGAAGGACAGCACGTTGGTCGGCTTGTCCTGACCGCGCCAGTCGCGGTTGAGTGCCTGGACGGTGCCGTCGTCGGCCAGGACGATGCTGATCTCGACACCGGGACCGTCCAGCTCGCCGCCGCCGGCCTGCAGGGCCGCCACCGCCAGGGTGCGGCACAGCTCCTCGGCGCCGGGCAGGGCTTCCTGCCAGCTTTCGTCCTCGATGGTGACCGCGACGTCGATGGTCGCCTCGCTCATGATTGCGGATCCTTGCGCTTGCGTTCGGCGCGGTCATAGGCGCGCACGATGCGGGTGACCAGATCGTGGCGGACCACGTCGCGGTCGGTGAACCGGACGAACGACACCCCGTCGACGCCGTCCAGAATTTCCAGGGCGTCGCGCAGACCCGACCGCACCCCCGGCGGCAGGTCGGTCTGCGACAGGTCGCCGGTGACCACCATGCGCGAATGCTCGCCCATGCGGGTCAGGAACATCTTCATCTGCATGGTGGTGGTGTTCTGCGCCTCGTCCAGGATGACGAAGGAATTGGCCAGGGTCCGCCCGCGCATGAAGGCCAGCGGCGCCACCTCGATCTCGCCGGCGGTCAGCTTCTTCATCACCTGATCGCCCGGCAGCATGTCGTGCAGGGCGTCGTAGAGCGGCCGCAGATAGGGGTCGACCTTGTCCTTGAGGTCACCGGGCAGGAAACCCAGCCGTTCGCCGGCTTCCACCGCCGGCCGCGACAGGATGATGCGGTCGACCTCGCCGGCCAGCATCAGCGACACCGCCTTGGCCACCGCCAGATAGGTCTTGCCGGTCCCGGCCGGCCCCAGGCCGAACACCAGATCGTCGTTGTTCAGTGCGTTCAGGTACTCGGCCTGTGTCGGAGTGCGCGGGGCGATGTGCCGCTTGCGGGTGCGCAGCACCAGATCGGGCGCCGCCGGCACGGTATGGCGGGTCATGCGCAGGGCCGCGTCGATGTCGGCGCTTTCCAGATGGCCCTGACGGCGGGCCAGGTCGTACAGCCCGTCCAGGGCCTCGGCGGTTTCGCGGGCCGAGGCCGGCTCGCCGGAAATCTCGACACTGTTGCCGCGGGCATTGAGCGCCACCCCGGCCAGTTGCTCGATCCGGTCGAGATGGGCGTTGTGCGGGCCGAACAGGATCTGCAGCAGGGCGTTGTCGGAAAACTCGCGGACCAGGGTGGTTCGGGTCGTGGCGATGGGGGTCACGCCCGCATCCTTTCCGCGTCGGCCGGCACGGCGGCCAGGGAATTGGGATAAAGCTCGGTGATGCGCAGATCCACCACCTGCCCCAGGCGGGCGGCGATATCGTCGACATGGACCGACTGCATATAGGGGCTGCGGCCGATCAGCTGGCCGGGATGGCGGCCCGGCCGGTCCAGCAGCACCGGCATCACCCGGCCGATGCAGGCGGTGTTGAAGCGGCGGGTCTGTTCGTTCAGCAGGTCCTGCAGCTCGGCCAGCCGGGCTTCCTTGACCGGCTCGGGAATCTGGTTGGGCAGGCCGGCGGCGGGGGTGCCCGGCCGCGCCGAATACTTGAAGGAATAGGTCTGCACGAATCCCACCTGCCGCACCAGATCCAGGCTGTCGGCGAAATCGGCCTCGGTCTCGCCGGGAAAGCCGACGATGAAATCCGACGACAGCGCCAGATCGGGGCGCGCCGCCTTCAGGCGCTCCACCAGCCGCAGATAGGTGTCGCGGTCGTGCCGGCGGTTCATCGCCTCGAGCATGCGGTTCGAGCCCGACTGCACCGGCAGGTGCAGGAACGGCATCAGCTTGTCGATTTCGGCATGGGCGGCGATCAGGTCGTCTTGCATGTCGCGCGGATGCGAGGTGGTGTAGCGGATGCGCTTCAGCCCGTCGATTTCCGCCAGGGCGCGGATCAGCCGGCCGAATCCCCAGCCGTCTTCGCCGTGCCAGGCATTGACGTTCTGCCCCAGCAGCGTCAGCTCGACCACGCCCTGGTCGACCAGCCGCCGCGCTTCGTCGATCACCGCCGCCGCCGGGCGGGAATATTCGCCGCCGCGGGTATAGGGCACCACGCAGAAACTGCAGAACTTGTCGCAGCCTTCCTGGACCGACAGGAATGCCGCCGCCCCCCCGGCCTGGGGACCGGGCAGGAAGTCGAATTTCGGTTCGGGCGGAAACTCGGTGTCCAGCACCGCCCCGCCGGCCCGGGCGGCCTGGGCCACCATCTCCGGCAGGCGGTGATAGGTCTGCGGCCCCAGCACGATGTCGACGAAGGGGGCGCGGCGCAGGATCTCCTCGCCTTCGGCCTGGGCGACGCAGCCGGCGACGGCGATGATCATCGCCCCGTCCCGTTCGGCCTTCAGCCGCTTCAGGCGCCCCAGCTCGGAAAACACCTTCTCCGCCGCCTTTTCGCGGATATGGCAGGTATTGAGGATGACCATGTCCGCCTGCTCGGGGCCGTCGGCCGGGGCATAGCCCAGCGGCGCCAGCACGTCCGCCATGCGGGCGGAATCGTAGACGTTCATCTGACAACCGTAGGTCTTGACGAAAAGCTTCTTGGTCACTGCCTTATGGCCGCGGGATACGGCCCCATCCGATATTCAGCTAACAGCATCGCCGGCCTTCGAGTCAAGAATCGGCGCGGCCGGCCAGGGCGGTCACCACGCCGTGCGAAATGACGTCGTGGCAATGGTTGGCCAGCGCCTTGCGGTCGGGAAAGTCGGCGATGGTCACCGTCGGATGAAACGTCACCTCGACGGTCAGCGCCCCCAGGCCCAGGGCGGCGGGCAAATGGCCGGCCAGGGTCATGTCGCCATACCAGGAATAGAATTGCCGCAGCGCCCGGGTCAGCGGCAGGCCGTCCAGCCGGGTATAGGCCACCGACACCGGCTGGACCGGCAGGATCTGGCCGGTGCGGGCGGCAT
>CAJANN010000274.1 GCA_903941095.1 uncultured Rhodospirillaceae bacterium | reverse complement strand
GGTGAAAAAAGCTTGACACGCGCCGTGAACCAGAACGTGCTGCCCTTGCCAAGGGCGCTGTCCAGCCCGACCTCGCCCCCCAGCAGCTCGGCCAACTGCTTCGATATCGCCAGTCCCAGCCCCGTCCCGCCATACTTGCGGGTCGTCGAGGCATCGGCCTGCTGGAAGGCCTGGAACAACTTGCCCTGCTGTTCCGGCGACAGCCCGATGCCGGTATCGGTCACGGCGACACGTAGCAGCCCATCCTCGTCACCCTGACGATCCAGCGAGACGTCGACGACGATCTCGCCCTTTTCCGTGAATTTCTCGGCATTCGTCAGAAAATTCAACAAGATCTGCCCCAACTTGAGCGAGTCGCCACTCAAGTCATAGCACATTCCATGCGAAAAATTAACAACAAGCTCTATATTTTTATTGAATACATTGTTCCTTACACTATTAACAACTCCGTCTATCATGTCTTCTATGTTGAATACTTTATTTTCAATAATAGCATTTCCAGATTCAATCTTCGAGAAATCCAATATGTCGTTGACGATCCCCAGCAGCCGGCGCGCCGAGGATTCGATCATCTGCACATAGGCCCGGTAGGTACTGGGCAGGTTTCCGGCCAGAACCAGATAGGCCATGCCGATGATGCCATTCATCGGGGTGCGGATTTCGTGGCTCATATTGGCCAGAAACTCGCTTTTGGCGCGATTGGCCTGCTCGGCCCGGTCGGCCAACTCCAGCAACTCGCCGTTCTTCGCCGTCAGGGCATGCCGGGCCATGCTGATTTTTTCCGCCTGCCGCTCCAGGGTCACCGAATGCTGCCGGAAGACCAGCAAGGCCCGGGCCATGTCGCCGATCTCGTCGGAGCGGCCGACCGCGGGAACGGCGACGTCGCGGTCCCCGCGGGACACCGCGTGCATGGCGGCGGTCAACATCCGGATCGGCCGGCTGATGCCCCTGGCCAGGAACACGACGATGGCCGACCCGGCCAGCAGGGACAGCGCGAACAGGCCGCTGCCCAGCAACATTTCCCTGACGGCATTCTCCGCCCGAACCGCCGTCAGGCCCCGCACCTTCTCCACCATGCGGTCCTCGGCCTGACGCAGCGCATCGACGCGGGCCGACGCCACGGCGAACCACTGGTCCGGCGTGATGCCCCCCAGACCGGCACTGCCGCCCAGACCGGCCCGCAGCCGCTTCAGGTCCGACAGGGTACGGGCCAGCGGCAGCCCTTCGACCATCTCGGGAAAGACCGGCTGAACCTTGCGCATGAACAGGGAGAGCCGCTCGTCCTGCAGGACCGACAATTCCAGCAGACGGACCCGCACCGCCGGCTCCAATCGCCCGGCAACAACGGCCCCGACCCCGATTCCCCGCTCAAGGCCGGCATATTCCTTGGCCGCCGACAGATGGGTCAGGGCGACCAGCAGATTGCGGACACCGGGATCAAGAACCAGCGGCAGCATGGCATCGGACACCGCCACCACCGAATCGATGGCGGTGCCGAACGTCTCCTTCACATCGGGCTGGCCGGTCCCGCGGGCGGTCAGCCGCCCGCGAACCGGATCGACAGCGTCCAAGGCCGCCGAGGCCCGGTGCAGGGACGGAGCCAGTGCCCGCGGGAAATCGGCTTCCATCGCCGCACCCAACGCGGCGAACGCCTTCCGCCGGGCGTCGGTGGCCGAACGCTGCGCCGCCAGATCCGTGCCGCCGCCGGCGGAAAAGGCGATGGACTGGCCGCGTTCCCGCTGCAGCTCATGCACCAGGCCGATGATGGCGCCTTCCAGCTCCGCCACCCGCTCGGTCGCCCGTGCCGATTGAACCTCGCCCGCCAGATGGGACTGAAAAAAACCGAAGGCAACCCAGCCGACCACCGACGGAATGATGACGGCCAGCCACAGCCGGACCTTGACCCTGCCGATCCGCCGGTCGACCCACTCGCGCCACGTCAGGCGGACGTCCGAGGATGTCATGGCGATGGAACGCTGCCAGTCGATCAGGGCGGAAAACAGGGCGTCCGCGACCTGGGCGAAGCGCCCCTGCTCCAGCGAGGCGGCGGCCAGGGCCTTCTCGCCCCCCAGGGCGAGGCCCAGGGCCTCGCCTGCGGCACCGTGGAACTCGGCGTGCAAGGCCCTGACCGTACGGTAGTGTCCGCTTTCGCCGACCGACGGCGACTGGCCGAACCGATACATCCACCGCCCGAATGCGCACAGATCATCCCGCGCGACATCCTCTGCGGACACGTCGCACTCACCGCTCTCGATGGCCCGCCTGATCCGCAGCTTCCACAGGCTGTGATTGGCCAATGCCTGAGCAATCTGATCGTTTATACTCACGCCGACACTCGGTCCCAAGCTACTATCGTGCCTGTGCATAACAGACATATTGGCAGGCACCAATATGCTAAAAGTATAAATCGGATTCTGTTTATGCATGAACAAGCCATGAATGTGCGCGTGAATCGTCGCGGCACTCCCTTTCACGAAGCTCTCGCCTGACAAACGGCTTTCGGCTAAGGTGCCGCACCATGAGCAGCGAGCCGCAGGGCCAAGGGCCCGCCACCACCCATTTCGGCTTCCAGACCGTGCGAGAGGACGAGAAGTCCTCGCTGGTCCGCGAGGTCTTCGATTCGGTCGCCGGCAAGTACGACCTGATGAACGACCTGATGAGCGTCGGCGTGCATCGGCTGTGGAAGGCCGGCTTCCTGGACTGGCTGCGGCCGCAGCCGGGGCAGACCCTGCTGGATGTCGGCGGCGGCACCGGCGACATCGCCTTCGGCTGGAAGAAGCGTGGCGGCGGCCCGGCCATCGTCTGCGACATCAACCGCGAGATGCTGGCGGTCGGGCGCGACCGGGCCGTCGACCGCAACGTCGCCGGCCCGCTGACCTGGGTGTGCGGCAATGCCGAGCATCTGCCGGTGGCCGACGGCTCGGTCGACCGCTACACCATCGCCTTCTGCCTGCGCAACGTCACCCACTGGGACCGCGCCATCGCCGAGGCCTATCGCGTCCTCAAGCCCGGCGGGCGCTTCATGTGCCTGGAATTCTCGCAGGTGGTGGTGCCCGGCCTGAAGGAATTCTACGACCTTTACTCCTTCAACGTGCTGCCCCGCGTCGGCAGCATGGTGACCGGCAACCGCGAGGCCTACCAGTATCTGGTGGAAAGCATCCGCCGCTTCCCCCCCCAGGAGGAAATGGCCGCGATGGTGCGCGACGCCGGCTTCGAGCACGTCGCCGTGCGCAACCTGTCGGGCGGCATCGCCGCCATCCATTCGGGCTGGCGCCTGTAGCCGATGATCCGCGCCACCCGCAACCTGCACCGCCTGTTCACCATCGCCCGCGTCCTGGCCCGCCACGACGCCCTGGGGGTGGTCGACCTGCCCATCGCCGCCCTGGCGTCGCGCCTGCTGCGCCTGGGGCAGCCCCCCGACCACGACGGACGCCCCGGCCAGCGGCTGGCCGCCGCCCTGGTGGAGCTGGGACCGACCTTCATCAAGCTGGGGCAGGCCCTGTCCACCCGCGCCGACCTGCTGGGCGAGGAAATGGCCGCCGACCTGTCGGACCTGCAGGACCGCCTGGCCCCCTTCCCCGCCACCCAGGCCCGGACCATCATCGCCGACGAGCTGGGCATGGACCTGGACCAGGCCTTTTCCAGCTTCGACGACGTGCCGGTGGCTGCCGCCTCCATCGCCCAGGTCCATTTCGCCGTCACCGCGGACGGGCAGGAAGTGGCGGTCAAGGTTCTGCGCCCCGGCGTCGACCGGGCGTTCCGCCGCGACATCGACCTGCTGCGCTGGCTGGCCGAATGGGTCGAGCTGACCCAGCCCAAGCTGCGCCGCCTGCGCATGGTGGAAAGCGTCGAAACCTTCGAGGAATCGGTGGTCCTGGAAATGGACCTGCGCTTCGAGGCCGCCGCCGCCGCCGAACTGGCCGAGAATTTCCGCGGCGACGACAGCTTCCGGGTTCCCGCCGTCGACTGGAGCCGGACCGCCAAGCGGGTCCTGACCCTGGAGCGGGTGCACGGCATTCCGGTCGACGAACGCGACGCCATCGCCGCCGCCGGGCTGAACCTGGACGAGGTTCTGAAAAAGGCGGCGGAAGCCTTCTTCAACATGGTGTTCCGCGACGGGTTCTTCCACGCCGACATGCATCCCGGCAATCTGTTCGTCGACCGGGACGGCAACCTTGTGGCGGTGGATTTCGGCATCATGGGCCGGGTCGACAAGCGCATGCGGCGCTTCCTGGGCGAAATGCTGCTGGGCTTCCTGAACGGCGATTACCGCCGCGTCGCCGAAGTGCATTTCGAAGCCGGCTTCGTCCCCGCCGACAAAAGCGTCGACACCTTCACCCAGGCCTGCCGTTCGATCGCCGAGCCGATCATGGGCAAGCCGATGCACGAAATTTCCATCGCCCGCCTGCTGGGGCAGATGTTCCAGATCACCGAGCAGTTTTCCATGCAGACCCAGCCGGAACTGCTGATGCTGCAGAAATCCATGCTGGTGGCCGAAGGCGTCGGCCGCACCCTGGACCCCACGGTCAACATGTGGGAACTGGCGCGGCCGCTGATCGAATCATGGATGATCGACAATCTGGGGCCGCAGACCCGCATCAAGGAAACCGTGCTGGGCGCCGTCGGCGCCCTGGAACGGCTGCCGCGCATGCTGGCGGAAACCGAAAAGGCCTATACCGCCATGATGAATGGCGGCCTGAAGCTGCACCCCGACACCATGCGGTCCATGCGCGGCGAGGACGGCCGGCGCGGCCGCGCACCCGGCTGGCTGCCCTGGGCCTTGACGGCGATCCTGGCCGGCCTGCTGCTGTGGAAGTGATCAGGCCTGGAACTGTTCGGCCAGGATGCGTTCCTCAAGATTGTGTTCGGGATCGAACAGCAGCGTCAGGGTGACGTCGCGGGCTTCGCGCACCTCGACCTCCATGACGTCGCGGGCCTCGGTATAGTCGGCGACCGCCGACACCGGCCGCTTGCCGGCCTCAAGAACCTCGAACGAGACGCGGGCATGGTGCGGCAGCAATGCCCCGCGCCAGCGCCGGGGCCGGAAGGCGGAAATGGGGGTCAGGGCCATGATGCCGGCCCCCAGCGGCACGATCGGACCGTGGGCCGACAGGTTGTAGGCGGTCGAGCCGGCCGGCGTCGCCACCAGGGCGCCGTCGCAGATCAGCTCGTCCAGACGCACCTTGCCGTCGATGCGGATCCGCAGCTTGGCCGCCTGGCGGGTTTCGCGGAACAGCGAGACTTCGTTGATGGCCAGGGCCTCGACGGTCGAGCCGTCCCCCAGCCGGGCCACCATGCGCAACGGATGCAGGTCAACCGGCTGGGCACGGTGCAACCGCTCGGGCAGGCCGTGCTCGCGGAAACCGTTCATCAGGAAGCCGACGGTGCCCCGGTTCATGCCGTAGATCGGCACGCCGCGATGCAGCCAGCGATGCAGGGTTTCCAGCACGAAGCCGTCGCCGCCCAGGGCGACGATGACCTCGGCCTCTTCCGGCGGCACATGGGGATAGCGATCCTGCAGCCGCTTCAGCGCGGCCTGTCCGGGCTCGGTGTCGGCGGCAACCAGGGCGATCTTGCTGTGTATCATGACCAATGCCGCAGGAAAGACGGAAGAGACGACGCGCAGTATATCGCCATCGGCGAAAAGCGCGACCCGGTTCTACCGATGCCGGACTTTCGGTTCGGCTTCCAGTGCCAGGAAGGCCAGCGGCCGTCGATCGATCCGCTTTCCCTTGTTCCAGCCGTCATAGGCCCGGTCTTCCAGCAGGATGTGCCGGCGCACCCAGGCCGCCACCATATAGGGAAGGTCCCTGGCCACCGCCATCAGCCCGTCCCGGTAGGCGGCCAGATCGGCACGGATGCGGCGGCGGAACTGCACGTGCTCTTGCCGATGTTCGGCAAAACGGTAATGCCCGCCCGACCGCATGGCCCGCTCCTCGCGCAGGAAATGCCCGCCCAGGCACTCGTCCAGAACGCCGATGACGCTGAGCACCAGAGCCCGATGCTCAGCCCCCGGCCGGATATCTTGCAGCAACGCGGCCAGTTCCAGAACGACGCGGTGATCGTCGTCGAACACACCGGACCCAACGCTCATGCCCGGAGACAAATCGAAAATGGCCCTGGTCGCCACGGCTCGCTCCCCTATGCCTGTGTTTTGCCGGCAATGATCCGACTGATGCCAGCTTGTATTTTGCGAATGGAAATCGGCTTCTCCATGAACAGGTCGACGCCGGCTTCATAGGCCTCCCGCTCCGATTCGGCGCCGGTGACGGCGGTCAGCAGAACGATGGAGATATGCGGGTCGATGCCGTCGATCCCCGCGCGGATCCGGCGGGTACATTCGAGACCGTCCATTCCGGACATCCTGCGATCCAGGATCACCACTTCCACCTTTTCCGCCTGCAGCCTGGCGATGGCTTCGGCCCCATCGGCCGCGACTATGAATTCATGCACCCCCGTGGCGGCCAGAGCCATGCCGATCAACCGGCGCGTCACCTCGCAATCGTCCACCAGAAGGGCTCGCTTGATCTGCTCGCTCATGACCGCTCCTCCGCTCCAACTTCGGACGACACGGCCGCTATGCCGCGAGCGTCAGAGAGAG
>CAJANN010000273.1 GCA_903941095.1 uncultured Rhodospirillaceae bacterium | reverse complement strand
CTGACGGCTCCCGTCGGTTGGATGCCCGCCTGCGCGGGCATGACGTCAAAAATTTACCCTTCCGTAACCTGAGTTCGGAGCCCTGGGGGAGGGGGGCGGGTGATCAATCTCCTGGTCCACGAGATGGTCACGCTTCCTCGTCATCGGTATCATCGGGACCCCCGACGGATCCAGCGGCCGACAACGGCAGCTTGGTTCCGATTCGGTGCGCCCCGTTTTTCCCTTTTTCATCTCTGACGCAGACGGTCGACCCACTCTGCCGCCTCGGTGCCGCTCATCAGGGGATTGGCCTGCAGCAGGGCCGCGGCGGCCCACATGGCCGCCGACAGGTCGTCTTGTCCATTGGCCCAGGCGCTGCTCATGGTCCTGAGCACCAGAAGGCGCAGCGCCATGCGCTGTGAGGCGTTGTCGCCGATATCGAGCCCCATCCCGTCTTTCTCCCTTCAGGCCCGTATCATATCCAACGGTTCCGCCGTCCGTTCCGCCGAGGTCATGAGGGCGGCCATCGCCTCCAGATTCCGCCAGGAGGCGGTGATTTCCATGTCCAGGTCCGCTTCGCGCTCTGGCATCTCTCCCCATTCACGGAGTCCATCGGCCAATCGAAGCGCCTCCATGCGGAACAGTGCGTGGTCGCTGGCTATGCCGTCATCGCAGGGAACGGTGAAGAACCGCAGCACCCGGGCCACCACTTCGTCGCGCGGCGTCCCCGATGCCGACATGCCCAGAAGCTCGGACAGAACGGTGCGCACCTCGCGCAGGTGGCCGATACGCCCGACCAGTGCCTCGATGCCGAGATCGTGCTCATAGACGGCCCGTTCCTCTTGCAGCGCGGCCAATCCCGCTCCATCGCTATTCATTTCCCTGAATCGGTCGTTCCACTCGATCTCGTAATCGAGGAAAATGCGGAGCCGGCCGGCGAGATCCTTTTCAGCCAGCTTGATTTCTCCGTCCGCCTCGGCCGCAACCGATGGCAGGGGACAAGTCGATCCCCTTCCGACCGCCGGGTCTGCGGGCTTTTCCATCGCCGCCAGCAAATCGTCGATCATGCTCTGGCTGACGCTGTCGCCGTCCAATTGCGGGCCGTTGAGCAAATCCCGGTCGGAATCGGTGTCCTCGCCGGAAGGCAAGGGCAGGGCGTGGAAGGTCTCCTCGCCCCAAATCCGGACGATCGAGCCGATGCGTTCCTCGATATAGCGCAGGGTGTTGACCACCTTGTTGACGCGCTGTCCGGTGATGTCCTGAAAGCCGCAATGCTCGAAGATCTTCATCACGGCATCGGTCATGTGGTCGGCGATCTCGCTGGCGGCGGGGTCCTGTACGGCGTTCCGCAGCCGACCCGCCAGCGCCTCGATCTCCTCGGCGCTTTGCAGGATGCCGTTGGTGGCCTGCTCGGTGGCGCCGACCACCGCATCCAGTTCGCAGGTGGCGGCGACCAGCCGGTCGCTGCCCGCCCGGGGATGTCTGAGCGCCGCCACCTCCAGTTTGGTGCGCCGGATATAGTCGTGCAGTTCTTCCAATTCCCGACGCAGCATTTCGACATCGGGGCCGGCAGGGGACGGTGCGGGGACGGCCTTGACCATCAGATGCTCCATCTCCCCGCGGAGCGAGAGTATGGCGAGAAGCACCTGCTCGTTGGTGATTTCCGACATCTCCCTGGCAGTTCGCCGCCCACCATTAGTCATAGCTTCTCCTTCCCGACGTGCAGCAATCCTTAAGTTTTTCTGTCTCAGTCCCAAGCTTCCGACAGCTTCGCGTTCATGATCGTCGTTCCGCTGCGGTCTGTTGGGCGCGTCGCCGTTTCGACGGCTTCATGGCATCCGGGCAATGGTCGAGCCGATGGACGAGATCCCGCCCGCCTTGGGATGTGAAGGGGAACCGGCACCATTCCCGATGGTGCCCATGTAAGGGGGGGAGGGCACCACGTCTCCGATCGTGGGGGTGTTTCCCCTGGCTATTCCTTCCAATCCGCCACCAGATCCCGCCCGTCCGGCGCCCGGATGATCATTTTTCCGCCATTCAGTTTTTTGCGGATGATGCGGCTGGTGTGTGGAATTCCGATTTCGACGATATTGGCGCCGGCATGCCTTGCCGTCGCGTTATCGACTTTCCGGAGGGCCGGCGGTTGTCCTGTCGTTTCCGGGGGGTCGAGCCAGGCAACCATGCAGCCTTCGACGACGTCTCCGATCATCGGTGCCTCACTGCGCGGGAGTGACGAGGGCTGCGATTTCGCGGGGCGAGACCGGGCGGCCGAGCAGGCGCGCAGAGACCCTTGCCGCGGCTTTCAGGGCACTTTCATATGCGGCGGCCCCGGATAATCCCCTGCCTCTCATGTGAAGGAGAGCCTCGCGGAATGCCAGAGAGAAGACGGTGTCGTGGCGGGGTTTGTTCGTCATCTGGCTATACCTGTCGCACGGGGAGGCGCACTCTCGGGAAGACATGATGCAGACTAGCTGGCGTGAAAATATTTAATTTTTCGTTAATTCGCAGTCAAGGCATCATTATTACATAGTTATAGCAAGACAATAATGAATGAGATTTATCGACAACATTAATGAGAATTGTCAATGATTAATACATATTAAATGTATCAATAATGGCCGGTTAACTGTTGGATGGAATTTTAAAACAAGATCAACAACCCATCATTGTTTTGGCGCCGCTTGGCCATGTGCGGCCTTCCGGACCTGAACGAAGCCTGGTCCGGCCAGGGCGGATGGGTCGATGCTCCCGGCCTGTCGCCGGCTGCGGCCTTTCCGCACCGGAATTCCGGCATCGGCACGGCCGGCGCGCTGCCGGATGGTGTTGCCGTTTGCATCTGGAGTCTGTTGAAATGAATGGTCGCGGATCGTCAACAGCCTGACGGTGCGGGGACAGGCTTGGGTTTCGTGCATTCATGCCGGTTTCCGGATGTCTGAGGATCTGGACTTGCGGCGTCGGGGTCCGGGTCGGATGGCGGAAAATTCTTGACCGATGGAAGGCACAAACAAATAATCGCCTTATACCTTCATGTGAGAAAACTGATCGGCCGATCCGTGATGTTTCGGCTTCGGTGCTCGATGATGTCGGCGGTGGCGCCATCAAGGCTGAAACAGAGTTGGGCCAAGGGACGGCTTTTGCGTTACACTGGCGGGCGGACATGACTCCTTGGTGTTCCAACCGATCCTGAGACCGGAGAAAGAAGAATGAATGACGTCAAAAAAGCGGTCATCGTGGAAGACAATCCACAGATGCGCAGCCTGATCTGCACCGCTCTCAATTCCCTCGGAATCAAGGACGTCACTACCGCCGAAAATGGTCTTAAGGCCCTGGAAGCTTTGGAACAGACCGCTGCCGACATCGCCATCGTCGACTGGCAGATGGATGTCATGGATGGAATGGAATTCATCCGGCGGGTTCGGGCAGGGTATGGCAGCGTCAACCCGAAGACACCGATTCTGATGCTGACCGGGGTTGTCGGCGAGGAAGGGGAACGTCAGGCCTATGACCTGGGCGTCAACCTGTTCATGAACAAGCCGTTTTCCATGAAATCGCTGTTTCAGGGCATCCAGAAGCTGATCTGAGGACCGGCGTCTTCAGACGATTCGCCCGTCCACCAGATGGACCTGCCGGTCGGCCGTGGCGGCAAGGTCGTGGTCGTGGGTGACGGCGACGACGGTCCGCCCCTGGTCGTGGGCCAGGCTGCGGAAGGTGTCGAACACCAGTTGGGCCGAGGCGGTATCCAAATTGCCCGTCGGCTCGTCGGCCAGGATGACCGCCGGATCGTTGGCCAGGGCGCGGGCGATGGCCACCCGCTGGCGCTGGCCGCCCGACATCTGTTCGGGCAGTTTGCGGCGGTGCTCGGCCAATCCCAGCGATGCCAGCAGATCCTCGGACCGCTGGCGGATGGCGCCGGCGCCAAGTTCGCCCAGGCGGCGCATGGGAATGGCGACATTGTCGGCGGCGGAAAATTCCGGCAGCAGGAAGTGGAACTGAAACACGAATCCGATGCGGGCCAGACGCAGGTCGGCCAGGGCGTCGCCGCTTAGGCCGGCAGTGTCCCGCCCCTGCAGGCGGATGGAGCCGCGGGTGGGAACATCCAGCAATCCCAGCAGATAAAGCAGCGACGACTTGCCCGATCCCGAAGGGCCGGTGATGGCCACGAATTCGCCGGGCCGGACGGTCAGGTCGATATCCTGCACCAGGGTCACCGGCACCGGACCGGGCAGGGTGCGGGCGACGCCGATGGCTTCGATGGCGGCGGTCATGCCGCCCCCCGGACGATATCCACCGGATTCAGCCGGCTGGCCCGGCGGGCCGGCAGCCATGCGGCGAAGGTCGAGGCGGCGATGGCCATCGCGCCGCTGATGACGTAATGCCGGGGGGTCCGGTACAGCACGAAGCCCTGGGCGCGGATGAAGCCCTCCATCTCGAATTTCAGCGATCCCATGAATTCGACGATGCCATAGCCCAAGGCCCAGCCGATCAGCATGCCCAGGATGCCGACCATCAGTCCTTCGTAGACGAAGATGCGGCGGATGTCGGCTTCGCGGAATCCCATGCTTTTCAGGATGCCGATATCGCGGGTCTTCTCGTAGATCACCGTCGAGATGACGTTGAATATGCCGAAGCAGGCGACGATCAGAATGGCGCCGACGGTCGAATACATGATGGCGTTCTGAATGACGAAGATCCCCAGGATGTTCGACGACTGCTCTTGCCAGCTTTCGGTGCGCCAGCCGAAGCGCGCTTCAACGGACCGGGCCAGATCGGCCGCCTGTTCGACGTCGTCCAGGCGGATGCGGATGCGGTTGACGACATTGGGGCGGTTTTGCAGGACCTGCGCCTTCTTCAGCAATGCGTAGGTGTCGAAATTGTCCATCAGGGTGATGCCGCTGCGGAAGATGCCGACCACCTTCATCCGCATCAGCACCCCCGACGGGGCGATGACCGAGACCATGTCGTTCAGGCCGATCCCGGCCTTCAGGGCGATGCCTTCGCCGATGATCAGGCCGTTGGCGGCGGTATACAGGCTGTCCAGCGACCCGACGATCAGATCCTTTTCCAGCTTGGTGACGAAGCGTTCGCGGTCGGGGACGATGCCGGTGACATTGGCCGAGACGTCCTTGGCCCCGAAGCGCAGCAGGATCTGTCCGGCCAGGGTGGGGGCGACGTGCAGGCCCGGCATCCGCTCCAGGGCGTCGATGATGGCGCGGGCACCGCGCAATCCACGGATTTCGTCCTTGGGTTTCAATCCCGACAGGATGACGGCGCTGTCGGGATAGGCGGCGAACACCGGCTGCGGCGGCGGCTTGCGGAATTCGTCCTTGATGGTGACGTGGGGGGCTGCGTCAATGATGCGGTTGACAAAGTCGCGCTGGAAGCCCTGCATCATCGAGGCGATGCCGATGAAGAACGCCACCCCCAGCGAGACCCCGACCAGCGAGGTGACGGTCTGGCGGCGGCGGTGCAGCAGGTGGCGGACGGCAATGGCCAGACCCAGCGGCAGCGCCATCGGGATTACTCCGTCCTGACCCTGTCGCCGGCCTTCAGGCCGGCCGGCGGGGCGGCCAGCACGCTTTCACCGGCGCTCAGCCCGTCCACCACCTCGGTCCGGTCGCGGCCGCGGATACCCGGCCGCACCGGCCGGCTTTGCGCCTTGCCGTCCTGAACGACGAACACCGTGCTCTCCGCGCTCAGGGCCGACGAGGGGACCAGCAGGACCCCGGTCCTTTCGGCGGTGACGATATTGATTTCGGTGGTCATGCCGATCAGCAGCGGGGTGTCGTCGGGCAGGCGTACCCGTACCCGAAAGGTCTTGTTGACGGGGTCACCCTTGGGGGTCAGGCGGTCGACGCGCCCTTCGAGGGAACGATCGGGAAAGGCGTCGGCCTTGATCAGCACCCGCTGGCCGGGCTGGACCCGGGCGATGTCTTCTTCGTCGACATCGGCGGTGATGCGCAACGGCCGGGGCTCGCCGACCCAGAATAGGGTGGCTTCCGGGCCGGCCACCTCGCCCGGTTCGCCGTCCCGGCGCAACACCACGCCGTCGATGGGCGAGGCCACCAGCAGGTCGCTGCGCCGCTGGCGGGCGGCGGCGATGGCGGCGGTGACCTGATTGTATTCGCTGGCGGCCTTCTGTTCGGCCTCGCGGGCCTTGATGCCCTTGTCGGCCAAGGTGCGGGCACGCAGCATTTCTTCCCGCCAATAGGCGGCGCGGGCTTCCAGTTCGGCGACCTTGGCCCCGGCCTCGCGGTCGTCCAGGCGGGCCAAAGGTTGGCCGCGCCGGACCGTCTCGCCCTCGCGGGACAGGATTTCGGCGATACGTCCGGTGGTCAGCGGGCCGATTCTGGCCCAGGTTTCCGGTTCGACCATGCCGGTGGCATAGACCGCCTCCACCGCCGCGCCGGGTTGAACGGTGGCCGTCGCCACCACCCGGCTGCCGTTGCGGATCAGCAGGGCGGCCCCGCCGGCGACGGATGCGGCCAGGACCAGGATCAGCGGCAGGCGGCGGGCGTTGCGTCTGAACATCAGAGAATCCGCGACAATAATGCGGCCGCTGCGGCCAGGGCGGCGGCGGCCAGGGGAAGCAGGCCGGACCGCCGTCCGTCCACGGCGACGGGCGATGCCGTCGGCGGCTGTGTCGCCGCCGGTGCGGCGGGCGGCGGCTCGGGCTCGGGTTCGGGTTCGGCGTCTGCGAGAGGCTTCGGCATGGGGACGGGGGCCGCTTCCACGCCAGGCTCCGGCACGGGTTCCGGCTCGGGAATGGGTTCCGGTTCCGGCATGGGTTCCGGTTCCGGCATGGGCACGGGTTCCGGTTCAGGCGGGGGAGGCGGCGAGGGTGGTGGTGGCGGCGGCGGCGGCGGCGGATTGCGCCGTAATTCCTGGATGGCGGCGATCATCGCCAGGGCCTCGGTCTGCGAGACGCCGACCGGGCGGAACTTGTTCAGCGCCTTGCGGTTGCCGGCCAGTTCGGCCAGACGGGCGTCGTCCAGGGCTTCCAGGGCATCGCGGAAGTCGTCGTCCATCGCGCCGACAATTTCTTCGATGCGCAACATCGGCGGGTCTCCGCTACAGCTTGGCCAGGACGCCGTCGATGACGTCCCAGGCCCGGTGCAGTTGGGTGTCTTCGATGCAATAGGGCGGCAGCAGGTACAGCACGTCGCCCAGCGGGCGCAGCAGCAGGCCGCGTTCCAGGAAGTTCTTCTTCAGCCTGGCGCTGAGCGCCGACCCATAGCCTTCGCCGGGCAGGGTGACGGCGGCGACGGTGCCGCAGATGCGCGGCCGGGTCAGGGCCGGGTGGCGGGCCACCAGTCCCGGCAGGCGGTGGCGGTGAATGTCCTCGATGGCCCGGATGCGGGCCTGGCAATCGGGGGCCTGCAGCAGGTCCAGCGAGGCCAGCCCGGCGGCGCAGCCCAGCGGATTGGCGGTGTAGGAATGGCCGTGCAGGAAGGCGCGGCCGATATCCAGGCCCAGAAAGGCCTCGTAGATGAATTCGCGGGCCACGGTCATCGACAGCGGCAGGAAGCCGCCGGTCAGTCCCTTGGACAGGCAGATCAGGTCGGGGGTGATGTTGGCTTTCAGACAGGCGAAGGTGGCGCCGGTTCGGCCGAATCCGGTCATCACCTCGTCCAGGATCAGCAGCGTTCCGGCCTCGCGGGCACGGGATTCCAGGGCGCGCAGAAAGTCCGGCCGGCACATGCGCATGCCGGATGCCCCCTGGATCAGCGGCTCGATGATGATGCCGGCGATACGGCGGGGGTGGCGTCCGATGATCTCGTCCAGGGCCAGCAGGGCGCGCTGCTCGCGGGCCTCGACGTCCTCGTCGCCGTCCCAGGTGGCCGGGAAGGGGGCGACCTCGACGGGGAACAGCATGTTTTCCCACGCCCCGAAGAAACCTGACGAATGCCCGGCCGACATCGCCCCGACGGTATCGCCGTGATAGCCGCCGTCGAAGGCGACGAAGACGGTTCGGTCGTCGCCCGTGTTGGTCCAGTATTGCCGGGCCATCTTCATGGCTACCTCGACGGCGGTGGAGCCGTCGTCGGAATAGAACACCCGGTCCAGGTCGCCCGGCAGCAGGGCGCAGACCCGCGCCGCCAGCCGGGCCGCCGGCTCGTGGGTGAACTCGGCGAAGATCACCTGCTCCAGCCGTGCCGCCTGATCGGCGATGGCGCGGGCGATGGCCGGGTTGGAATGCCCGTGCAGGTTGACCCACCAGGACGACACCAGATCCAGATATTCCCGGCCGTCGGCGCCATAGATCACCGCATCCCTGGCGCCCAGGGCCAGGATGGCCGGCGGCGAGGTCGCCGCCTGGGTGAAGGGGTGCCAGACATGGCGGGCGTCCAGGGCGCGCAGTTCGTCGTAGGACAGGGTCATGATGCGGACGGGTCCAAAAGCTGGAAAGCGGGATCGGGCAAGCCGGCGACGATCCGGGCCGTCGCCGCCGGCAGGGGCTGCAGTTCGGCCAGCACCGGAACGCCGCCGAACTGTTCGATGGCCTGACGGTTGCCGGGGTTCTTCTGGCCGTTCATCACCACCCCCAGGATGGGGATGCGGCGGCGGCGCAGCAGGTCCAGGGTCAGCAGAGTATGGTTGATGGTGCCCAGGGCGCTGCGGGCCACCACCAGGGCGGGAAGCTTCAGCCGCTCGATGAAATCCACCGTCAGGGCCAGTTCGTTCAGCGGCACCATCACGCCGCCGGCCCCTTCGACCACCAGCGGTCCGCCGACCGGGGGGGGGATCAGGGCCGACAGGTCGATGCGGGCGCCTTCGCGCCGGGCGGCTTCGTGCGGGGACAGCGGCGCCTTGAAGCGATAGGCCGGCGGATGGATGCGGGCATCGGGGGCCAGCCGGCCCACCGTCGTCGAATCGTCGTCGTCCAGGGTGCCGGTCTGCACCGGCTTCCAGTAATCGGCGCGCCATTTCTGGGCCAGCCAGGCCGAGACCAGGGTCTTGCCCACCCCGGTATCGGTGCCGGTGACGAATACGCCTTTCATCGCCTACTCCGCGGCAAGGATGGCATGGACGACATGGTAGCTCACTTCCGCCGGCACACCCATCGCCTTGATCACCCTGCGCAGGGTTCCCGGCGGCAGCGGGCGATAGCCTTCGGCGGGGACGCGGGCACCGATGGCCCGGAGCGCCGCCAGGAAGGCGGTCCCGTCGGCATGGCGGACGGTGAAATGCTGGGAATGCAGGTCGGTGGCGGGCGGCAGCGACGCCCGCAACGCCTCGATCGTGGGCAGGGGCAAGGTGCCGTCGGCAAGTCCCAGGCCGGCATGGGCGGCCCGCCATTCCCGCAGCGATTCGCGGGCCAGGGTGGAAAAGGCCAGGATGCCGCCCGGCTTCAGGCAGGCGGACAGCCTGCCGACGGCGGCCGGCAGGTCGGTGAACCACTGGGCGGCCAGGTTCGACACGATCAGGTCGAAGGGACCGCTCTGCCGGTCGGGATTCTCGCCGTCCATCACCCGGAAATCGGCGTCCGGGGCGGCGGCGCGGGCGGCCTGGACCATTGCCGGCGACAGGTCGGTGACCAGCCAGCTTCCGCCCAGAAGCGGCTTCAGGCGCCGGGTCAGCTGGCCGGTGCCGCAGCCGATTTCCAGGACCGCCGGGGCGGGGGGCAGGGGCCGGGCGCGGACCAGTGCGGTCAGGCCGTCGGCGGCGCGGG
>CAJANN010000272.1 GCA_903941095.1 uncultured Rhodospirillaceae bacterium | reverse complement strand
GTCGAGGATGCGGTACTCGCGCAGGGACAGGGTGCGGGCGTGGATGGCTTCCGTCACCGCTTCCGGCGCCGGGCCGCCGGCCGGGATGTTGTACTTGATGCCGAAATCCTCGGTCTCGCCGCCGGGATTGTGGCTGGCCGACAGGATGATGCCCCCGAAGGTCCCGTACTTGCGGATGACGCACGACGCCGCCGGCGTCGACAGGATGCCGCCCTGCCCGACCATCACCTTGGCGAAGCCGTTGGCGGCGGCCATCTTCAGGATGATCTGGCAGGCGGCGCGGTTGTGGTAGCGGCCGTCGCCGCCCAGCACCAGCACCTTGCCGGAGACGTCGCCGATGGACTCGAAGATGGCCTGGACGAAATTTTCCAGATAATGCGGCTGCCGGAAGGTCCTGACCTTCTTGCGCAGGCCCGAGGTCCCCGGCTTCTGGCCATCGAACGGGGTGGTCGAGACGATCCTGACGGCACTCATGCGCTCTCTCCCTCGAAATCCGCTGAGGGTGTGATGGCGCATGCCCCGCCTTCTGTCAATCGCCGATGGCCGTCGGCCCAGGATGATCGCCTTTGGACGAGCGTAGCGAGGACTATGCCCGTTGGGCGCCGCAGCGGCCGGAGGGGCGGAGCCCCGGAGGGAACGCGAGGAAGCCTGAGGGGGCGGATGCCCCCGCCGGCGATTGAGGCCGACATGAAAGACGCCAGGGTGATCGCCAAAGGCGATCGCCCTGGCCGTCGGCCGGGGCTTCCCCCGGTCGGTCAGCCGACCACCTGGCGGTAGGTTTCGGCCAGCCGGGTGTCGACCTCCGGCTCGACCAGGGCCGAAATGGCGGCCAGCAGGCCCATTTCCTCTTTCTGGATATGGAAGATCTCGCGTTCCACCAGCTCGCCGCCGGCATCGCGGAAATTGCGCCAGGTCTCGTCGGTGAAGCCGGCGGCCTGGGCGGCGTCGGCGATGTCGGCCACCTGCAGGGCCAAAGGCAGGATCGAACGGTGCTCGTGGGTCAGCATCATGACGATGCCGGTCTCGCCCTGTTCGACGAAAACCGGGAACAGATGGTTCTCCTCGAAGCCGAAATGCTTTTCGACCTCGGCCCGCAGGGTGCGCGACAGCCGCTTCAGGACGAAACGCAGGTCGTCGTCGACGGCGGGAACCGACCGATGCCGGCCCAGCGTCTCTTCCAGCACCTGCAGGGTCTCGATGGTCGACATGTGATCCTGGTGCAGCAGGGCACCGATCTGGGTCTGGTTCATCATTCAGGGGGGGTTCCTTTGTTTTTGGTGTTTTCATAGGCCTGGTAACGGCGCGTCATCACCAGGGCGAACAGTGCGAACGACAGGGCGCCGGCCAGCCCCAGCACGGCCCCGGCGGTCAAGATCAACGGCGAATGCAGCACCAGTCCGACCGCCAGCAGCGCGACGCCGCCGGCATGCCCGGCGACATGCAGCGTCAGCGGGGTCTCCCAGACCAGATGCGACAGCAAGACCGGCTTGCCGCCGTTGGCCCCGGAATGCATCGAGGCCAGGAACGGCATGATCCGCTGCAGGATGCCGGTGGCGAAACTGAGCAGCCATCCCAGCACCAGCAGCAATCCCCACAACGGCGCCGTCACGTCCGGAGCCAGACCCAAGGCCAGGGCGATGCCCGCCGCCAGACTGAGCGGCAGGACCACCCAGGCCCCCTTGACCAGCCGGAAGAAGCTTTCCAGCCGCTTGCGCATGCGTCCCTTCAGCACCGCCGCCTGGGCCTTCAGGTGCACCGCCACCGCCGCCAGCCCGACCAGCCCGCCCAGGGCGGCGGCCGCGCCGGAGCCGGCCAGGCTTCCCCCCGCCCCCAGCAGCAGGGCGGCGGCGGACAGGGCGGCCGACCGGGTGCCGACCCGGTCGGGCACCCCTTGCGACAGCACGAACATCGGGATCAGCACCATGCTGAATCCCATCGTCAGCATGCCCATGAAACCGTAGCCGGCCAGCAGGGCGTGCGTTGCCGCCACCGCCGCGCGATCGGGCAGGACGCCGATATCCAGGTCGACGACCAGAAGCAGCCCCAGGCCGGCCAGCAGCACCAGCGAGACCACGGCCAGCCAGACGTGGCGGGTGACACCGGGCAGGTCGGACACCTGCATCAGGTTGCGCCCGACCAGAAAGGCGAACAGGGCCAGCCCGGCCACCGCCAGGGTGGCGCCGCCATGCAAGGCCCAGGTCCAGGCGGTGGCGAAACCCAGGGACAACACCACGACGCCGGGGGTGAACAGCCACCAGCTCAGCCGGCAGGCCCAGACCGGCCCCAATTGCCGCCGGGTGGCCACCGGCAGCATCTGGAAGGCCGCCCCCATCCCCGACATGGCCAGCACCCCCAGGGTGATCAGGTGCAGACCGGCCAGGGGCAGGCCCAGGCCGCCCATATAGCCGGACAGGTCGCCGGCGCCGGCCAGCAGGACGGCCCAGCCGGCCACATGCATCAATACGGCGGTGGCGAAGAAGCGGAAGGGCACCGAAGGCGGCAGCAGCCGGTCCTTGGCCCCCATCATGAAAGCGCCGGCAAACATCAGGACCCGCGCTCCAGCCACAGACGGACATCCTGGAATTCCTCGGCGGTGCGGACCACCTGCCAGCCCCGTTCGGCCAGTTCGGGGATCAGGAATTGCGGCAGGCGCTCGTGATGGACCACCAGGGCGTCCAGGCCGGCGGTACCGTCCAGCAGACGCAGGATGGCCAGCATCGGCAAGGGCGGCGTCAGCTTGCGCACGTCGACATGCAGGCCGTCCGCCTCGTTCCAGGTCAAGGCCCCTTCCGGCAGCACGTCGACCTCGGCGTCGCGGTCCCAGTCCTGGCCGCCATCCATGTGGAAGAACACCCGCCAGTGCGCCGGCCCCAGCCGGCGGCCGTAGGACGAGAAGCCGCGGGCGGCCAGCACCCGGCGCAGCGGCGACGGGTTGAACGGCGCGTCCACCACCAGGAAGCCGCCGAAACCGACCGCGTCGGCGGCCGTCAGCAGCAGGCCCAGCGGGTCCTCGCCGGCGGCCAGGGACGGCCGGACATCCAGGACGGCCACGTCCAGGGCCTGCGCCAGCCAGGCCGGCGGCCCCGCCTTGCCATCATCCGTCTTCAAGATATCGCCGGACATGCACAGACCTCGCGTCAACTCCCACAAACCCTGCGGGAGCGCAGGCCGGCAATCCTTGACGTTCGTTAAGGGATATCGTCCGAACCCTCGCGGACCAGACGGCGCAAGGCGTCGAGGTCGGTCAGCACAAGCTCGCGGCCGTGGCTTTCGACGCCGACGGATTTCAGCCGGGCCAAGGCCCGCGACAGGCTTTCCGGGGCGATGCCGATACGGCTGGCCAGCACCGCCTTGGTGATGGGCAGCCGCACCTGGGCCGAGCTTTGCGAATCCTTGGCCAGGGCCAGCAGGAACGACGCCAGGCGCTGTCCCGGCGACTTGCCCTTCAGTTCGGTGATCTCGTGGATCATCCGCATCTGCCAGCGGGCCAGGCCCGACAGCAGGTGCAGCCCCAGGCCGGGATTGTCGGCCAGCCGCTTGAGAAACGGCCCGGCCGGCACATGCGCCAGCCGCGAACCGGCGACCACCTCGCAGTTCAGCGGGAACTTGCCCGACGAGAACATCGCCGCCTCGGCGAAGGTGGCGACGGCCTCGAACACCTCGATGATCGACTGATCGCCGGTCTCGGTCAGGGCGAAGATGTTGACGCGCCCGGCCAGCACCACGAAAAAGCGGTCGGCGGCGTCCCCCTGGCTGAACAGCAGCTCGGTTTCGGGATAGGACACCGTGCCGGCCTGCCCCAGCAGCAGGTCCAGTTCGCCGTGATCAAGGGCGGCGAACAGCGGTGCTTGGGCGCAGAGCGCCAGATCGGCAGCGGAAAGACCGGCCATTGCTTACCCCATGTCGTCTTCGGCGCAGAATTCGCGCAGGCGGTCGACGTCGGCGATGACGACCACGTTGTCGGCCCGGGAATCGACGCCGACCTTGGCCAGCTTCGACAGCGCCCGGGACAGGCTTTCCGGCTTCATGCCCAATTCGTCGGCCACCAGCTTCTTGTCGTAGGGAAAGCGCACGGTGGCGGCCCCCTCCTCGGCCGAAACCATCGACAGCAGAAAACTGCCCAGGCGCTGGGCGGTGGTCTTCAGCTTCAGTTCGGCGATCTGGCGCACCAGCATGCGCAGGCGGAACGACATGGTCGACAGCATGTGGGTGATGATGTCGATGCGCGGTTCCAGCTTGGCGCGGAACGAGGCGGCCGGAATGGCCAGCAGGCTGGCCGAGGACAGCACCCGCGCCGTCATCAGGAACCTGCCGTCGCCGAACAGGGCGGCGTCGCCGATGACGGTGCCCTTGCGGGCGACCTCGACGACGCTGCGCCGGCCGTCGATCTCCACCGACAGCTCGACGTGGCCGTCCAGGATGACATAGACCTCCTCGACCTTGTCGCCCAGGGCATACAGATGATGCTCGTGGCCGAACGACACCACCCGCGAGCCTTCGGTCAGGCTGCGGATATCGGCCTCTTTCAGGCCGGAAAACATCGGCGTGAACTGCAACTGGAACAGAATGTCCTTGCCGAACGCCTGGCTACCACCCTCCGTCATCGGGTCCTCGTCCTCTCCCTCTGGCCGAAAACGTTAGACCGGATTGCCGCGAAAGTCACCGTCCCTCGTGTCCGGCTTGCAAAACGCCGTCATTTGCCGATGATACCGGCCGGACCATCTGACGGAACGCAGCGATGACCCTGGAACGCGACCTGCCCATCGGCGTCTTCGATTCGGGCGTCGGCGGCCTGACGGTGCTGAAGGCCCTGCGCGAACGGCTGCCGGCGGAATCGCTGATCTATCTGGGCGACACCGCCCGCCTGCCCTATGGCACCAAAAGCGCGGCGGCGGTCAGCCATTACGCCCTGCAGGCGGCCCACGCCCTGGTGCGCATGGGGATCAAGGCCCTGGTGGTCGCCGACAACACCTCGTCGGCCCACGCCCTGGAGGCGCTGCGCGCCGAGTTCCCCGGCCTGCCGGTCATGGGGGTGGTCGAACCCGGAGCCGCCGCCGCCGGCATCGCCAGCCCCACCGGCCGTATCGTGGTCATCGCCACCGAAAGCACGGTGCAGGCCGGCACCTATCCCCGCGCCATCCACAACACCCGCCCCGGCGCCCGGGTGATTTCCAAGGCCTGCCCGCTGTTCGTGTCGATGGTCGAGGAAGGGATGACCGACGGCCCCATCGCCGAACAGATGGCCCGCCACTACCTGGACCCGCTGTTCGCCGCCGCGGGCGAAGGCAAGGACGGGGGGGGCAAGGACGGGGGGGGCGAAGCCGGCGATTGCCTGCTGCTGGGCTGCACCCACTTTCCGGCACTGCTGCCGCTGCTGCGCCGGGTGGTCGGCGACGACGTGGCGATCATCGATTCCGCCACCACCACCGCCCGCGCCGTCGAGGATTTGCTGGACCATCGCGGTCTGGCCGCGACCCGCCCGGCCGAGCGGGCCAGGGTGCGCTACCTGGCCACCGACGCGCCGGACCGTTTTGCCCGCGTCGCCGGCATCTTCGTGCCCTGGGCCATCCCCGCCGACGCCGTCGAACTGGTCGATCTGGGCTGACGGCCGGCTTTCCGGACCGGCCGATCGGGACAAACAAGATTTGGGCAAACCGGAGTTTGCCCAAACTGAAGTCTGGTCTGCAGAGGGGAGGCGGCCGCCGTCCACCAGGGGTAGGTCGTGCGGGGACGGCGGCCCTTACGGGCGGATCGTCGTTGGGGGAATGGAAGGGTGACGAACCGCCGGGGGATGTGATGGCGATCATCATAGCCCGGCACAGGCCGCCCCCCAAGTGAGCGGAAGTGTATTCCCCCCTGTCCTAAATGGGCAGACCGCCAGCGGCTTTGATACCTTGGCAGTATCACAGGTCGGTCATTTCGAACCGATAGCCCACCCCATAGACGGCATGAATGAGGTTGCCGCCGGGCCAGATGGCGGCGATCTTGCGGCGGATGTTCTTGACGTGGCTGTCGATGATCCGGTCCGACACGTCCAGGTCCTGGTTGTAAGCCAGGTCGAGGATCTGCCCCCGCGAATAGATACGCCCCGGATGCGAAGCCAGCAGCTTCAGCAGGCGGTATTCTGTGGGAGTGAGGTCCAGCCGCTGTCCGCCGATGGCGATGCGCTGGCAATCCTCGTCGATCTCGATGCGGGACGGCGGTGCCATTCCGGCTCCGCCACCCCCGGCCCGGCGCAGCACCGCCCCGACCCGCGCCACCACCTCGCGCGGGCTGAACGGCTTGCAGATGTAGTCGTCGGCGCCGATTTCCAGCCCCAGCAGGCGGTCGACCTCGTCGACGCGGGCCGTGGCCATGATGATCGGCACCGCCGAAAACGACCGCACCGCCCGGCACAGTTCGACGCCGTCCATCCCCGGCAGCATCAGGTCGAGGATGACCAGATCCGGTGGAGCGGCGCGGATCAGCGCCAGGGCATGGGTCCCGTCGCCGACATGCCGGGGACTGAATCCCGCCTCCCGCAGATAGGCGGCCAGGATCTCGGCGATGGTCGGCTCGTCTTCAACGATCAGGACACGGGACTGGAACGCGCTCATGGATCACCCGCCGGACAAAGGAAACGATACGGTCACGCCCAGCCCGCCCAGCGGCGACGGCGACGCCTGGATCGAGCCGCCATGCGCCTGAACGATGCTTTGGCACACGGCCAACCCGATGCCGCTGCCGCCGCGCTTGCGGCTGCGCGAGGCCTCGACCCGGAAGAAGCGGTCGAACAGGCGCGGCAGCGCCGCCTCGGGCACGCCGGGCGGGCTGTCCTCGAAGCGGATGGCGGCGGCGGCGCCGTCGGCCAGACAGGAAATCCGTATCCGCCCCCCGCTGTCGGTGTAGCGCAGGGAATTTTCCAGCAGGTTGGCGAAGACCTGCCGCAAATGCACCGCATCGCCGGACACCACCGGCTCGGTCGACGGGCAGCCCCGCAATTCGATGGACAGGCCGGCCGCCGCGATGCGGTCGCGAAAGGCGAAGACAACGTCATCCAGAAGATCGAACGGAGCGATCGGAGTAACCAGGAGGTCCAGACGCCCGACATCCGAACGGGCCAGGGTGTGCAGGTCGTCGACCAGCCGGGACAGCCCCATCACCTCGCCGTGCAGCACCCCCAGGGTCCGGGCGTCCACCGGATTGATGCCGTCGTGGATGGCCTCGATCTGTGCCCGCAGCACCGCGATGGGAGTGCGCAGTTCATGCGACGTGTCGGCCATCCACTGACGCAGCGACTGCTCCATCCGTTCCTTCTCGGCGATCCGCAAATGCTCGGCCCGCAACTTCTCGGCGCTGCTCTGCTGCAGGCGGTTGACCAGGAAATTGAAGCCCTCGGCCAGTTCGCCGACCTCGTCGCGCCGCCCGACCGGAACCGGCTGCACCTCGATCTCTCCGGCGGCCATGCGGTGGATCAGCCGGGCGGTCGAAGTCAGGGGCCGGAAAAACCGCCGCAGCGCCAGCCCCCCGGCCACCAGCACCACGGTCAGGACGATCAGCGCGTTCTGGACCAGAAACGAGCTGGCGGCACCCAGGGCATGCTGCACCTCGGCCGTCGGCACCCGGGCCACCAGGAACCAGTCGAACCCGGGAACCGACACCACCGTCGACAATTCCTCGATTCCCCGACTGTCGACGGCCACGCCGGCCCCCCGATAGCCGGCCATCGCCCGATCATGCATCGCGTCCTGCCCCGGACGGGGCAAGGCGGTCAGGACGCTGCCCTGGTCGGTGGCGGCCACCACCAGATTGTCCGCCGGCGCCACCAGATGGAATCCGCCGGTCTCGCCCAGCCGTGTGTCCTGCAGAAGATTGAGAAAACCCGGTGCCGCCAGTGCCGTGAC
>CAJANN010000271.1 GCA_903941095.1 uncultured Rhodospirillaceae bacterium | reverse complement strand
TGCCCTATCCCGATCTGCTGGTCGGGCTGGAAAACGGCGATGACGCGGCCGTGTACCATGTCGGCGGCGGACTGGCGGTGGTCGCCACCACCGATTTTTTCATGCCCATCGTCGATGACGGATACGATTTCGGGCGGATCGCCGCCACCAATGCGATTTCCGACGTCTATGCGATGGGGGCACGGCCGATCCTGGCCCTGGCCATTTTGGCGATGCCGGTCGACAAGCTGCCCGACACGGTGATCCGCGATATCGTCCGCGGCGGCCTGTCGGTCTGCGAGGCGGCGGGCATTCCCCTGGCCGGCGGCCATTCCATCGATTCGGTCGAGCCGATTTACGGACTGGTGGCCCTGGGAATAGTGGAAACCACGCGCATCCGGCGCAACGATGGCGGCCGCGCCGGCGACATCCTGGTGCTGGGCAAGCCCCTGGGCGTCGGCATCCTGTCCGCCGCCCTGAAGAAAGGAGTGCTGTCCCCCGGGGGATACGACACCATGATCGGGGTGACCACCAGGCTGAACACTCCCGGTCCGGACCTGGCCGCCCTGGACGGGGTCCATGCCATGACCGACGTCACCGGCTTCGCCCTGCTGGGACACGGGCTGGAAATCTGCCGGGGCAGCGGCGTGACCGCCCGCATCAGGGCAGCTGCGGTGCCGGTCATCGCCGAGGCGGCGGCCCTGGCCCGGAACGGCATCGTCACCGGGGCGTCGGCCCGCAACTGGACCAGCTACGGGTCGGCGGTCGACCTGTATGACGGCATCCCCGACTGGCGGAAGAATCTGCTGACCGATCCCCAGACCAGCGGCGGCCTGCTGGTTTCCTGTTCGCCCGATACGGTTCCGCAGGTCCTGGCGGCCTTCCGGGCACACGGCTTCGCCGAAGCGGCGGTGATCGGCGAACTGGCCGAAGGCCCGCCCAGGGTGCAGGTCAGCGCCTAGGATCAGCGCGCCTCGTCTTCAAGGCGCGTTGTCCCGGGCCTGGAACTCATCGCAGGCGGCGGTTCCCGATGCCAGCAAGGTCCGCGTGGCGTCGGGATCGTCGGCCAGCACCACCACCATCCAGCCGGCTCCGAACGGGTCCCGGTTGATCAGGTCCGGCCGGTCGATGGGGGCTTCGTTGGCCTCGACCACCTCGCCGGCGAAAGGCAGGCGCACCGCCCCCACCCACTTGCCGCTTTCCACCGTGGCGATGGATCGCCCGGCCTCGGCACGTCCGCCCACCCGCTTGGGCATGAAGGCCACCAGATCGCCCACCGTCCTGGCGCCCTGGGCGGTGATGCCGACCCGGAAACGCCCCTGCCCTTCATCGCGGAACCACATATGGCGCCCGGAATCGTAAAAGCGGTCGGCGGGAAAGTCGCAGGTCCCGGCCATCAGAAGGTCAGCACCCGGCAGCGGTCGTCCATCAGGTCGGCGACATATTCGGTAACGGCGGCCAGACCGGCGCATTCGGGGATCAGATCGTCGGGACCCAGCCCATGCAGGTCGGCGGTGGCGGCGCACAGCAGGAAGCGCGCCCCGGCCCGGTGCGCCATCTTGATGAAGTCATAGGCGGTCTTGCCGGAATCCGGCTTCAGGATCATGGCCTGGGCCACCCCCTTCTTCATCAGGATTCCCGGCGCCCCGGTCAGGACCACGTCCACCTCGCAATCCATCGAGGCGGCCACCGCCGCCTGGAACAGCGGCGCCCCGACCTCGACGGGGCGGTCGGGATCGGTGTTGGCCAGCAAGACCACCAGCTTAGTCGGCATCCATCTCTCCCGTCCAGGTAAAGGCGTCCCGCCCCAGGGGACCGGCCAGCCGGCGGGCGGCCTCGTCCTCCTCGGCGGCAGAGACCTCTCCGGTGAAGGGGGCAAAGCCCAAACCGGCGACGCCCCGGGTCACTGCGGCCATCGCCTCGGCGAAGGACGGCACCCGGCCCAGCACATGGCGCAAGGTCGTCACCCGCCCGGCGACGCCCACGGCGTGGTGACGGGCCAGCTTGTCGGCGGCAGGGGTCAGGATTTCGGCCATGCGGTCCAGATCGGCATCCAGCAGCAAGGTCCCGTGCAGCAGTTGCACCGCCCCATCCACCAGTCCGGCGGTGCCGCAGATCTTGCGCCCGCCGGTCTCGATGTCGTTGCCGGGCCGGAAGCGGGCCACCATTCCCAGACCGGACAGACCGGCCGCCACCGCCCCGCAGACCCGGGCGGTGGTTTCCGACAGCGGAACATCGCCGGCCATCACCAGTTCCCAGCAGATTTGCCGGTCATCGACATAGACGGCGCCACCGCCGGTCGGCCGCCGGGCCAGTTCGACGCCGTCGATCCGGGACAGGTCGATTTCGGCGGCCAGCGACTGATGACGGCCGATCAGCACCGCCGGAGGAAAGCGGAAGAACCGCAAGGTATCGGGCGGCCCCCGCCGCCGACCGGCTGCCAGGGTCGCCCCGAAGGCCATATTTGCCCGGGCGCCGCGCAGGCCGGTATCGATGACGCGCAACGGCGTCATGACGCCGGCGACGATGGCGGAAGGGAGTGGGAGTCGAACCCACCAACAGCCGGCGACCGACCGCTTCCGGATTTGAAGTCCGTCCGCCCCACCGGGGACGATTCCCTTCCATCAGGTGTTCCGAACAGCGTCAGCCGGTCCTCGCGCACCTTGCGCAGGTCCCCCTTGCGCAGGGTCAGGCCGACACGGTCGAAATATTCCAGAATTTGTATGGCAACCTTGCGCCCATTGTCGAGACAATCGCGAAACTGTGCGGTGGCAAACCAGCCGTCCCTGGCATTTTTTGCGCAGCCGGCGGCGATGGAAGCCATTTCCGCGACCACCGGACGCAGGAAGTAATGGTCCTGGGCGATCAACACCACCTTGCCCATGCGGGCCAGCCGCTTCATCAGCCCGCGGACGTCGGCCTCGCCGGCATCCAGCTCGCGGGCCAGGTCGCGCACCCGCGGGGGGCGGAAGCGTTCCGCCGCCAGCAGCGGTTCGGCCTCGTCCCACAACACCTCGTCGGCGGGGGACAGGCGGACCTCGTGCCCGGGCAGACGGAACCACGCCCCGTCGTCGACCACCGCCCCATCGGCCACCGCCGCCTGGATCAGGCAGGCGAACAGGTCCGCCGGCAACTTGGGGTCCAGGGCCGAACGCAGGCGCGGCCCCTGCAGGCCGGGCTGGTCGGGGTTGGCTTCGTGATGCCGGCTCAGCGCCTCGACCAGACGCCGGCGGAAGTCGCCCCATGCCGCGGCGGAAAAGCCGAACCGCCCGGCGGCCACCATGCCCCCGGCCCCGATTTCCGGCCGGTTCCATTGCAGCCGGAAGCGGTCCAGATCGACCCATCCCGGACTTTGCCCCAGCAGCGCATCCAGGACCGCCTGCGGCCGGCACAGGGAGTGCGCCCGCAGAACTTCGATGCGGGCCGGGGTGCGGCGGCCGCGATGGGGCGGGAACAGGTCGACCACCCGACCGCCGCCGATGGTCCGCCGGGCCGACTGATCGCGCAGGATGAAGCGGTCGCCGGCCAGCGCCCCCAGCGGCCGGTCCAGCACCAGTTGCGCCAGCGCGCTTTCACCCGGTGCCAGACCATCGCCTTCCAGCAGGGCGATGCGGCCGGAAACGTGGGCGGCCCCCAGGTGCAGATGCACCGGGGTCCAGTGGGCCAAGGCCCGGGCTTCCTGGGGCAGCAGCCGGAAAATGGCGTCGAAGCGGTCGACCGGATGATGCAGCGCCGCCTCGACCACCCATTCGCCGCGGGGGATGTCGTCCTTGGTCAATTGCGGTGCCGCCAGATTCAGCGCCAGCCGCTGCCCGGCCCCGCCGCGTTCGGCCTTGCGGTTCTGGGCATGCAGGGCGCGCACGCGCACCTCGCGCCCGGACGGGGTCAGGACCAGACGGTCCCCCACCGCCACGTCGCCGCTGAAGGCGGTTCCCGTCACCACCACCCCCGCCCCGGCGATGGTGAAGGCCCGGTCCACCGCCAGACGGAAACGGCCGCCATCCCGCCCCGCCGGATCGGCGGCGGTGCCGGCCAGAACGGCGGCGATCTCGGCCACGCCCTGGCCGGTGACGCTGGAAACGGCCATGATGGGGGCATCGGCAAGCGATGTCGGCGCCAGGACGTCGCGGATTTCCCGTTCGACCGCCGCCAACCGCCCGGCATCGGCCAGATCGGCCTTGGTCAGGGCCACCAGCCCGCGCGACAGCCCCAGCAGGTCCAGAATGTTCAGATGCTCGCGGGTCTGGGGCATGACGCCGTCGTCGGCGGCCACCACCAGCAGGGCGAAATCCATGCCGGACACCCCGGCCAGCATGTTGTGGACGAATCGTTCATGGCCGGGAACGTCGACGAATCCCATCACCGAACCATCGGGCATCGGCTGATAGGCGAAGCCAAGGTCGATGGTGATGCCGCGGGCCTTCTCCTCGGCCAGACGGTCGGCGTCGATTCCGGTCAGCGCCCGCACCAGCGCCGTCTTGCCGTGGTCGATATGGCCGGCGGTGCAGACGATCATCGCAGCCCGCCCAATTGCGCGACAAAGCCGGCCTCGTCGTCGAGGCAGCGCAGATCCAGCCACAGGGCGCCGTCATGGACGCGGCCGACCACCGGCTCGGGCAGGCCGCGCAGGACGGCGGCCAGGGCTTCCAGGGCGCGCCCCCCACCGCGGCTGCCCGACGGCGGGCGCAGGACCAGCGCCCAGCTGGGCAACAGGTCGACGGGCAGCGCCCCACTGCCGATCTGGCTTTTGCAGGCCTCCAGACCGACCTGGGCGCGGCCATCCAGGGCCTGCGCCAGGGCGGGCAGCAGCCGCTGCCCCTGCGCCGCCATCTCGGCCTCCGGCCGGGTCAGGAAGCGCAAGGTGGGCAGGCGTTCGGCCAAACAATCGGGATCGGCGTACAGTTTCAGCACCGCCTCCAACGCCGCCAGCCGGATCTTGTCCATGCGCAAGGCGCGTTTCAGCGGATTCTTCTTGATCCGGGCGATCAGATCGCGGCGGCCGACGATGATGCCGGCCTGCGGTCCGCCCAGCAGCTTGTCGCCGCTGAAGCTGACCAGATCGGCCCCGGCGGCCAGCGCCTCGCGAGGGGTCCGTTCGTGCGGCAGGCCCCAGCGATCCATGTCGACCAGGGACCCCGCCCCCAGATCGACGATGAACGGCAGGCCCCGGCCGTGGGCCAGGGCGGCAAGCTCGGCCTCGGACGGGGTGGCGGTGAAGCCGACCACGGCATAATTGCTGGTGTGCACCTTCATCAGCGCCGCCGTCCGCGGGCCGATGGCCTCGTCGAAATCGCGCAGATGGGTGCGGTTGGTGGTGCCCACTTCCGCCAGCCGGCACTGGGCGCGGGCCATGACATCGGGAATGCGGAAGGCGCCGCCGATTTCCACCAGTTCGCCCCGCGACACCACCACTTCGCGCCGGGCCGCCAGGGCATGCAGCATCAGCAGCACCGCGCCGGCATTGTTGTTGACCACCGTGGCCGCCTCGGCCCCGGTCAGACGGCACAGCCAATCCTCGACCAGATCGTCGCGGTCGCCGCGCTTGCCCTTGTCCAGATCGAATTCCAGGGCGATGGCCCCGGTCATGGCGGCGGTCGCGGCGGCCACCGCCTCGGGCGGCAGCTGGGCGCGGCCCAGGTTGGTGTGCAGCACCGTCCCGGTCAGGTTGAACACCCGCCGGACCCTGGGACGATGACGCCGTTCCAGCCAGAGGGCCGCGGCCTCGACGATGGCGGCGGCAACGGCTGTCCGGCCCTGGCGGCGGAACGCCTCCAGGGCCTCGCGGACGGCGGCCACCGTCTCGTCACGGCCGTAAAGGGCGACCAGCGCCCCGGCCCGGGCGTCGCCCAGGACCACATGGACGGCCGGCAGCGGACTCACCCCGGCACCGCCATCAGGAACGGATTGGCCGCAGCCCGGTGCCACCCGTCCTCGGCCAGACGCAGATCAAGCCCGATGCTGGCCAGATCGTCGACGATCGCTTCGGCCCCCGGCGACTTGGCTTCGTCGAAGACCTTGAGATAGGTCCTGCAATCGCCGCAGGTCTCGCCCCGGACATGGCCGCCCTGTCCCTCGAAGGAAAGATAGCCAAGGTCGCGGTCCGAGCCGCACGACGAACAATGCGAACGGGGATGGTACCAATGGCTCCCGCACAGGCCGCAGGCCAGATAACGCACTCCGGCCAGCGGATCGGCCGCCAGGACGACGGCCCCCACCGGCGGCGAACCGCACAGCGGGCACAGTCCGGCCGGCTCCAGGATTTGCGGCAAGGCCGGATCCAGGGCGGCCACCGACTTGCTCCAGGCCACCTGCAGGGCGGCGGCGACGAACAGGCTGGGGGCCAGATCGTCGGGAGCGGACTGCCCCAGCAGGAAGGCGACGGCCCGGGCATCCAGCCGGGCCGGTTCCTCGTCGGCCAGACGGGCGACGGCCTGCTGCGCCGGCACCGGCAACGGCAGGGCGGCCACCTCGCCCAGGATGATGGTCAAGGCCTGCCGCCACTGGCCGTCAAGCCCGGCCGACTCGCGCGGCAGCAGGGGCATGCCCCCCGACCGCCGCCGGGCCAGGACAGTCTGATCCGGCAGGACGGGAACGGCGATGGACAGCGCCGCCCGCTGCTGGGCGGCGGCAAGATGAGACAGAAACTCCAGATAGTCGGACATGGGATGCCCGTCCGCCCAGGCCGCCAGGCGCTTGGCCCGGCGGTCGAACAGCAGCGAGATCTCCGGCAGCAGCACAGCCGGGGGCGGGACAGGCGCCCCGCCCCCG
>CAJANN010000270.1 GCA_903941095.1 uncultured Rhodospirillaceae bacterium | reverse complement strand
CTCCTGCGCCCATTGCCGATAACATAATTCAAATTTAATTACAGAGTCAATATTTGTGTATCACGATGGGCGGCGGCGGGCGGAATTCAGCCGTTGCGTCGGCGGACGGGCTCGCTAGGATGGCGCCGTTTTCCATCCGGCCAGCCAAGGCATGACCCAGGACCACGACGCCATCGTTGCCCGCCTTCTCGACCGCCTCAAGCCCAAGGCGAAGTCGCTGATCGTGACCGTCTACGGCGATGCCGTCGCCCATCACGGCGGCAACGCCTGGCTGGGCAGCGTCATCGAACTGGTCCGTCCGCTGGGCCTGAACGAGCGCATCGTCCGCACCTCGGTGTTCCGCCTGTCGAAAGAGGAATGGCTGGTGTCGCAGCAGTTGGGCCGGCGCAGCTATTACCGCCTGACCGAAAGCGGGCGGCGCCGCTTCGAGGCCGCGCACGAGCGCATCTACCGTCCGTCGACGCGGCCGTGGGACGGCAAGTGGACCCTGGTCATCACCGGCACCGCCATCCCCGCCGGCGAGGACCGGGAATCCCTGCGCCGCGATCTCGGCTGGCTGGGCTTCGGCCAGCTGGCCGCCGGGGTCAAGCTGCATCCCGACCCGGACGAAACCGCCTTGCGCCTGTTGCTGGCCGATTCGCCGGTGGCGCGCAACGTGGTGGTGATGCGGGCGGAAACCCTGCCCCTGACCGCCGCCGACGGCCTGGGCGACATCATCCGCGGCTGCTGGGACCTGGACCGTCTGGCCGCCGACTATACCGGCTTCCTCGAAACCTTCCGCCCGGTCTGGCAAAGCCTGAAGGACGAGCCCGACCTGGACCCGGAACTGTGCTTCACCGTCCGCACCCTGCTGATGCACGGCTATCGCCGCGCCCTGCTGCGCGACCCCATGCTGCCCGACGAACTGCTGGGCACCGACTGGCCCGGCACCGCCGCCCGGCAGCTGTGCCGCAACCTGTACCGGCTGGTGCAGGCCCCGGCCGAAAGCCACCTGATGGCGGTGCTGGAAACCGCCGAAGGGCCGGTCCCCGAGGCCCATCCCAGCTATTACGCCCGCTTCGGCGGCCTGTGATGGTCCCGGTCGTCGCCGCGGCCCGTCTGGTCCCGGGGACAGCGGCGCTGCTGGCCGATTTCGCCGCCGCGGTCGAAGCGGCGGGATACGTGGTGCGCGGCCTGATCCAGCGTCCGGCCGGGGGCCACCTGATCGACCTTGCCGGCGGACGGCGCTTTCCCATCATGCAGGACCTGGGACCGGGGTCGCGGTCGTGCCGGGTCGACCCGCGCGGCGTCGCCGAAGCCTCGGCGGTCCTGCGCGAGGCGGCCGACCTGGGCGCCGATCTGGTGCTGGTCAACCGCTTCGGCAAACTGGAAGCGCATGGCGGCGGACTGGCGGCCGAGATGCTGGCGATCATGGCCGCCGGCATCCCGCTGCTGACCGCCGTGGACGACGGCAATCTGGTCCGCTGGCTGGACTTCACCGGCGGGGCGGGAACATTGCTGCCGCCCGAAAGGGACGCCCTGCAGGACTGGTGGGACGGGGTGCTGCGCCAGATGAAATCCGGATAGCTTTCCGCCTTGCCGGCGGACCGGATCATACGAAGCCCGGATGATTCATTCGGGCTTCGTATCCCGCGCCCAAGGGCGCGGCCAAGGCCGCGGATGCGGCCGCCCGGCGAGGGCTTGGGACCCCGAATGACTCATTCGGGTTCCGTATCACTCGGGCTCGTGCGTCAGGGCCAGGCGGGCGTAATCGTTGCGGCGATAGGATTCCAGCAGGGACTGCACCTCGCCCGCCGGCAGACCGGCGGTGGTCAGCGCCTGCCCGGCCAGATGCAGGCTGCCTTCCAGGATTTCCGGCACCACCGCATGGGCGCCCAGGGATTCCAGCATGCGGGCCTGCCGGCGGTCGCGGGCGCGCACCAGCAGGCGCAGCTCGGGAAAGGCGTGGCGCAGGCGCGGCACCAGCTTCTCGCGCCCCGATCCCGAACTGATGGTCAGCACCACCAGCCGCGCCCGCGCCGCGCCCACCGCCTTCAGCACGTCGACCTTGCGCACGTCGCCGAAATAGACCGGCTGTCCCTTGCCGCGCAGGACCTCGACCATGTGGGGGTCGCGATCCAGGGCGATGAAGGGAATGCCCTGCTCGCCCAGGATGGTGGCGACGATCTGGCCGGCCCGGCCGCATCCCACCAGAATGACGTGGCCGGCCAGATCCTTGGCGTCTTCGGCCGGCGCGTGTTCGGCCCCCTGGCGCCGGCGATGCCGCCGGGCCACCCAGTCGCCCACCGCCGCCAGAAGCGGGGTCAGCGCCATGCTGATGGCCACCACGGCGGTGACGGTTTCCGCCATCGCCGCACTGGCCAGCCCGTGCTGCTGGGCCCGGGCCAGAACCACGAAGGCGAACTCGCCGCCCTGGGCCAGCAGCAGGCCCAGATGCAGGGCGGTGACCGGCGGGAAACGGAAGACCAGGGCCAACACCGCCAGGATCGACGCCTTGCCGGCCAGCAGCAGGCCGACCAGGGTCGCCATTTCCGGCAGCCGGGACACCAGCAGGGCGGGATCGACGGTCATGCCGACGGTCAGGAAGAACAGCCCCATCAGCAGGCCGCGGACCGGCTGCAGGTCGGCTTCCACCTGATGGCGGAACTCGGTGCTGGCCAGCAGCATGCCGGCCAGGAACGCCCCCAGCGACTGCGACAGGCCGGCGGCCTCGGTGGCGAAGCTGGTGCCGATGACCGCCAGCAGCGCGGCGGCGATGAACACTTCCGGCGACTGGGTGGCGGCCACCGCCTGAAACAGAGGACGCAGCGCCAGCCGCGCCGCCACGAAGATCAGGGCCATCGCCGCCGCCGCCTTGGCGACGGCCTGCAGCAGCGCCCACAGACCCGACAGCAGGTCCTGGCTGGTGGCCAGCAGCGGGATCAGCACCAGCAGCGGCACCACGGCCAGATCCTGCAAGATCAGCACCGCCACCGCCACCCGTCCCGTGCGCCCCGACATGGCGCCGCTGTCGGACAGGATCTGCAGGACGAAGGCCGTCGACGAAAAGGCCAGGGCCAGGCCGATGACCAGGGCCGGCCGGAACTCCAGCCCGGCCACCGACAGGGCCAGGACCGCCGCCGCCCCGGTGGCCAGAACCTGGGCGCTGCCCAGGCCGAAGATGAAATGGCGGATGACCTTCAGGCGGTCCCACGACAGTTCCAGGCCGATCATGAACAGCAGGAAGACGATGCCCAGCTCGGCCAGGCCGCGGGCGCCCTCGTTGTCGGCGATCAGCCCCAGCCCGGCCGGTCCGACGATGCTGCCGGCCACCAGATAGCCCAGGACCGGACTGACGCGCAGCCGGTGGCACAGCGGCGACACCAGAACCGCAATGGCCAGAAAAGCCAGGACGTCTTCGACGATACCGTGGTGCAATGGGGGGCTCCCGGGGCTAGACTGCCGACATCCGTTCTATCTTGCTCCACCGGGCGGTGGGAAGATCAGGGAAAACCGAAACACAAGGCCATACGGTGATTGAAAGTCTGAACGTCGCATTGCTGGTCCTGTCCGGTCTGGTGACCGTCAGCATCTTTTCCAGCCTGCTGTCGTTCCGGGTCGGGGCGCCGCTGCTGCTGGTCTTCCTGGGGGTGGGGCTGCTGGCCGGCGAGGACGGCATCGGCGGCATCCGCTTCGACGACGTCCGCACCGCCTATGCCATCGGCACCGTCGCCCTGGCGGTGGTGCTGTTCGACGCCGGCTTCCACACCCCGATGAAAAGCGTGCGGCTGGCGGCGTTGCCGTCGCTGTCCCTGGCCTCGGCCGGCGTGCTGCTGACGGCGGCGGTGGTGGCGGTGCCGGCCCACTTCCTGCTGGGGCTGGACTGGCTGCAGGGGCTGCTGCTGGGGGCCATCGTCGCCTCGACCGATGCGGCGGCGGTGTTCTTCCTGCTGCGCGTCGGCGGCATCCATGTGCGCGACCGCGTCCGTTCGATCCTGGAGGTGGAATCCGGCTCGAACGACCCGATGGCCATCTTCCTGACCATCGTCCTGATCCGCATCCTGACCGGGGCTTCGGACGGCAGCGACCTGGCCGCCTTCATCCTGGGCCATCTGGTTCTGGAAATCGGCATCGGCATGGTCGCCGGCCTGGGCGGCGGCGCCCTGATCGTCGCCGCCGTCAACCGGCTGGGAATCGAACGCGGCCTGTTGCCCATCGCCGCCCTGTCGATGTCGCTGATGCTGATGTCGGCGACCTCGCTGATCGGCGGATCGGGATTCCTGGCGGTCTACGTCGCCGGCCTGATCGCCGGCAACGCCCGCCTGTCCGCCCCCGACACCATGCGCCGGTTCCAGGACGGCGCCTCGTGGCTGGCGCAGATCGCCATGTTCCTGGCCCTGGGCCTGCTGGCGGCGCCATCGGAATTCGTGCCGCTGATCCTGCCCGGCCTGGGCGTCGCCTTCGTGCTGATTTTCGTGGCCCGGCCGCTGGCGGTCTGGGTGGGCCTGCTGCCGTTCCGCATGACCCGCAACGAAACCGCCTTCGTCGCCTGGGTCGGCCTGCGCGGGGCGGTGTCGATCCTGCTGTCCGTCCTGCCGATGGTCGCCGGCATGGAGAACGGCCGGCTGTTCTTCAACGTCACCTTCCTGGTGGTGCTGGTGTCCCTGAGCCTGCAGGGCTGGACCATCGCCCCGGTGGCGCGCTGGCTGGGGCAGGTGGTGCCGCGGCGCATCGGCCCGGTCGAGCGCGTCGAGCTGGAAATTCCCGGCACCCGCCATGAACTGGTGTCCTATCGCATCGTCGCCGATTCCCTGGTGTCCCGCGGCCACAAGCTGCCCAGCTGGGCGACGCCGTCCCTGGTGGTGCGCGCCGGCCATTCCTTCCTGGGCAGCGCCATGCACGGGCTGAAGCCCGGCGATCTGGTCTGGCTGTTCGCCCGTCCCGAACGGCTGGCCCAACTGGACCGGCTGTTCGCCAGCCACGCCGACGCCGCCGAGGCCGACCGCCAGTTCTTCGGCGACTTTCCCATCGATTCCCATGCCCGCATGGCCGATCTTGGCCTGTTGTACGGGCTGGCCATGCCGCCGGATTCGCAGGAGGTGACGGTGGCGCAGTGGATGCGCGAGACCCTGGGCACCTATCCCGGCGTCGGCGACCGCGTCGGCCTGGGCGAGGTGGAACTGATCGTCCGCGCCCTGGGACCCAACGACACCATCACCGAAATCGGCCTGGCCACCGAGCCGACGGCCATCGACAAGCCCCGCGTGCCGCTGTTCCCGTCGGGCCGCGAGGTACGGACCCGGATCCGGCGCTGGCTGGGGCGGCGGTAGCCGCGGGCTACAGCAGCGGATACTGGCCGGCGGCGTCCTTGGCCTTGCTCCGCGCCGGCTTGCGCGGCTTGGAGCCGGCGATGTCCTGGCGCACCCCGTGCACCGCCAGTTCCGCTTCCGCCTGACGGTGGCGGGCGTGGATCTCGTCGTTTTCCACCTTCAGGGCATGGTTGGCATGGGTCAGGCGGCGGTTTTCCGCCTCCAGCCGCATGCGGCGGCCATCGACTTCCGCCAGGCGCACCCCCAGCCTTCCGGCCTCGGCCAAAGCTTCGCGGAACTGGTCGTGCATGGTGGCCTCGTGGGATTTCAGCCGCAGCATCTCGGTCCGCGCCATCTCCAGTTCCTCGGTCAGGCTGGCCAGTTCGGCGCGCAGGCGGATGCCGGCCGCCGCCTCGCGGGCGGCGTCGTGCAGTCCGGGCGGCTCGGGCTGCGGCGCTGCCGGAGCGGTCCGGCGCAGCCGTTCGTTCTCGGCCCGCAGGCGGCGGACCTCGTTCCTGAGGTCGAAGACGGCATCCTCCAGCGCCTCGCCGCCGGCCGGAGCGGCGATCCGCCCGGCCAGACCGACGAAATCGGTGCCATAGCCTTCCAGCAAGCGCCGGGCCGTGCGCAGGGCGTGCAGCGCCTCGGACTCGTTGTCCGAACCGGCCAGCGCCAGCACCTTGGCAAGCTTCCGGGCGTCCATCACCGATATCTCGCAGGTTCAAGGGATTGCAGACCCGAAGGATACTGAGTCCCACCACCCCTGAAATCAACACAATTGTTTTCCCGGCGCCGCCCGCCCAAGATTGGGTTGCTTTCCGCCCCCCGAGAGGCTATGTCCGCGGGCACCCTTTGTCCCTCTTCGCTTCGGGATTCCTGTCATGATGAAGGTCATTCGTGCCAAGCTGCACGGCATTCGCGTCACCAGCGCCGACCTGAACTATCACGGCTCCATCACCCTGGACCCCGAGCAGTGCGCCCTGGCCGGCATCTATCCGATGGAATTCGTCGACATCTGGAACAAGAATTCCGGGGCGCGGCTGTCGACCTATGTCATCTTCGGCCAGCCCGGTTCGCGCTGCTGCATCCTGAACGGCGCCGCCGCCCGCACCTGCCAGGTCGGCGACGAGGTGATCATCGCCGCCACCGAGTTCATCCGCAAACCGGAAGAACTGTACCCGCTGAAGCCGCGCATCCTGACCTACCTGCCCGACAACGCCGTGGATCAGGTCCTGTATTACGACGTCTTCCAAAGCGAGACCCGGCCCTACGATTTCCGCATCATGGACGCCGGCAAGCACACCGTGGAAAGCTGCCATACCTGGCCCAACGTCGACGTCGCCGCCGTGCGGGCCGACCTGGCCGCCAAGAACTGGCCGGAAGCCGACATCGACGCCTTCGTGCAGTCGCACTTCTCGCTGTAGCCCATGCCCCGCAAAGCGGTCGTCCTGCTGTCGGGCGGACTGGATTCCGCCACCACCCTGGCGATGGCCAAGGCCCAGGGCTTCGAGTGCTGGGCGCTGTCCTTCCGCTACGGCCAGCGCCACGCGGTCGAACTGGCCTCGGCGGCCAAGGTGGCCGGGGCCCTGGGCGCCGCCGGACACCGGGTGGCCGACATCGACCTGCGCGCCTTCGGCGGTTCGGCCCTGACCGCCGACATCGCCGTCCCCAAGGACCGCGACGACGACACCATCGCCCACGGCATCCCCGTCACCTATGTGCCGGCCCGCAACACCATCATGCTGTCCTTCGCCCTGGCCTGGGCCGAGGTTCTGGACGCCGCCGACATCTTCGTCGGCGTCAACGCGGTGGATTATTCCGGCTATCCCGACTGCCGCCCCGATTACATCGCCGCCTTCGAGCGCATGGCCAACCTGGCGACCAAGGCCGGGGTGGAAGGCCGCCGCCTGACCATCCACGCGCCGCTGATCGACCTGACCAAGGCCCAGATCATCCGTCGCGGGCTGGAACTGGGCGTCGATTACGGCCTGACCTCCAGCTGCTACGATCCCGACGGACAGGGCCGGGCCTGCGGCCGCTGCGACGCCTGCCGCCTGCGGCTGAAGGGATTCGCCGATGCCGGCCTGACCGACCCGGCGGCCTATGACATCGGGGGCAGGCCCGATTGACGCCCCCCGCCCCCTCAAGCATCATGCGGGACACGGGGAAACGGGGGGTTGGAGTGAGCATGCGGTTCCTGATGTGCCTTCTTGCGGCGGCCGCCCTGATCCAGGCCGCCCCCGCCCCTGCCCAGACCCTGCTGCCGCTGTCGCAGCTGGTCACCGAGGAACTGAGTTTCGACGCCCGCGACGACGGCTACCGGCTGGCCCTGCGCAACAAGCATCCCAAGGATTACTACGCGCCGCACCAGGCCGACCGCACGGTGCTGTTCCTGCACGGCGCCACCTTTCCCGGTTCGGCGACCTTCGACGTACCGCTGGAAAACGGCAGCTGGATGGATTTCATGGCCCAGCGCGGCTATGACGTCTATGCCCTGGACATCCGCGGCTTCGGCAAGTCGACGCGGCCGCCGGCCTTCGCCCAGCCGGCCGAGGCCAACCCGCCCCAGGTCGATACCCAGACCGCGTTGCGGGACGTCGACAAGGCGGTCGAATACATCCTGTCGCGCCGCGGCCTGGACCGGCTGGTGCTGGTGGGCTGGTCGTGGGGGGCGACCCTGGCCGGCAGCTATACCGTCCGCGCCGTGTCGAAGGTCGACCGCCTGATCCTGTACTCGCCGCAATGGCTGAGCGACTCGCCGCCGCCCCCGGACGCCCTGGAAAAGCTGGGCGCCTGGCGCGAGGTCGGGCTGGCCTCGGTCAAGGAACGCTGGCGGCTGGCGGCCCCCGAGCACGAGCGCCGCGACCTGATCCCCGAGGCCGTCGGCAAAGCCTGGCTGGATGCCCTGGAAGCCGCCGACCCGCTGCCGGGCGCCTTGCAGGTTCCCACCGGCCCGCAAGCCGATTTCTATCGGTTCTGGGCCAGCGGCAAGCCGCAATGGCAGCCCGAGCGGGTTTCAGTGCCGACCCTGGTCATTCAGGGCGAATGGGATGTCGAGACCCCGCCGGACATGGGGCTGTCGGTCTTCGCCCGCCTGACCGGGGCGCCGCAGCGGCGCTATATGCTGATCGGCGAAGGATCGCATACCCTGCTGATGGAAAAGAACCGGCGCCAGTTGTTCAGCGCGGTGCAATCCTTCATCGCCGAACGTTTCTGACCCGAGGAGCGCCTGTCCGTGACCCTGCCCGCCGCCGCTGCCGTCGCCGTCCTGACCCTGTTGTCCGCCGCCCCGGCCCCGGCCGGGGCAGCCG
>CAJANN010000269.1 GCA_903941095.1 uncultured Rhodospirillaceae bacterium | reverse complement strand
TAATCTCATTCAACAAATGAACCCCCAGTGGCGCGATCTCTGCGAAGACATTCCCTGACGGCTCCCGTCGGTTGGATGCCCGCCTGCGCGGGCATGACGTCAAAAATTTACCCTTCCGTAACCTGAGTTCGGAGCCCTGGCTCAGGCGCCGGCTTTCCGAAGGTCGCGCACCCGCACCGCCTTGCCCTGACTGCGCGGCAACTCGCCGGGCAGACGGATCAGAACCTCGCACGAGACCCCGATCATGGACTTGATGTGGTGGCGGACCTGATGGGCCAGCAACTGGCGACTGTCCTCGTCACGGGGCTCGACGGTCTCGGCCTCGACGGTCAGGTGATCCATCGAGCCCTGGCGCGAGACGACCAGCTGATAATGCGGGGCGATGCCGGGGAACCCCAGCAGAACCGATTCGATCTGGCTGGGAAAGACATTGACGCCGCGGATGATCAGCATGTCGTCGTTGCGGCCGGTGACGCGCAGGATGCGGACATGGGTCCGGCCGCACGAACAGGGCTCGTCGGTCAGGCGGGTGATGTCGCGGGTGCGGTAGCGGATCATCGGCAGGCCTTCCTTGACCAGCGTGGTGATGACCAGTTCACCCGCCTCGCCCATCGGCAGCGGCTCCATCGTGTCGGGATCGACCACCTCGAACAGGAAGGCGTCTTCCCAGCCATGCAGTCCGATGCGGCTGGTGCATTCGATGGCGACCCCCGGCCCCATGATCTCGGACAGGCCATACATGTCGCAGGCCTTGACCCCCAGGCGCCGGTCCAGTTCGGCGCGCATGGTCTCGCTCCACGGCTCGGCGCCGAAGACGCCGACGCGCAGCGGGCCGGCCGCCAGGTCGATGCCCATCTGTTCGGCCATCTCGACCAGATTGAGAGCATAGGACGGAGTGGCGGCCAGGACGGTGGCGCCGAAATCCTGGATCAGCGCGATCTGCCGCTCGGTCTGACCGCCGGACATCGGGGTGACGGTGGCGCCCAGACGCTCGACACCGTAATGAAACCCCAGGCCGCCGGTGAACAGCCCGTAGCCATAGGCGTTGTGGACCATGTCCCCCGGCCGGACCCCGGCGGCAGCCAGCGACCGGGCCATCAGATCGGACCATGTGGCGATGTCGTTGGCGGTATAGCCGACCACGGTGGGCTTGCCGGTGGTGCCGGAACTGGCGTGCAGGCGCACCAGCTGCTCGCGCGGGACGGCGAACAGCCCGAAGGGATAGTTGTCGCGCAGGTCGGTCTTGACGGTGAACGGAAAGCGGCGGATGTCGGCCAGGGACTTCAGGTCGCCGGGAGCAACGCCCATTTCGTCGAAGGCACGGCGGTAATGCGGGACGCTGGCATAGGCGCGCTCCAGGGTTTTGCGCAATCGCCCGAACTGCAGCAGCCGCAAGGAATCGCGGTCCAGACGTTCGATATCGGGGGCAAACATGGTGGAGCAATCGACCTTGGCCGTCATGGCTCATTCCCTCATCGCAGCGGGCGCAGTATAGATTCGGGTGAAGGCCGGCTCCACCCGTTCCGGAAGCTGAACGGAAAAAACGCCTAGCCGGCGGCGCGCAGCTTGTCGGCCTTGGCCTTCAGCCGGCCCTTGGTCTGCTCGACATCGACGATGAAGCGGTGATGACGGCCCCGGCAGATCGGATCCAGATTGTCGCGGGCCTCGATTTCGAAGGTGACGGCGCGGCCCTTCAATTCGGCGATGGTCACGGTGATGTCCACCCACATTCCGACCAGGGTCGGTGCGGTATGGTCGATCTCGACGCGGGTTCCCACCGAATCCTCGCCGGCATCGAGATGCTCCAGCAGAAATTCGCGGCAGGTCACCTCGATGTCGCGCACCAGTTCCGGCGTGGCGTAGACCCGCCCCTCCTCGCCCATGAAGCTGATGGTGCGGTCGGCGTCGATGGTCCAGCGACGGGTATGGGACAGGCCGGCGGCCAGGGTGCTTTTCATGACGGATCCTCTCCTCGCGTGCGGCCGACTTCTGATACGCGCGGCATCGGTCGGCTCTGAAGTATGGATCGCATTTTAGTACCGGAATGCCGATTTATGCAAGTCCGCAGAACAGGCCCGGACAAGGCCGGTTTCCGGCCCCGGCGGTTCAGCTCAGGCCGCCCATGCACAGATATTTGACCTCCAGGAACTCTTCGATGCCGTACTTCGAGCCCTCGCGGCCGATGCCGGATTCCTTGACGCCGCCGAAGGGCGCCACCTCGGTCGAGATGATGCCTTCGTTGATGCCGACGATGCCGTATTCCAGCGCCTGGGAAACCCGCCAGCAGCGGCCGATGTCGCGGGAATAGAAATAGGCGGCCAGACCGAATTCGGTATCGTTGGCCATGCGCACCGCCTCGGCCTCGGTCGAGAAGCGGAACAGCGGCGCCACGGGGCCGAAGGTCTCTTCCCGGGCGACCAGCATGTCCGAGGTGACGCCGGTCAGGATGGTCGGCTGGAAGAATGTGCCGCCCAGGGGGTGGCGGCTGCCGCCCAGCATCACCTGCGCCCCCTTGGCGACGGCGTCGGCGATATGGCGTTCGACTTTGTCCACCGCCTGGGCATTGATCAGCGGGCCTTGCTGGGTTTCCCCGGCCAGGCCCGGCCCGACCACCATCTTTCCCGCCGCCTCGGCCAGCTTGGCGGCGAAGGCCTGGTACACGCCGTCCTGGACCAGGATACGGTTGGCGCAGACGCAGGTCTGGCCGGTATTGCGATACTTCGAGGCCATCGCCCCGGCCACGGCTGCATCAAGATCGGCGTCGTCGAAGACGATGAAGGGGGCGTTGCCGCCCAGTTCGAAGCTGACTTTCTTCATGGTGTCGGCGCACTGCTTCATCAGCAGCTTGCCCACCTCGGTCGAGCCGGTGAATGACAGCTTGCGCACGATGGGATTGGCGGTCAGCTCGCCGCCGACGGCGACGTAATCGGCGGTCGGGACGACGTTGAACACGCCGGCCGGAATTCCGGCCCGCACCGCCAGTTCGGCCAGGGCCAAAGCCGACAGCGGAGTGTCTTCGGCCGGCTTGACCACCACCGTGCAGCCGGCGGCCAGGGCCGGGGCGCATTTGCGGGTGATCATGGCGTTGGGGAAATTCCACGGGGTGATGGCGGCAACCACCCCGATCGGGTCCTTGGTCACGACGATGCGCCGGCCGGGAGCGGTTTCCGGGATGACGTCGCCATAGATCCGCTTGGCCTCTTCCGCGTACCATTCGACGAAGGCGGCGCCATAGGCGACCTCGCCGCGGGATTCGGCCAGCGGCTTGCCCTGTTCGGCGGTCATCAGCCGGGCCAGGTCGTCGGTATGGGCGATGATCAGATCGAACCAGCGGCGCAGGATGGCGGCGCGGTCCTTGGCGGTCCTGGCCCGCCAGCCCGGCAGGGCGGCCTGGGCGGCCTGGACGGCGCGCCGGGTTTCCGCCGCGCCCAGCGACGCCACATGGGCGATGAGAGAACCGTCGGCGGGATTGGTCACCGCCAGGGTCGCCCCCGAATCGGCATCGATCCATTGTCCGTTCACATGGGCATGGCGGCGCAGCAGCGCGGCATCGGCGAGTGTCAGCATGGGGGTCTTTCCGAAAGGCGGGACAAAATCCAGGCTCCAGATATACTCGCGCCGTTCCGATCCGAAAAGGCCTTGCCATGTCCGACTGCCGTTCCCTGTACCTGCCGATCCTCGGCCACGACATCCACGTCCTGGAATGGGGCGATCCGGCAGCCCCGGCGCTGGTGATGTGGCACGGGCTGGCGCGCAATTGCCGCGACTTCGACATCGCCGCCGCCCATTTCGCCCCGACCCACCGGGTGATCTGCCCCGACACCATCGGCCGCGGCCTGTCGTCCTGGTCCGGCGATCCCGACAACGACTACACCATCGGCGCCTATTGCCGGCAGGCCCTGGCCCTGCTGGATGCCCTGGACATCGATTGCTGCGGTTGGGTCGGCACCTCGATGGGCGGCCTGATCGGCATGGCCCTGGCCGGCAGCGAGGCGGGAAGCCCGCGCATCGACCGTCTGGCGATCAACGATGCCGGCCCGCAGCTGAACGAAACCGCCATCGAGCGGATCAAGGCCTACGCCACCGTGGTCGCGGAATTTTCCACCCTGTCCGAGTTCGAGACCTTCCTGCGCTTCGTCTACGCCCCCTTCGGGCGCCTGACCGACCGCGAATGGCGCAAGATGGCGGAAACCTCGATGCGCCGCCGCGACAACGGCAAGATCTCGTCGCACTACGACCCGGCGGTGATGCGGGTCTTCGCCGAGCAGTACACCCCCCTGGACATGTGGGAGGCCTATGATTCCATCCGCTGCCCGACCCTGGTGCTGCGGGGGGAGGCGTCGGACCTGCTGCCCGAAGACGTCGCCCGGGCCATGACGCTGCGCGGGCCGAAGGCACGCCTGACCACCGTGCCGGGCTGCGGCCACGCCCCCTATCTCGATCATGCCGATCAGTTGAACAGCCTGCGGGAGTTGATCTCGCCCTGAGCTTCATCCACAATATACTCATGGCATAGTGATAAAGACTTAGATTCTGTGGGGGATCGAGGCGTGGCGAGTTCGGCAAAAAGCCCTGTGCCCCGAAGGCGCGGGACGACACGTTCCAAGGCTGCCGATGGGCCGGATCAGTCTGCCGCCCGCCCCCCGTTCATCGTCGGAATCGGCGCCTCGGCCGGCGGGGTCGAACGTTTCCTGCGGGTGCCGATCGGCGAGGCCAGTGGAGCTTCTGCCCGCCGAATCGTTGAACATCACGGCGGGCGGATCTGGGTCGAATCCCGCGAAGGGGAAGGCAGCACCTTCTTCCTGACCCTGCCCGGCGGGCAGTGCGCCCCTCAGCCCCCGGGCCAATAGGCGGATTCGTCGTTCATCAGCAAGGCCGCGGCCTCGCCCTGGGCGGTGTGGGGACCGCCCGGCCGGGCTCCGATCATCCGTTCGACGGTCGCCAGGACCGACCCCACCGAGGCCGCCGGCTGCTCGATGATCGCGGCGTGCCCGGCGGAAGCGCAATCCGCCTCGGGCGCCATTTCGCCCCCCCCGTCCTCGCGCGCCTTCCTGCGCAGGTGGTAGACGGTCTGCTTGCCGAAATCCTTGGCCAGACTGAGCACGCCGACATATTCGGCGACGAACTTCTCGACGAAGTCGCCGCCGTTGCTGACCGCTTCCGAGCGCAGGGCCGACTGTTCCGCCGTCAGCACCGCGACGAATTGCTGGGTGGCATAGACGTGGCCGACCACCGTCACCGGCTCCAGCCGGGCGGCCCGGTTGATGTGGCTGCCGTAGAAATTGGGATTGCCGCGAATGGGATCGACAGCTTCGAACACCGGACCGGCATGCAGGGAAATGCGCAGGTTCAAGGGGTTGGGCAGCTTGTCGATCATCTCGGCGCCCAGCCGGGTCACCACTTCCTGCATGGTCATGGCGTACTCGGCCATCGGCGTCGCCTTGTCCATCACCGCGAATATGGCGTCGCCCCAGGTGTTGATCGATTTGGGCTCCATCCCCGACCGGGAGATTCCGTCCTTCAGACGGGTCAGGAACTCCAGGAAGGCGGGGATATGCTCTTCCTTCAGCTTGGAATAGCCGGCGATGTCGCAAAACAGCATCGACCGGATCACCCGCCCCTGCCCTTCCTCCTCGTCGCCGCCGAAATCCAGGTCGGGCATGGCCGGGCCGTCCTCGCCGATCAGGTCGGGGCGCTGCTGCAGCAAGCCGTCTAGATCGATGATGCGCAGGCGCGAGATGTCTTCCCACTGGTCGATGAAGTCGCCGGCGCCGCC
>CAJANN010000268.1 GCA_903941095.1 uncultured Rhodospirillaceae bacterium | reverse complement strand
CGAAAACGCCTTTTCGCCGATGCCGCGCTTCCTGTTCGTGCGCGACCCCGACCCCGCACGTCCCCTGAAGGAACCGAAGAGCGCGAAGCTATGAACGAGAGTTGGAAAGACCGTGTCGGCCTGGTGACCGGAGCCGGCTCCGGCTTCGGCGCCGCCATCGCCCAACGCTTCGCGGCGGCCGGCGCCGGTGTGGTGGCCTGCGGCCGCCGCCGTGACCGCCTGGAAGCTCTGGCGGCGGAGTTGGGGCCTGGCTGCTGCCACTCGGTGGTGCTCGACGTGCGGGACCGCCGCGCCGTGGAGGCTGCCGTCGCCACCCTGCCCGCCCGCTTCCGCGACATCGACCTGCTGGTCAACAACGCCGGCCTCGCCTTGGGGCTGGAGCCGGCCCACGCCGCCAGCCTCGACGACTGGGAGCAGATGGTCGACACCAACCTCAAGGGCCTGATGTACGTCACCCGCGCCGTGCTGCCGGGCATGGTGGAGCGGAACCGAGGCCATGTGGTGAATATCGGTTCCACCGCCGGCACCCTGCCCTATCCCGGCGGCAACATCTACGGCGCCACCAAGGCGGCGGTGGCGCAGTTCTCCGCCAACCTGCTGACCGATCTGGTGAAGACCAAGGTGCGGGTCACCAACATCGAGCCCGGCCTGTGCGGCGGCAGCGAGTTCTCGCTGGTGCGGTTCCATGGCGACGAGGAAAAGGCGGCCAATGTCTATCAGGGAACCCAGCCCCTGACCTCGGAAGACGTGGCGGAATCGGTGTTCTGGGCGGCGTCGCTGCCGGCCCATGTCAATATCAGCCGGATCGAAATGATGCCCACCTGCCAGGCCCCGGCCGGCTGGGCGGTGCATCGCGAGGTAACCTGACAAACACTGTCATTGCGGCTCATTGAATCCTAAAGCTCAACATGCCACATTTATGCTGATGTCAGCATGAGGCGTTTTGCCATGAGTGAAATTCACATCACGATGGCCGCGAATGGCCGTATCGTTGTGCCCTCACAAGTTCGCGCCGAGCTCGGAATGGAAAAGGGTGGTGGCTTTGTCATGACAGTGGATAAGGGAGGAACAATTCATCTCGAGCCCCTGCGTAACGTCATCGCCCGCGTCCAGGACGAGGTCAGGGGGTACATCTCCGATGACGTTGATCTCGTGGACGAATTGTCAGTTGAGCGTCGGCAGGAAGCAGCCGATGAGTAAGCTCGTCCTCGATGCCTCGGCCTTGCTGGCTTTGATTCATCGAGAACCAGGGCAGGAGATTGTCGCTGACGCGGTGGTCGAGTCCGTAATCTCTGCGGTCAATCTGGCCGAGGTTATCGGCAAGCTGTCCGAGCGCGGTGTTCCCCAGGATCGGGCCAAGGCCATCTCCCTATCGTTCGGTGTGGAGGTTGTGCCGCTGGATGTGGATATCGCGGCAAAAGCTGGCCAACTGCGCCCGAGCACCCGATCGGCTGGCTTGTCACTTGGCGACCGCTGTTGCCTGGCGACCGCGATGACATTGGGACTGCCGGCGCTGACCGCCGAGGCTGCCTGGGAGCCGCTGGCCGATATACTCGGCGTCGAGGTGCGGAACATCCGACCACGGGGACATTGAGCGGGAGAAAAGCGGATGCCCGCGCCCGGCGAAGGGCAAACGTCAAATATTAACCTTTGGGAAGGGCCACCAGGAAGGTGCAGCCCTTGCCCTCATCCGATTCGATCCAGATGCGGCCGCCGTGCCGTTCGGCGATCTTGCGGCAGCTGGCCAGGCCGATGCCGGTGCCTTCGTAGTCGGTGTCGCTCACCAGGCGCTGGAAGACGGTGAACAGGAGGTTTTGGCGGTCCTTGGGGATGCCGATGCCGTTGTCGGTCACCGCGATGACCCATTCGCGGGCCATTTCCCGGCATTCCACCTCGACCCGGGGGGCGCGGCCCGGAATGCGGAACTTGATGGCGTTGCCGATCAAGTTCTGGAACAAACGCTCGATCTCGCTGGCAAAGCCGGGCAGGCTGGGCAAATCTGGCGGGACGACCACTTCGGCGCCCGCGTCCTCGATGGCCTGTTCCAGCGTCTCGATGACCCTGTCCAGCGCTTGAGACAGCGACACCGCCTCCTTCTCCCGGCTCGAACGGCCGATCCGGGCGTAATCCAGCAGCCCGGCGATCATGCGGTCGAGCCGCCGGGCACCGTCGATGGCGAATTTGAAGTAGCTGCGCCCTTCGTCGTCGAGTAAAGAGCCGAGTCGCCGGTCCAGCAGGCCGAGATAGCTGCTGATCATGCGCAACGGCTGGCGCATGTCGTGGGAGGCGGCGTAGGCGAAGGTCTCCAATTCGGCGTTGGACCGGCGCAATTCGCCTTCCATGGCTTTGCGGGCAGTGATGTCGCGAAGTTCCACATGCACCAGGCGGCGATCGGCTTGAATGGAGGTCAGCAGCACTTCGGCGATGAACAAATTGCCGTCGGCGCGGACGCATTCCCATTCGAACAGGCTGCTGCCGCTCGCATGGGCGGCGGCCACCATCTCCGAAACGCGTCCGGCGGAGGGCTCGCCATCGGGCTGCAGCGCCGGTGATATCTCGTCGAAGGTCATCCCCTTCACCGCCGCCCGGTCGGAGAGCCGCAACAAGGCGGCGGCGGCGGCGTTGCCGTCGGTGAAGGTATCGCCCTCCAGCAGCAACAGGGGCGCCGCCGAATCCTCGAACAGCTTGCGGAAGCGCATCTCGCTGTCGCGCAACGCGGTTTCGGTCTCCTTCAGCCTAGTGACGTCGGAGACCAGCACGAAGAAGCCCTGAACCTCGCCGTCCCGGATGTCGGGAATGTACTCGGCCAGCGAGTAGCGGATCGAACTGCCGTCCGGCGTCGGGATGGGGCGCTCGAACTGCTGACGTTCGCCCAGCAACGCCTTCTGCATATAGGGGAAATTAAGCTGGAAGCGCTCCTCGCCGATGACGTCGCGGATATGCATGCCGGGCATCCGCGCCGGGTCGATGCCGAACCAGTCGTGATAGGCGTGGTTGCCGAAACGGTTGCGCAGATCGCGGTCCCAATAGCCGATCATCGCCGACATGTTGTCGAGGATGCTGCGCAGGTCATGCTCCCGCTCACGTAACTTGTCGGACTGCTCGGCCAGCAGCTTTTCGAGAGCGGTGTGGTTGGCTTGCAGTGACACGGTGGACCAACGGCCAGGGGGCGGAATATGCCTTTGTACTATACCAAAAAGTAT
>CAJANN010000267.1 GCA_903941095.1 uncultured Rhodospirillaceae bacterium | reverse complement strand
TGCCTGCTCAATTGCATGGTCACGGTCTACCGGCCGCTGGAAATGCTGGTGATTCCGTCCGATCCGGCCCGGTCCCTGGGCTATCGGCCACGTCTGCCGTTGCTGGTGCGGGCGCTGACGAGCCTGGGGGCGGAAATTTCCACGGTCGGGATGCCGCCGCCGCCCCTGGCCGACGACATGGCCTGTCTGGGGGCTCTTTACGTCGTCGAAGGCTCGACCCTGGGCGGGCAGATGATTTATCGGCAATTGTCGGGGCGCTTCGCCCCCGACGCGCTGGCGGTCTTCATGCCGCACGGCGACCGGGTGGGCGAGAACTGGAGCCGTTTCCGGGCCGAGCTCGACGCCCGTCTGAACGGCCCCGGGGCAATGGAACGGGCGGCGGCCGGGGCCAACGCCACCTTCTGCATGTTCCGGCAGGCATTGTCGGCGAACTGAGCCCCGGCCTTGCGGATCGCCGGGCGACGACCCGCCTTTTCCCTGTCAGGCTTCCCTGTCGCGGGACTTTGCGTCAGACGGCCTTCGCGCTGTCGAGGAAAACGGTTATTTCGCTTCGCAGGGCGCTGTTCTTGCCGGCCATGATGTGGGCGACATCGGCCATGTCCGTGGCGATTTCCTTGACCTTGACGGCTTGCAGGCTGACCTCGGCGATGCTGCGTTCGATCATGGAATCGCTGTTCGCGGCTTCTGACACGTTGCGGACGATTTCGCGGGTGGCTGCCGTCTGTTCCTCGACGGCGGCGGCGATGGACGACGCATAGGTATTGACGTCTTCAATGGCCAGTGCGGCCTTGGCGATCGAATCGACAGCCATCCGGGTGCCGTTCTGCACCTCTCCGATTTGCCCGGCGATCTCGTCCGTCGCCTTCGATGTCTGGTTGGCCAGGCTTTTGACCTCGTTGGCGACGACGGCGAAGCCCTTGCCGGCGTCGCCGGCGCGGGCCGCCTCGATGGTGGCGTTCAGCGCCAGCAGGTTGGTCTGGCTGGCGATGTTGCTGATCAGCTTGACGACGTCGCCGATGCGTTGGGCGGAGATGGCCAGGCCGTTGATGCACTGGTTGGTGTTCTGAATAATCGTCACCGCGTTGGTGACCACCTGGGTGGTCTCGACGATGCGGCGGGAAATTTCCTGTTCAGAGGTTTCCAGCTCTTCGGCGGCCGACGCCACGGTCTGGACGTTATGTGCCGATTGGGTCGCCGCCGCGGCGACCTGGACGGTTTCCGACCGGACGGCTTCGGACGCGGCATTCAAGGTGTCCGCGGTCGTCTCGACCTTGGCGACCAGATCCTGCGTCGCCGACAGCAGGGCGACAACCGTGCCGTCGAAATCGGAGATCAGGATTTCCCGGCGTTCCGCGCGGCGCAGGCTTTCATCCGTCCGCGCCTTGTTTTCCGCTTCCAGTTGCTCGGTGCGGACAATGTTGTCGCGGAAGACCTGAACGGTCTTGGCCATGTCGCCGATCTCGTCGCCGCGGTCGACGAAGGGAATCCGCTCCGTCTTCTGGTTGTTGGTCAAAGCCTGCATCGTATCCTTCAACTGCAGGATCGGCTTGACGATGCCAAGGCGCAGATAGGCCAGGGTCCACAACGAGCTGGCGGCGACAACCAGAATCGAAGCCAGCATGACCAGCTGGTACGTCGCGGCGGCACGTTCCGACGCGGCGACGGTGGCTGCGGTGCGGCGGTCCAGCAATACGAAGAAATCATCCATCGGCTTCATGATCTCGGCCTTATAGATGTGGTATTGCCGGGAATGCACCAGCTCGGCGGCCAAGGCCCGGTCGGGCTCGCGCTTGCTGGTATAGTTTCCGGATCCGTCCTTGAAGATGCCCTTTACGGCATTCATCGCCTCGACTTCCAGTTTGACAAGGCCGTCCGAGTTGGCCTGGGCCTGCTTCAGTTTGTCGAATTCGTCGGGGGTGAATCCCGAGGATTGCATCAGATCCTGCAGGGATGCGGTCTCGCCGTCGGGGCGTGGCTTCCGGCCGTCCGCGGCGACGAAGTCCCAATAGATGCGGTTGTATTCCTGCGGGCGCGGCTTCTTGCCGTTGCGGATGTCGAGTATCGCCAGATACTGGTCCTCGTAGGAGGAATCGCCCGTCAGCACATATGTGCGGCCCAACCGGGTCAGGTCATCCGAGCTTTGCCGCAATTCGTCCGCCAGAAGATACGAACGGTAGCGGTTTTCGTGGGCGTGCTGAATATCGGATTGCGCCTGGCCGTATAATCCCCAGGCCGCAAACAGGGCCACCAGTGAAACAATGACGCATCCCACCAGCAACAGGACTTTGGACCGTATCTTGATCTGATTGTTGCTGGCCATCGGTACCTCCCATTTTTGTATTTATCTGATTGTATTATTCAACCTGCGCTTTTTATGCGAATACCATGCTTTCCTGTGCTCTTGTCGAGCATATCCCAACTCGATGTTTCTGAGAAGCAGCCCTCCGGGCAATTTCCTGGGATATGGGGCGCGGCCCCTTTGATGTTTCGTTTCCGCCCGGGACGGCGTGGCCCCGGGCCGCCGCACCGGGGGGCGCCGCTTTTCCCTTCGGGGCGGACGAAAGCCGGCGCAGCCGCCTGCAAGGCGACCGGGCTCCGTCTCAATGTTCGGAAAGGGTGCCCCGCCAACCATTGGGGATCTGGGGATGGGAACGGTTGGCGGGGGAGGAGGTGTTCGGCGGTCAGTTCGTAAATTTCAGCGACCGTTATGTGCATCCTGCCCTTGATACGCATATGGGAATAATCCCAAACGGGACTTGAAACGATTTTAAACCGGAAAACCGCCGCCCGTCGCGCCGGCCGCAAATTCACCAGAATAGCGACCGGATGCCGCCCGCCAGGACGATGATGGCGATAAGCTTGAGGCCGATGGCGATGCGACGCTGCTTGATCCTTTTCATTTTCGCGTGCGACGGACGAATCCTCGGGGCGCGGGCCGTCACCAGGACGGGATCGGATCTGGTTGCGAGGCGGTTATACATTGCGAACCCTCGATGCAAAAATATAGCCGACATGGCGGATCGCCTTGATGGGGAGTTCCTCTCCGGTTTCTTTCTCGACTTTCCGGCGCAGGCGGTTCAGGACGGAATCCAGACTTCTGCGGTTGTTCTTGCCCGGATCTTTTCCCAACGCCTGCAGCAGGTCCTTTGCTGACACGGCGGTTCCCGCGGTGGCGGTCAGCAGGCTGACCATGCAGAATTCGGCGGTGGTCAGTGTCACCGCCGTGCCGTTGGCCGCAACCAGCTGCCAGTTGTCGGGATCGAAGGACCACGCAGGCAACGGCAGCGTCGGCGGCGGCGGGCCGGGCTCCAGCCTGCGCCACAGGCCGGTGATCGCCGCAACCAGCTCGCGCAGGACGACGGGCTTGGTCAGGTAGTTGTCCGCTCCGACCTCCAGGCCGGTGATGCGGTCCTCGGACTGCCCGCGGGCCGTCAGCATGATGATGCCGACCTTGCGATAGCGGCGCATGCGCGAGGCGATGGAAAAGCCGTCTTCACCGGGCAGGTTGACGTCGAGCACCAGAATGTTGGCCGGGCGTTCGGCAAGGGCGCGGTCGAGCTGCCAGCCGTCGTCGACCCCGCGGACATCGAAGCCGGAAGCGGCCAGGAACGCGCACATGGTGCCGCGCAGGTCGGGCTCATCCTCGACAATCAGGACAGAGGGAAGAGACATCAGGTCCTCGGGCGAGTGGGGGACGGATCGTTGATCAGGGACAGGCGGACGCGGAATTCGGCGCCGGGGCCGTCGGATGGCAGCAATGCCACCTGAGCGTGGTGCAGTTCCGCGATGCGTCTGACGAGATGCAGGCCCAGGCCGGTTCCGCTTCGGTTGTGGGCGGTGGGGGATCGGTAATATTTGTCGAAGATCAGGTCGGACTCGGCCCGGGGAATGCCGGGGCCGTTGTCGGCGATGGTCGCTTCGGCCCAATCGGCGGATCGGGCCAGGGTGATCCTGACATCGCCGTCGGGGGCGGAATATTTGACGGCGTTCTCGATCAGGTTCGAAAACAGGACCCGCAGCAGCTGGGGGCTGCCCGACACCATGAGCCGGCGCTCCGGAAGCGAGAGGGACAGGCGCGAAGCGGCCAGCCCGCCGTGTTCGTCGCGAAGTTCGGCCAGCAGGGCGTTAAGGTTGACGGGGACGGCGTTTCCTCCGTCCAGGGTGGTGTCCAGCCATTCTTCCGCCAGACAGTTCTCCATCAGGCCAGAAAGGCGCAGAACGGCCCGCCGGATCTTGGTGATCTCGGTCTTGGCGACGGGGGCGCGGCCGGCCGGCGTGATTTCCAGAAACTCCGAGGCGGCGCCGATCACCGCCAGCGGGGTGCGGAATTCATGGCTGACCATCGCGACGAAGTTGCGCTGTTCGCGCATTGCCTGCTGCTGCACCGCCATCCCGCTTTCCAGCCGTTCCTGGGCGGCCAGCAGCGTCCCTTCCAACTCTTTGCGGGCGGTGATGTCGCTGGCGCACGACATGATCGCGTCGTCGCCGCTGTAATGAAAACGGACCGCCGACATCAGCAGCCAGCGCCCCTGACCGTCCGAGCGCCGGATCAGCATTTCCTCGCCGGCAACGGCCCCGGTCGCTTCGATTCGGGCCAGAATATCCTTCCGCTGGCCGGGGTTGCCGTAGAAGCCGACGATGGAACGGCCGGTGAGGTCGTCGTCGGGGGACAGGCCCAGCAGGGAGCGGCCGGGATTGTTGACGAACAGTATCCGTCCATCGGAAATCGCGGTCACCACCATCGGGAACGGCGCCGCGTCCAGCATGGCGCGCAGCCGGTTCTCGCTGTTTCGCAGCCGCTCCTCGGCCATGCGGCGTTCATTGATCTGCGCCCGCAATTCCTCGGTCCGGTCCAGAACGCGTTGCTCCAGTTCACCGTGGTGGCGGCGCGTTTCCGTCAGCAGGGCCTGCTGCGCCGCATGCTGGGCCCGTTCGGCGACGGCGGCGCGCTGCGCCACGGCGACGCTGACCATGATCATCAGGAACGCCGCGCCGACTTGCGGCCCGTAGTGGAGCTGCGCCGACACCAGATCGATGCCGAGATTGCGGAAGGCGAACAGGATGTAGGACAGCAATACCCCGCCGAACGCCGCCAGCACCAACATGCTTTCCCGGTCGCGGCGGATCACGCCGCCGATGCCGATCAGGATCTGCATGGCACAGACGTAAAGCGCCGCGGCGTTGATCGCCCCGCCCACCGGACGGTAGGCGTCGAACAGGGGCGTCCCCGCCCCCGCCAGCCCCAGCACGGCGACAAGCCGGTACGAGCGGTGGATCCGGGGATGCCGGCTTTTGATCCCCATCAGCTCGGACGACAGCAGCGCGCCGCTGGCCAGCATCAGGCACGAGGAAATGCCCATCAGGGAGTCGGCCACCAGCGGCAGGGTCGGAAAAAACAGCGACGTATAGCCGTTGTTTCCGCATGCCGCAGCCTCGAAGCACGTCCCGAACAGCGCCAGCGCCCCGTACACCCGCTGGCGGGTGACCAGGAACTGGATCAGGGCCGACAGCACGATGACGATGGTTACGCCGTGCAGCATCCCCAGCAGAGCCGAGGCGGTCGAGGCTGCCGCCACGAAGGCGTCCGGCGTCCACAGGGTGGCCAGAACGGTGGTGGTGCTGGTGGACTGGACCCGGAGGTACAGCCAGCGTGCTTTCGTGTCGGCAAGGAAGACGGGAAAGATCAGGTTGCGGTCGCGGATCGGCCGCTCGGCCAAGGGGTGGCGGTCGCCCAGTTGCAGATGGCTTTCCACCGTCTTGCCATCGGTCCGGTAAAGATCGACATGGTCGAGAAACGGCATCTCGACCTCCAGCCACCAGTCGGGGCCGGCGTCGGCCGGGCGGCGGACGGGAACGCGCAGCCAGAAGGCTGACGTCGTGTAGCCGGCGACCAGATCGCCCGGCAACGGGCGGAATTCCTGCGACGTCAGAACCTGCTCGATGCCCAGCCGCGCGGTCTCGTCGCGCAGAACCTCCATGTGCCCGCTCAGCGCCGCCCGCCCGGTCAAGGCCGTAAGGTCCAGGGCAAAGGCCGCCGGCCGTGCCGCAACAATGGCCGCACAGACGCAGAACAGTAAACGGAGAGCCTTGCAAACCATCGTCACCCGCCGGGTATCTCCTGGATTCGTCTGGCAAGGGCGGACCGGGCCGCCCGTTTCACTGGTGTGGCGGCGGCTTCCGGTCGGGCGGGCATGGTCCCTGCGGTGACGGCGCGTGTCCGCGCAGGCGGCTCAGCAGGTCCGTGGCCGTGGCGAAATCCCACGGTGGGGGCGGGGGTGGCGCGGGTGGCCGCGGCGGACCCAGTCTCAATCCAAGGGAGGCGAGGAAACGGTGCAGCGTGCTGATCATGGGGCGGTCGCATCAAGGGGGCAACGCGATTGGAAGGGGGGACGAAGCGGGGCAGCGACGATCCTGCCGCAGGAATGCCAGGGAAGGGGGGGAACGGGGGGTTGTCCCCTCCCCAGGCCACCACCCGGATCGTCATCCTTGGCGGAAGGCGACGATCGGCCGCGGCGGCCCGCATGGCGGTGAAGAACGTCGCTGCCCCGTCCGCTCCCATCACGACATGGCCCGGGGGAGCCTGTGTCGCGACGAGACCCGATGGGGGCGAAACGTCATGGTGGTCGGCTGAGCATCGAAAGTCCGTCCATAACGCGGTTAACCAGCAGCTTCCGCAAAGGCTACTCGCTTCCCGGCGAACGGGCATACCGACAAAATGTAACTCTTTCTGGCGTATTTACATTAATATTAGAATTATAATAATTCAATGAACCGGGGGGTGTCCCGGCGTCTGTCCGTCCGCCGTTCCGTGATCCTGCTTCTATGATCTTCCCTTGAACGGGACGACGTTGGGAGACGGGGTGGAAGGGGGGGGGGAAGGGGCGGGGCGGTCGGGGGCAGGGGACGTTTTCTTTTGCGCCATCGCGCCAAGGCGCGCCGTCTCTTCGGCGATCCGTACGCGTTCACGCTCCGCCGCCTTCAGGCCGCTGACGTCAAGGGCGACGCCGTCCCACAGCCAGCCCCCTTCGGTCGGAGAGGGAGACACGACCACGCGCAGCCAGCGGGGCGGTCCCGGCCGATCCTGGCGCAATTGGAATTCGAAGCTGAGCGACGACGGCTCCGAGCGTCTCAGCATGCGCAACAGGCTGCTGCGGTCCTCGGGGCGGACCAGCTGGCGGATCAGCCGGCGCACGGGCGTGTCGACGATATCGGCCGGCGACAGTCCGACGATGTCGTTCAGCTTCCGGCTGGCGCAGACCATCGCCAGTCGCCCCGTTTCCGATTGAAAGACCCGAAAGACGATGCCGGGGGTGTTGTCGGCCACGACCCGGAGCCGTTCGGCATTGGCGGTCAGACGGCGGGCTTCCAGCAGGTCGCTGCGCACCAGACGCTCCTTGAGCTGCTGGACGAATCGGGCCACGCCGCCCAGTTCATCGCGTGCCGACAGGCCGGGAATCGCCACCGCCCGTTCTCCATCGGCCAGGCGGCGGACCGCCTCGGCCAGCCGGGCCAGCGGCGGCAGGATGCTCCAACCCAGGCTCAGCACCATCAGCAGCGACAGCAAGACCAGCATAGCCATTCCGCCGGCCAGCATCATGAAACGTTGGTTGGTGCGGCGGTCCAGAATTTCCGCCTCGGCCTCCAGCCGTGCGGCCACCTGATTTTCGACATCCCGAAGGGCATCGATTCGGCTGCTGGAGATGTCGAACCATTCCTGAGCCGTCAGGTGGGTCAGTTCGCCACTTTCCAGCATGGTGCGCATCCAGGTCATCGGGCCGTCGGTGGCCCGTTCGGCGGCCTGATAAGCCCTGGCGAGGTCGCCGGGGGCCAGAGCCATGAACCCGGCCCCCAGCGCCCGCTGCTCGGCGGTCAGATCGCGCACCGACAAGGTCGGCCGCCCCGGTGCCGCCGCCGACAGAATGGCGACGCCGGCAGCCCGTTCGTGGCCGGCCCGCTCCTTGGCCTGTTGCAGGAACACCAGGGCGAAGGTCAGCTTGGTGAAGTCCGAAGGCAGGAATGTACGCACCACCTCGGGGATCATCGCCGTCAGGTCATCGATGGCGGTGGTGTAGAAATCCATGTTCTCGACCGCATCGAAGCTGCCGCTGTCGACGTCGTCGCGGACTTCGCGGATCAGATCCAGCCCGTGGAGGGCGCTGTCCAACCGCCGGGATGCCTCGGCGTCGGGCAGGTCGCGCAGCATGTCCCGGGCCACCATGCGGAATTCCGCAACCACGCCGTCGGTCTCGCGGTATTGCTGCCGCAGCTGATCCCTGCCCAGGCGGCGGTCGTAGAACACCAGGGTGGCCAGACCGCGTTCGCGCTGCAGGGCGTGGATCAGGTCGCTGACATGGACGTTCAGGTGGTTCATGCGGGTCATCAGCCGCATGGCCGAGACATTGCGCTCCAGTTCCCAGGCCGAGGTCATCACCAGCGCCGCCAGGGCGCCCAGCGGGACCAGGGCCAGCAGGGCGATGCGCCAGCGCAGCTTCATCATGTCGAAGCTGAAACGGAACCGGCCGGGCCGCGGCGGCGCGGCCAGCAGCGCCTTCAGCGGGGTGTCCTGACGGACGATGTGATCGATCAGCCAGGCGTTGGCGCAGTTGAGCAACTGGCCGATGACCTCGACGTCGTCGGCCTCCAGCGGGTGGGCGGCGAAGACGAACTGCGACGTGCGATAGTCCCGGTCGCGGGCGGCGACCGCGTCGGACCCGGCCTCGGACAGAAGACGCTGCTCGTCGGCGAAATGGGCGGCGAAGGCCGACAGGAAACGGCGGAGCAGACGGACCGCGGCCCGCACGTCGCCGGCCACCTCGAATGTCGTATTGGCTGCGGCCAGCAGTTCGACCAGATTGCGGTGCTCGCCATCGACGGCAGCCACGCCGATTGCCAGGTCGTCGCTCCAACCAATCCCCATCCCGCACCTTCCGCCCGGACCGCAAGCACCACCCGGAAGTTTCGCACGGACGCGCCATATTTTCCACGTCCGGAGAAATTTGACCGAGATCATGTTCTTCTGCGCACGGAAGTGTCAGGATCGGGTGGCACGCGCAGTGGGGTTCGAACATGGCTGCTCATACCGGCGACGACAGATCGGGCGATCGGCCCGCTCCATTGGAAAAATTCCTGGCGGCGGCGGAGCGGCTGGCCTCTTCGTCCGGTATCCAGGCCACCGGCTGGATGCGCAAGGGCAGTTGGCTGTTCCATGCAGGAACGCCGGTCTCGGCGGTCTATGCGGTTCTCGACGGATCGGTGATCCGGCGCAAGGCCGGCCTGGGCGGCGGCGAGCCGCTGGCGGTCGGTCTGTCCAGCCGTGGCGGGATTCTCGGCTTGCGCACATGGCTGGGGTCGGGCTGTCACCGCCTGAGCGCCCAGTGCGTGGCCGACAGCCTGATCTGCCGTATCGACATCGGCGACCTCGACACGGTCCTGGCCGCCGACCGCGAGCTTGAGCGCGACCTGTTGGCTGCCGTTGCCCTGGATCTGGGCAATGCCCAGGAACGTATGCTGCAGGTTGCGACGCTGAGTGTGCGCGACCGCCTGCTGATCGTCCTGGCCCAACTGAGCCGCG
>CAJANN010000266.1 GCA_903941095.1 uncultured Rhodospirillaceae bacterium | reverse complement strand
TCCAGTCAACTTGTGACACAGTAGAACGCAGATTTTCTCACAAACACGCAATAGTGCGCCCCAGCTCATAACCTGAAGGTTGCAGGTTAAAATCCTGCCCCCGCAACCAAATTAGCCCGTAAGTCCAATGACTTACGGGCTTTTTGATTCTGGGCGCCATCCCCCGATCGACCCCGTGGTAGCACTGTGGTAGCAAGGGGGATCAACCTCGGGCGAGCCATTGCGTGTGTTGCGGTCATGGCCTTTGAGTGGTGATCGTGCATCCCGGGTTATCGTATCCTTTGATCCGTTTTGCCGCTCATGCGGACCAGTACAGGGACGGCCCCCATCCGGTGCCCCCTTGTTCCTCCGATGAAAAATGTCGTATTTGCCTCGGCAGGCCTCCAAACAATCTGGACTTCCTTATGTTTCCTCAGGGTTGCTTCAAAGACGGGACTTCGCCCATTCTGGATATCCTGGCCAGGGCCGGAGTGGCCGAGGGACGACCGGTGGCGGCGGTCACCTCTTCTTCAGCAGCCCTGGACACACTGATCCAGGCCGCAGCCGCCCTCGGGGCGCCGCTCTTCCCGCTTGATCCCGCCCTGCCCGACACGGTGATCGGCTCGCTGTGCGACCAAGCCGGGGCCGCGGTGGTCGTCGCCGACCGCGACCTGCCGGCCGGACCAGTGATTCCGGTGACGGCCTGCATCCGGCCGGAAGGTGCATCCATGCCGGGCTCGCGATACCGGCCCGACAGCATCGCCCTGCTGGTGGCGACCAGCGGCAGTTCGGGAAAGCCCAAGGCGGTTATGCTGTCCGCCGGGGCGTTGGCGGCTGCGGCTCGGGCATCGCATGCCGTCACCCCCCTGGGGCCCGGCGACCGCTGGCTTGCCTGCCTGCCCCTGTTTCATATTGGCGGCTATTCCATTCTGTCGCGTTGCGCTTTATCGGGGGCCAAGCCGATCCTGCACCAGGGTTTCGATGTCGAGCGGGTTTGGCACAGCCTGACCCATGAGGCGGTCACCCATCTGTCGCTGATTCCCGCGATGCTGAGCCGTTTGCTCGACTATCAGTTCGCCCTTCCGCCACCGAGCCTCCGCCATATTCTGGTTGGCGGCGCCGCCCTGACCTCGGATCTGGCGGCGCGGGCGGCCGAACGGGGATGGCCGATCCAGCCGACTTACGGCATGAGCGAGATGGCGTCCCAGGTGGCGACGCTGCCGGATCTGCCGCATTCCTGGCATCCCGGTCAGGTCGGCCGCCCACTTCCCGGCGCCGAGGCCGCCTTGACCCCGGATGGACGACTGAAGGTTCGCGGCCCGATGATGATGGCGGGCTACGCCAACCCCATGCTCTCTCCCGGCGACGGGATCGAGGATGGATGGTTCGTCACCAGCGACCTCGCCGGGATCGGCGAGGATGGCGGGCTCACCATCCTGGGGCGCGGCGACGATGTGATCATCAGCGGCGGCAAGAAGATCCTGCCGGCGATGGTCGAGGATGCCGTGGCTGGCTGTCCCGGAATTGACTCCGTCGCAGTGCTGGGGGTGCCCGATCCGGAATGGGGGGCGGTGGTCGCGGCGGCGTTCTGCGGGGAGCCATCGGTCCAGCACCTTCTTGACTGGTGCCGGACCAATGTCGCGTCGCCTCTGCGTCCCCGTCGTTTGGTCAAGCTCGATGCCTTGCCGCTTCTCGGCAACGGCAAGACCGACCGCGCGGGGCTACGCCGCCTATTCGAGCGGGGCCAGCCCTAACCCCGCTCCCTCGGGCAATCTCAGCCTCCCTCTGGCCAGGGCCGGCGGCGGGCAGACATCCTCGGCCAGCCAGGCGGAGGTGGCGAGGCCGTGGGCGGCGGCAAACGGCAGGGCGGCGGCCAGATGGGCGGCGGCAACGACGCCTATGGCCGAGTCCACCACCGAGGTCACCACCAGTTCCACTTCCGCCGCCACCGCCGTGGCTGCAAGATCGAGGCTGCGCCCGATGCCGCCGAGACGGGCCGGCTTGACCACCAGTCGCCGGACCGCACCGGAGGCGACGGCCGCCTCCCCTCCCAATTCCGCCAACGATTCGTCGATCGCCACGGCGAAGGACACCCGGTCCTGCAAGCGCGCCAGGGCGTTCAGTGACGGCGCCGCCAGCGGTTCCTCGACCCCGTCCACGGGAAGATCGGATAGGCCGGCCAGAAAACGCCGGGCATCGGCCTCATTCCAGGAACGGTTGGCATCCAGGCGCAGGCGCATGGCCCCGCCCAATCGGGTATTCAAAAGCCGCAACGCGCGAAGCTCGTCATCGACCGGGGCTAGGCCGACCTTGATCTTGCCGAGGTCGAAGCCCCGATCCAGCATCCGCCGCGCCCGCCCGGCACAGCCGGCGTCAAGCGGCCCCAGCGCCGCGTTGACCGCCACTTCGGTTGCGGCCTTTCCGTTCAGCAGCCGGGCCAGGGGCAGCCCCCGGCGGCGCGCCCGCAAATCCAGCAGCGCGGTTTCCACCGCCCATCGCGCTTCCGGCGTCGCCACCCCCGCAGGGTCGGCGGCCACCGCCCGCCCCGGCAACCCAGCGGCGGCGGCTTGTAGCGCCGCGAAGACCCGGCGATGGCCGGCATCGCCGGAGCTGGGCAGCGGGGCGCAGTCGCCCCAGCCGATCCCCCCGTCCGCCGCCTCCACGCCGACCAGGATTCCCCGCCGCATCGTCACGACCGCCGAGGCGGCGACCCATGGCCGCACCAGCGGCAGGGCGTAGGGCCGAAGGCGAACCCCCGCGATCACGGTCGGGGCGGAAAGCGGCTGAAGTCGGGTTGCCGCTTGTCGTTGAAGGCGTTGCGGCCTTCCTGCCCCTCCTCGGTCATATAGAACAGGGCGGTGGCGTTGCCGGCAAGTTCCTGGATGCCGGACAGGCCGTCGGTATCGGCATTGAAGCCGGATTTGAGCACCCGCAGCGCCGTCGGCGAATGCCGCAGCATCTCGCGGCACCACTGCACGGTCTCGTCCTCCAGCCGGTCCAGGGGAACCACGGCGTTGACCAGCCCCATGTCCAGCGCCTGCCGGGCGTCGTATTGACGGCAGAGGAACCATACCTCCTTGGCCTTCTTGAGCCCGATGGTCCGCGCCATCAGGCCCGAGCCGAAACCGGCGTCGAAGCTGCCTACCTTGGGGCCGGTCTGGCCGAACCGGGCATTGTCGGCGGCGATGGTGAGGTCGCAGACCAGATGCAGGACATTGCCGCCCCCCATGGCCCAGCCGGCCACCATGGCGACCACCGGCTTGGGCAGGGTGCGGATCATGCGCTGAAGATCCAGGGCGTTGAGATGATTGACCCCGGCCTCATCCTTGTAGCCGCCGTCCTCGCCCCGAATCTTCTGATCCCCGCCGGAGCAGAATGCCTCGGTGCCGGCGCCGGTCAGGATGATCACCCCCACCTCGTGGTCCAGGCGGGCCAGTTGCAGCGCCGCCATGATCTGGTCCAGCGTCTCGGGCCGGAAGGCATTGCGCACATGGGGGCGGTTGATGGTGATGCGGCCGATGCCCTCGGCCTTGTGGACCAGGATGTCGGAATACTCAACGCCGGGAAAGGGCTGCCACTGGATCATGAACGCGGTCTCCTTGGTCATAAAGGGAATGGAACTCGCGGCAGCGGTTAAGGCTGACCGTTCGGTCTATAGGTAGGTGGACGACCGAGGATCCGGCATGGTCCAAGGCGGCGCGGATGGCGCCCAGCGCCGTGCCGATCTCCCCGGCCCTGACGTAATCCAGGCCGAAAGCCTGGGCGGCGGCAGGGATGGACAAGCCTTGCGGCATCAGCCATGCCTGCCGGTATTCCGGCAGCCCGGCCTGCGGCAGATGGTCGAAGATGCCGCCGCCGCCATTGTCCAGTACCACCACCACCAGCCGGTGCTCGCGTCCCAGGGCTAGGGCGGTGAGGTCGTGCTGCAGGGCGAGATCCCCCACCACCGCCACGGCGCTTCCACATCCGGCGGCAAGGCCGAAGGCGGTGGAAAGGTTGCCGTCGATGCCGCTGACGCCGCGATTGCCGAACAGCCGCAGCCGGTGGGGAAGGCGGCCGGCGAACCATTCCGCTGCCCGTACCGTCAGGGAATTGCCGAGAAACAGCGCCGTCTCGGGCGGCAAGCCGGACAGCAGCCGGCGCAGCAGCGTGCCTTCGAAGGCGATATCGTCGGCGCAGGCAGCGGCGGCCTTCCATTCCGCCTGCCGATCCAGTTCCAGGAAGGTCTCCCGCCAGCCGGGAGCGGTCGCCATCGGCTCCGCCAGCATCCGGCACAGGGTCGCGGGATCGGCGTGGATCACATGGCTGGCGACGCCCACCGGATCGGCCGGCCGGGGATGGGCCGAGACCACCACCTGGGGCCTGCCGCCGCAGCGCCCCAGCCAGTCGGTCATGGCGCGCGAAATCGGAGCGCCGCCGAAACGCAGCACCCAGTCAGCCGCCGGAGCCGTCCGCGCCACCTGATCGGGATGGGCCAGCACCGTCCCGCCGCTGGCCGCGCCCCCCCGGACTCCCGAGAGGATGTCGGCGAATACCGGCACCCGCCGGCACTCCCCCAACGTCATGACCGCCTCGTGGAAGCCGACCCCCAGGTCGTCGCTACCGCACAGGATGGCTCCTTGCCCGGAGGACAGCAGGGACTGGATGGCGGCGACGGCATCGGCGGTCGGACGGAGCTGGGAGGCAAGGGGCGTCACCGACCTGGACATGGTCCTGGCCGGTGGAAGAGCAGCCGGCGGCACCAACGGCTCACGCAGGGGAATATTGAGGTGGACTGGTCCCGGCAGCGGCCCCTGGCCGGCGGCGACGGCGCGGGCCGCCAGCCCCCCCAGCCAACCGGTTTCCGTCTCGGCGGGGGGCAAGTGATGAAAGGCCCGCACATGGCTGCCGAACAGGCCGATCTGATCCATGGTCTGATTGGCGCCGCAATCCTGGAGTTCCGGCGGACGGTCCGCCGAAAGCAGGATCAACGGCCAGCGCCCCATATTGGCTTCGGTCACGGCGGGGAACCAGTTGGCCACCGCCGAGCCAGAGGTGGCGATCACGGCCACCGGCGCCGCTTCCGCCTTGACCAGGCCCAGGGCGAAGAACGCCGCCGAACGCTCGTCCAGCACCATATGCGTGGTCAGCCCCGGATGGCGCAACGCAGCCAGGGTCAAGGGGGTCGAACGCGAGCCGGGCGAAATCACCGCGCGGCGGACACCGGCACCAACCAGGCCGTCCAGCAGAGCCCAGGCCCACCGGAAGGTCGTTTCCGCATCGCCGCACGTCATGATCGCAGAGCCTCCAGCATGGTCGCCATCTTCAACTCGGTCTCGGCGAATTCGGCCTCGGGCAGGGAATCGGCCATGATCCCCGCCCCGGCCCACAGAATGGCCCGGCAATCTTCGACGAAGGCCGAGCGCAGCACCACGACGGCATCGCCGTCACCGCCGCTGTCGATCCAGCCGGCGACGCCGCTGTAAAGGCCGTCCCGCCGCTCACCGATCCGATCCAGCCAGAGGGCGGCCGCCTCGCGCGGGGTGCCCAGCACGGCGGGGGTGGGATGAAGCCGCTCGACCATGTCGAGCAAGCCGTAATTGGCCCGCAAACGGCCAATGATCGGGGTCCACAGATGCTGGACGAACGGCAGGGCCATGATCGTCGGCTCCGGCGGCAGGTGAACCGTCTCGCACAGGAGCCGCATGTGCGATGCGATGACCGCTGCCACCAGATCATGCTCGCGGCGCTCCTTGGCCGAAGACAGCAACCGGGCGACGGCGGCCTGGTTTTCAGCTTCGGCCTCATGCCGCCTGGCCGTCCCTGCCAGGGCATGGGCGACTACCTGATGTCCGCGCTTGGCCGCCAGAACCTCCGGCGTCGACGCAACCACCCGGCCTTGCCGATGGGGCAGGGTGAAGGTGTGGCATCGAGGATTGGCTGCCGCCAGCCGGCCGACCAGGGCGGCGACCGCCGGCGGCGCGGCCAGGGTGATCTGGAACCGGCGGGCAAGGACGACCTTGTCGAATCGGCGGTTGGCGATGGCGCGGCTGGTGGCCCGGACCCGCTTCTCCCATTGCCTGGAATCGGGCTGGGCGGAGAGGGCGAGTATCGTACCCGCCCTCTCCGTTTCCACCACCGGCATCAGCATGGAACGCAGCAGTTCCATCCATTCGCCCATGATAGTGCCGATGTCCGCGTCGTCCCGCCGCCAGGAAAGAATTACCGAGAAAGCCCCGGCGCTCCGGCGGATGACCGCCTTCGGCACCCAGAGCGACGGCCGGTCGGGCGAGTTCGGGGGAGGATATGTAAACAGAGCGACGGGACGGTGGAGGCCATCGCCCCGCGAGACCCAGCGTCCGCCGACCTCCCGGAAATCCCGGGCAAGATCGCCGTCCAGGCGAACCACCTCGCCGCCGCCATGCAACGAGCCCTCCGGCGACAGCCATTGGCATTCGGCACCATCCGCCACCACCGACCCGAACTGGTCGGCGGACAATGACAGCGACAGGCTGACCAGACGGCCGACCTTGGTGGCAGCGATCTCCGAACGGGCCGCGCTTACCTTTGCCGCCACGGTCCGGAGAAGATCCTCCATGACGGGACGGTCGAGGACACGGGTCGGAGGCAGAGTAGTCATTGCCGTTTATGGGGCTCTCGCCAATAGGGGCCACAGACTTTACGAGTGAAGGTCTCGACGCCTTGACGCATGTCATGTTCACACACAATTGGCAAAGTGGCACGGCCCGCGTTCCATCGGCTGTCGACTGAGGTGGATCCGTCTGTTTGGACAGATTCGCGGCTGAGTTGAGCTGTCGCCGGGTTCAAGATCATGCCGCCGGTGACGGTGGCGCTGTCGACGAACTGTGACGAAATGTGAGCGCCTCCTTCCATTGTGGGAACCCCGGCATTTTCCTTCATACGCAGATAAGTCATATCGGCGGCGGCTCATGAAGTGATATGGGCAATCAATGATCGGCCGTAAATTTCATGATTTGGTGCAATATTTCGTCATGTTTTGTCGATGGTAATGGGGGGTGTTAGCTTTTATTATCGGAAAGGCGGTGCGGTGAGTGATGGTGGTGTCAGTATTCTGCGGAAATTGTTTTGCCATCTGACCGGGCTCTTTCCAGAGGTATCGGGGATTCTTCCGTGCTTCATCGTTGGCGTGCCCGTGCCGTATGTCGTTTCGGATTCCGGGGCGGGGAGATTAGCGGATGCGGATTCTCGGTCGTATTGTACTTCGCCCTTCCGGGCGCGGTTTCATGGTCATCACTGCCGCATTGCTTGCCGCTGGCGGCATGATGTGGTGGCTGTCGGGCCTGACTGATTCGAGGGACACTCAGCCCGTCGGCTCTTCTCCGGCCGGCCGCAGCGTCGTCGCCCGAGGGCGTATCGAGCCGCGGGACCGCGTCCGGATCGTGCATGGGGGGGAGCGGGGCGTTCTTCTGACCGTCCTCGTCAAGGAAGGAGATCGTATCCGGGCGGGGGACGTGCTGGCGGAGATCAATACCCTTCCGGTCCTCAATGCCCGGCTTGAACTCGAAGAGCGCCGGCTGGAGGAGATCGGCCTTCAGGCCCGGCAGGTCCGTGCCCCCGCCAAGGTGGCGGCCCTGGCATCCCAGCGTGCGATCATCAGCCAGCGGGCGGCGGAGGTGTCGCGGCTGCAAGGCGAATTCCAGCGCGCCTCGACGTTGTTCCAGAACAGGGTTGTTTCCGATTCCCTTTTCGAAAGCCGCCGCGCCCAGTTGGAGAGCGCGGTCCATGCGCTGGAGGAGGCCAGGGCGACCTTGAACTCGCTGTCCGAAACAAGGGGGATCGACGCCCAGGTCGCCGAAGCCCGGGTCGCGACGCAGGAGGCTGCGGTCGGCCATGCCCGGGCCGAGCGCGACCGTGCCGTCATTCGTGCGCCCATCGATGGCACGATCCTGACAATCGCCGCACGGGCGGGTGAGATGCTGGGCGACGACGGGTTGCTGCAGATGGCGGATCTGGATCATCTGGTCGTCATCGCCGAGGTCGATGAATCCGATATGCCGCGGGTGGCCGCGGGACAGGCCGCCAAGGTGCGGAGCGCATTGATCGCCGAACAGGTCGCGGGACGCGTCTCGCGATCGTCCAACACCCTGTTCAAGCAGAAGCGGCCGACGTCCGACATCGTTCTCGGCCGGGATGCCCATATTGCCGAGGTGGAGATTTCCCCGGAAGGCCCCCTTCCGCCCTTGGTCGGCAGCGAGGTCGTGGTCGAAATACAGGCCGCGCAATGAGAGCGATGCTGTCCGAAACCTTCTTCATGGCGATCCGCCAGTTGGCGCACCGGGCTCGGGGTTCGCTCGGAATGCTGGCGGGGGTATGCGTGGCCATCATCCTGATGTTCATGCAACTGGGATTCCGCAACGCCCTTTACGACAGCGCGGTGACGATCCCGGAGGCGGTGGACGCCGACCTCTTCATCACCAGCACCATCTACGAATCCCTTTCGGCGACGCCGCCCTGGTTCCCTCGTACGGCGCTCTATCAGGCGCAGTCGGTGCCGGGCGTGGCGGATGTCCGCTCGCTGTACTGTTATGTCGGCGAACTGTCCAGTCCGCGCACCAATGCCAAGATGTCCGCCTGGTTCCTGGCCTTCGACCCCAAGCGCCCGGTATTTCGCAACGCCGAGATCAACGAAAAGCTGGACCTGCTGAAACTTCCCAACAGCGTGCTGCTTGACCGTCTGTCGCGTTATGAATACGAGACGCTGACGCGCGCGGTCGAACAAGGCGCGCGGCCCAGAATCGTCGTTCCCATGGCCTCGGCCACCCTGTCGCCGGTGATCACGATCGAAGGGCTGTTCTCGCTTGGCCCCAGTTTCTTCGTCGACGGCTTGGCCATAATGAACGACATCAACTTCTATCGCCTGATCGGCGTGCCGCTGGATCGGGTGTCGCTGGGGCTGGTGACGCTTCAGCCTGGCGTTGATCCCGCAGCCGCCAGGGATACCGTCGCCGCTGCCCTGGGGGGCACCGCCAAGGTCTTCACCCGCGATGAATATCTGGCGGCCGAGCGTGAGTTCTACGCCGTGCGGACTCCCATCGGTGCCATCTTCAACCTTGGGCTCGTGGTCGGCGTCGTGGTCGGCATCGTTTTCATCTCGCAGGTCCTGCATAGCATCATCGACGCCAATCTGAAGGAATATGCCGTGCTGATGGCCATGGGGTACGAAGTCCGCTTCTTCGGACTGATCGTGTTCGAGATTTCCATCGCCGTCAGCATCGTCACCTTCATCCCGTCCGTACTGGCATCGTACCTGCTGTATTCCCTGGCCGCCGACGCTACCGGCCTGCCGCTGGCGCTGAGCGTCGGCAGCATCTCCGGCGTGCTGGGAACGGTCCTGGGCATGGGGGCGCTGGCTTCCCTGCTGTCCATGCGCAAGCTGAGCAAGGCCAATCCGCTGGATCTTTTCTCGTGACCGCCGCCATGACGCAGGAAATCCGCTCCGCCGCGAACGGCGCCCCCATCGTCGAGGCCAGGGATGTCAGCCATTACTTTGGCGATGGCGAGTCCCGGTCGCAGGTTCTGTTCCAGAACACGTTGACCATCGATCCGGGCGAAATGGTGATCATGACCGGGCCGTCGGGATCGGGAAAGACGACGCTGCTGACCCTGATCGGCGCGCTGCGGGCGGTTCAGGAAGGACAGTTGAACGTCCTGGGCACTCCCGTGACGGGCTTGACCTCGGCGCAGTTGGTCAAGCTGCGCCGCGAGATCGGCTTCATCTTCCAGATGCATAATCTGTTCGAGTCATTGACCGCGACAGAGAACATCCTGATGTCCACCCGCATCCGGGGCATCCCTGACGACGAGGGCCGCAGGCGAGCCGTGGCGCTGCTGGATCGGTTGGGGCTGGGACACCGCGTGGACTACAAGCCCCGCGCTCTCTCCGGCGGACAGCGTCAGCGGGTGGCGGTGGCCCGCGCGCTGGTCAACAGGCCGCGCCTCATCCTTGCCGACGAACCCACCGCCGCCTTGGACAAGAAATCGGGCCAGGAAGTGGTCAACCTGATGAAGGAACTGGCGGCGACCGAGGGAACCTCGATCATCATGGTTACCCACGACCACCGTATCCTGGATGCCGCCGATCGGGTGGTGAACATGGTGGATGGCCGCATCGTCAGCAATGTGCTGGTCCAGCAGGCCATCGCTATCTGCGAGTTCCTGAAATCCATCGAATTGTTCTCGCATTTCAGCGTGTCGGAACTGGGTGGTATCGCCGACCAGATGGAAGCCCGGGTCACGCGCCCCGGCGACGTGCTGATCCGTCAGAACGATATCGGCGAGGAATTCTTCCTGGTCGGCCGCGGAACGGTTTCCGTCCATGTGGATTCGGGGAGCGGCGAGCAGGAGGTCGCCGTGCTCGGTGCGGGCAAGGCCTTCGGCGAACGGGCGCTGTTGACGGGAGAGCGGCGCAGCGCCTCCGTGCGCTGCAGGGACGAGGGACGGTCTATGTCCTCGACAAGGAGCATTTCGACGCCGCCAACAAGGCAAGCCCGGACTTCCGCACGCAGATGCAGCGCATGTACTTCAATCGCTGAGAAACAGGGACACATGGACATCTTCGAAAAATGCCTGCGTTTCACCCGGGCGGGCGAGGCTCGGGCGGCCGGGCTGTATCCCTATTTCAGGGCGGTGGAGGGATGCGACGGCCCGGTGGTCGCCATCGGCGGCCGACGCATCATCATGGCCGGTTCGAACAACTATCTGGGGCTGACCACCGACCCGAGGGTGACCCGGGCGGCCATGGATGCCGTCGGAACCTACGGCACCAGTTGTTCCGGTTCGCGCTACATGACCGGAACCATCGATCTTCATAACAAGCTGGAGGCCAGGCTGGCCAGATTCCTGGGGTATGAGGATGCGTTGGTGATCTCGACCGGCTACCAGACGGCCCAGGCCATCATTCCCACCCTGGCGCAACGGGGCGAATATGTCATTTCGGACAAGGACAACCATGCCAGCATCGCCAGCGCCAACGTCATGGCCACCGGGTTGGGCGCGCGCGTCCTGCGCTATCGGCCTGGAGACATGGGAAATCTTGAGGAAATCCTGGCAAGCATTCCCCACGAGGCCCCGAAGCTGATCGTCACCGACGGCGTATTCAGCACCACCGGAACCATCGCCGACCTGACCGGCATCACCCGGCTGGCGCGCAGGCACAATGCGCGGGTGATGTGCGACGATGCCCATGCCGTCGGCGTCCTGGGGCCGGGGGGGCGTGGCACGGCCGCCCATTTCGGGCTGACTGCCGAGGTGGATGTCACCATGGGCACCTTCAGCAAGTCTCTGGCCTCGCTGGGAGGATTCGTGGCGGCGCCGCGGGCGGTCATCGACTATATCCGTCATATGGCGCCGTCGCTGATCTTCTCCGCCAGCCCCACGCCCGCCTCGGCGGCGGCCGCGCTGGCCGCCCTGGACATCATCGAGGCCGAGCCGGAGCGCATCGCCAGGCTGCACGCCAACGCGGCCAGGGTCCGCCAGGGTCTGGAGACCCTGGGGTTCCGGGTTTTCGGTCATGCGGATACCGGCATCGTGTCGGTGCTCATTGGCGATGAATACACCACCATTCTCTTCACCAAGGAACTTTTCGACGCCGGGATTTTCGTCAATCCCTTCGTCAAACCCGGTGTGCCCGAGGGACGGGAGATGATCCGCACCAGCTATATGTCCACCCATGAGGACGAGCATCTGGACCGCGTCATCGAGGCCTTTGCCGTTATCGGAAAGCGGCTGGGGCTGATCGGCGGCGGCGCGATGGCTCCGGCGGTATGACCCTTTCGTCGGCTCGCCAGGCACTCGCCTGCCTTTTTCTGCTCAGCGGCGGGGCGGTCGGCGCATGGATGCCGTTCGTCCCCGTAATCGCACAGCGGATGGGATTGGCCGAGCGGGACGTGGGCATCTTTTTCGGGGCCGTCGCCCTGGGGGCCGGATTATCCATGTCCGGGGCCGGCCGCTGGCTCACGCGGTTCAATCGCCTCGCGGCGGCGGCGGCGGGCGGGGCGCTGTTCTTGTTCTTCCTGCCCTTGCCGTTTCTGGCTGCGTCCTTTCCCGCCCTATTGGCGATCGCCCTGACACTGGGGGCGGCATACGGCCTTCTGGATGTGTCGATGAACGTGGGCGCCGCCCTGCTGGAGCGCGAGGCCGGAACGCCGCTGATGTCCTCGATGCACGGCTTCTTCGCCCTGGGCACTTTCGGCGGAGCGGGCCTGTCCAGCATTGTTCTGGCCGCTGTCGCCGCTCCGCCCCTGACGATGATGGCCGCCGTTTCGGCGCTGCTCGGCCTTCTGCTCGGCCCGGCGCTAAGGGAGATGCGCGGCGCGCGCTTGATTGGGGAGGCCACCCGACCGGCATCCGACCGGCAGCCGCAAGCGGGAATTCCCGCCGTCGCCGCACTTGCCGGTCTCGCCATGCTCATGGAGGGGGCGGTCGAGAACTGGATGGTCGTGTTTCTGAACGGGGAAGGGTACGCACCGGCTGAAGCGGCCAGGAGGTTCACGCTCTACGCCGGGGGCTTCGCTGCCGCGCGTCTTGCCGGCGACCGGCTGATCCGCCGCTTCGGGCGGCGGAGGATTTTCACCGCCAGTGGAAGCCTCGCCACTCTGGGGCTGATGATCGGGTTGCGCGATCCGGCAGAGGCAGCCGTGACCGCCGTGGGATTCGCCGTCGCCGGTCTCGGCCTTGCCAATATAGTCCCGATGCTGTTCTCTGCTGCCGGAAGGATGTACGGCGGCGACCCCGCCGCCGGGATCGCCCGCATCGCCATGGTGGGCTATGGCGGGCTTCTGCTCGGCCCACCCCTGATCGGAGCCGCCGCCCATCTGTTCGGATTGCCCCAGACGCTGGCGGCTCTTTCCGGCGTGGGCATCCTGTGCGCCCTGGCCGGAAGGGGAGCATGGTTCGAAGCGGGGGAATCATGCGCATCGCCATGATCACCTCGGGCCGACTGCCGTGCATCGACGGCGTGACCGTCACCGTGCGCGAGCGCTGCCGGAGGCTGGCGGCCCAAGGCCACGAAATCCTGCTGATCGGCCCCGATTATGCCCCGGCCTTCCGCCACTATCCGGACTGGGCCGCCTATCTCGGCGCGTTCGAGCCGGGCGTGACCGGTGTCAGTGTTCCGTCTTGCGCCACGTTGGGAATGGATTGGGAGCGTCAGCCGCTTCCCCGTGCCTACCGGGAGATGACGCAATACCTGGAAGCCTTCGCGCCCGATATCGTCCATGTGGACGAGCCCGAACGCCTGGCGTTCGGCTTCCTGCGGCGGCCGGGCATCGCCTATGCCCGCCGCCGGGGCATACGCGTCGTCGCCAGCTACCACACCAACTTCATCGACTATATTCCGGACTTCCTCGGTACGCTGCCGCGGTGGGCCGTCGGCTTGGCGCAATGGTTGGCGCCGTCCATCCTGTCGGCAATCTACAACGCCTATGACACGACGCTGACAGCCACGGCCCGTACGCAGGCGAGGCTGGCGCGCTACGGCGTGCGAAACACCGTCCTGTCCCGGTTCTGCGGCGTCGATACCGCCGTCTTCCGCCCTATGGATAGGTCCGCCACGTATTTTGCCGACAGGTTCCGGCTGGATGACGTGGATGGCCGCACCAAGATTCTTCTGGTAGGACGGCTGACTCCGGACAAGGGCTGGGCGTTCGCCTGCCGGGCCATCGCTGCGTTGGTCCAGGCAACAGGTCCGGGCAAGCTGGCGGTGCTGGTCGCGGGAGGCGGCGAACTGGCGGAGATGATCCGGCGGGAATTGGGGGCGGTTCTCGATCAGGCCCATCTGCTGGGGCGCGTTCCCCCGGACGATATGCCGCTCCTCTACGCCCATGCGGACATCCACGTCTCGGCTTCGTGCAAGGAAACTTTCGGCCTGACCGGGCTGGAAGCCGCCGCCTGTGGCATTCCGGTGGTGGCTCCGCGTGCCGGTGGGTTCCTGGATCATGTCGACTGCGGTCGCAGCGGGTATTTGTATGCCCCGGACGACATCCAGGACTTCCTGCGGGTCATGCTGCCCCTGATCGAATCCCGCCACCTGCGGTCACAACTGGGAGAGGGCGGCAGGCATGCGGCCCTGGGGATGGATTGGACCGAATCCGTCGCCGACTGGTTGCGTGCGGTGGTCGGTGCGCGGGATTCCCCGTTGACACGGGATGTGCCGAATCCGATAAAATAACTAATTGAAAAACATGTTTTTCTGGAAGATTCCATGACCAGCCAAAGTGAAATTTCCGATCGAGTTCTGAAATGTCTGGCCCAGGGAATGGTCGTGGACGCGTCGAAGGTCGACGTCAATGCGTCGTTCGCCGAACTTGGGATCGATTCCATCGATATGGTCAACGCCATCTTCTATATCGAGGATGAATTCGGAATTTCCATCGAGAGCGGACAGGAGCATTCCATTTCCAATATTGCCGATCTGGTTCGGCTCGTGGAAAGCTGCCTCCAGGCGGACGGCAGCAAGGGCGGTGCCCCTTGAGACGGGTCGTCGTCACCGGCCGTGGGTGTATCTCCGGCCTTGGCGTCGGAGCGGACAAGCTGGAAGATGCGCTTCGGACGGGGCGCACGGGCTTGCGCCCCTTCACCCATCCGCGCGGCAAGCTGTCGATGAAGGTCGGCGCCCCTGTTCAGGACTACGATTCCGCAACCCATTTCAATCCACGGGAACTGCGTCAGCTTGATCCGTTCAGCCAGTTCGCCCTGGTCGCCGCGCGCGAGGCGGTGGCACAGTCGGGTCTGGTCGGCTCTGACCGCTGTGCCTGCATCGTCGGCAGCGGCATGGGGGGACAAGGCAGCATCAACGACATGTGTGAGGGGCTGTATGACGGGGGGCGTTCTCCGCCGCCGCTCACGGTACCCCGTGCCATGGTCAGCGCCGCCACCAGCCAGGTGGCCATGGCGTTCGGCATCACGGGGCCGGCCTTCGCCACCAGCAGCGCCTGCGCCACCGCCAGCCATGCTATCGGCTTGGCCTTCCAGATGATCCGTGCCGGCATGGTCGATGCCGCCCTGGCCGGGGGGGCGGAATTTGTCTACAGCTATGGGCATTTACGTGCTTGGGATTCCTTGCGGGTCGTTTCGCCGGATACCTGCCGCCCGTTCTGTCGTGACCGGACCGGGGTCATTCTGGGGGAGGGTGCCGGAATCCTGGCGCTGGAAACGCTGGAAAATGCCGAGCGGCGTGGCGTTCCGATTCTGGCGGAGTTGGTTGGCTTCGGCCAGTCATCGGATGCGAAGGACCTGATCCTGCCCTCGCCCGAGGGCATGGCGGCCGCCATCGCGGCCTGTCTGTCCGACGCCCGCCTTTCGCCCGAAGACGTGGACCACGTCAACGCCCATGGAACCGGAACCAAGGCCAACGATGCGGCGGAGACGAAGGCTCTGCACCTGGCTTTCGGCAAACGGCACGGCAACATTGCCGTGACGTCCACGAAATCCATCCACGGCCACGGCCTGGGTGCCTCGCCCGCCTTCGAGGCCATCGCTTCCATCCTGGCCTTGCGCGAGGGATTCGTGCCGCCCACATGCAACGTCACGGAACTCGACCCCGAATGCGATATCGACCTTGTTTGCCACGCCCCCAGGCGCAAGGCGTTGCAGACGGCCATCTCCAATTCCTTCGGCTTCGGCGGCGTCAACGCCGTTCTGGCTTTCCGGCGCTGGAATCAGAGCGTCGCGCCTTAATTCCGAGGCGCGACGCTCCTGCGAGCATTGAGCGAGCGGCCAAGCAAGCCGGAGGCT
>CAJANN010000265.1 GCA_903941095.1 uncultured Rhodospirillaceae bacterium | reverse complement strand
GTGACGCCAATATATAGCGTTCCATTTTGCCGGCTCGCCAAAATATAGACGCATGGTGTTTTCATGAGTCGCAGCTGCGTCTCGCCCAACCGTCGTATGGATGCCCGCCTGCACGAGCATGACGAGTATGTACCAGGGGAAATTAGCCACTTCTTAACCTGGATTCGGAGCCCTGGGCGCCGGAACGAGACATTGAACTCCCGGGGGCAAGCCTCTATCCTGCCCCGGGGTGAAAGGGGCTGACGCTGACGCGAAAGGCGAAGCGGACATGTCTGTGTGCCGGGCACTGGATATTTTGCTGGTCGATGACAGCCGGGGCGATGCCCGGTTGGTCCAGGAGGCGCTGCGGGAGGAATCTTCTCTCGATACCCTGCATCACGTCTCGGATGGGATCGAGGCGATGGCCTTCCTGTATCGGCAGGGGGCCTATGCCGACAAGCCGCGCCCGGACATCGTGCTGCTGGATCTCAACATGCCGAAAAAAGACGGCCGCGAGGTCCTGCGCGAGATCAAGGCCGACCAGAACCTGCGGATGATCCCGGTGGTGGCGCTCAGTACGTCGGCGGCCCGCGACGACGTCGATTACTGCTATTCCTTCGGCGCCAACGCCTTCATCTCGAAGCCGGTGGAACTGGACGATTTCCTGCAGACCATCCGCCAGATCCGGCTGTTCTGGCTGCAGGTCGCCACCTTGCCCGGCTTCAGCCGGCCGCGTCAGTCCCTGACCAGCCTGAATCCGATATCGTAGCTCCAGGACTGGCTGTCCTGGGCGGCGCGGGAATCCGAGCGGGCCTGCCCGGCCACGAAGTACCACGAGCCCCCCGCCACCCAGCGACGGCGGCAATCGCCGGACACGCAATCGGCCGTCCATTCCCATACGTTGCCGTGCATTCCGGCCAGTCCCCACGGATTGGCCGGCAGGGCGCCGGCCGGAGCGGGGCGGTGGGAAAAGCGCGGGTCGCACAGATGGCAGACCGCCCGGTCCGGCTCCATCGCGTCCCCCCACGGATAGGCGGTCGCCGTTCCGGCCCGGGCGGCCCGTTCCCACTCGGCCAGACCGGGCAGGCGGTATCGCCGTCCGGTCCGGGCCGACAGCCAGTCGGCAAAGCCCTGCGCCTCGGCGAAGGTGACGCCGGTCATCGGCATGTCCGGTTCCGGCCAGCGCAGGGCCGGCTTGGCCGGGCAGGCCCGGTCCTCGACGCAGGCCAGCCATTGGGCGACGGTGGTTTCGGTGCGGGCCATCGCCAGCCCCTGGCCGGGCAGGTCGACCATGTCCGGCCAGGGGGCGGCACAGCCGCACAGCATCGCGGCCAGCAGAACAGGACCCAGGCGGCGCATGGGTTACACTCCGTTACCAATCCGGGGGGCGCTGGACATCATGGTGTTACCTGCGGGGTGTGTAATGGCCCTCAAGGACAAAGGTTCCCGCCCAGGAGGATGCCATGAAGACCCTGACCAAGACTATCGCCGCCTTCGCCGGATTGCTGTTGCTGGCCGGTTGCAGCGCCGCCGCCGAGGATGCCGCCCCCAAGACCGCCGCTCCGGCCTATGGCCCCGGCTGGCGTCACGAACAGATGATGCAGGCCCGCCAGGACGGCAAGTTCGGCCCCGGCCCGATGATGATGCAGCGGACCGGCCGCATGGGACCGCCGCTCAATGCCGACGGCACCGTCGACACCACCAGGCTGCCGGATTGGTGCCCCTACAAGCAGCCGGCCCCCGACGCCGCCGCCCCCGGCGCCCCTGCCACCAAGTAGCCGCGGACGCGTCAGCCGCCCCGCCCGGTCCCCGACCGGGCGGGGCGGCTTTGTTCCCGGGGGCGTCCGGTGGTACCATCGCCGGACCTTGCCCCGACCGGAGACCGGCATGATCCGCCTGCTCGTTCTGCTGACCGCCCTGCTGCTGGCCGTTCCGGCCAAGGCCCGGGACCAGTTGGTCATCGGTGTCACCCAGTATCCGGTAACCCTGCATCCCGGCATCGAATCGATGCTGGCCAAGACCTATGTCCTGGCCATGACGCGGCGGCCGCTGACCGCCTACGATCCCGACTGGACGCTGGTCTGCATGCTGTGCGAGCGGCTGCCGACCATCGAAAACAAGCTGGCCGTGCCGGAAAGGACCGCCGACGGCAGGCAGGGGGTGGCCCTGACCTATACCCTGCGTGCCGACGCCCGCTGGGGCGACGGGACCCCGGTTTCCACCGAGGACGTGCTGTTCACCTGGGAGGTCGGCCGTCACCCGCAATCGGGCATCGCCAATGCCGAACTGTATCGCCGCATCCTGAAGATCGAGGCCAGGGACGCCCGCAGCTTCACCCTGCATCTCGACCGCCTGACCTTCGACTACAACGCCCTCAACGATTTTGCCCTGTTGCCGGCCCATGTCGAGCGGCCTCGCTTCGCGGCGGCCCCGGCCGAGTACCGCAACCGCACCGCCTATGACCAGGACAGCGGCAATCCCGGCCTGTACAACGGCCCGTTCCGCATCACCCAGGCCGTCCAGGGCAGCCATATCGTGCTGGAGCCCAATGTCCATTGGCAGGGGCAGAAGCCGGCCTTTCGCCGCATCGTCGTGCGCAGCGTCGAGAACACCCCGGCGCTGGAGGCCAACCTGCTGTCGGGCGGCGTCGACATGATCCCCGGCGAGTTGGGGTTGCCGCTGGATCAGGCCATCGCCTTCGCCCGGCGCAACGATCCCCGCTTCGCCGTCGTCTTCAAGCCCGGACTGGTCTATGAACACATCGACGCCAACCTGTCGGTGCCGCTGCTGGCCGACCGCCGGCTGCGGCAGGCCCTGATGTTCGCCACCGACCGCGAGGCCATTTCGAAGCAATTGTTCGACGGACGCCAGCCGGTGGCCCATTCCAGCGTCAATCCGCTGGACGGGGTGCACGCCGCCGACGTGCCGAAATATTCCTTCGATCCGGCGCGGGCCGCCCGGCTGCTGGACGAGGCCGGCTGGAAGCGCGACGGCGCCGTTCGCCGCAACGCCGGGGGCGAGCCGCTGATCCTGGAACTGGGCACCACCGCCGGCAACCGGACCCGCGAACTGGTGGCCCAGGTGCTGCAGGCGCAATGGCGCAAGGTCGGCATCGAGCTGCGCATCCGGACCGAGCCGCCGCGGGTGTTCTTCGGATCGACCATGACCCAGCGGCGCTTCGCCAATCTGGCGATGTACGCCTGGTATTCGGCGCCGGAAAGCGTGCCGCGCAGCACCTTGCATTCGACGCAGATTCCCGCCGAGGCCAATGGATGGGCCGGACAGAACTATCCCGGCTATGTCAGCGAGCGCATGGACCGGCTGCTGGATGCCATCGAGGTGGAACTGGACCGGCCCCGGCGGGTCGAACTGTGGCGGCAGTTGCAGCATCTGTACGCCGAGGAGTTGCCGGCCCTGCCGCTGTTCTTCCGCGCCGACACCTTCATCCTGCCCAAGGGGCTGACCGGGATCACCCCCACCGGCCACCAGGACCCCAGCAGCCTGTGGGTGGAGACCTGGCGGTGGGACTGATCCTGGGGCGGCTGGGCCAGTCCCTGGCGGTGCTGCTGGCGATGAGCTTCGTCATCTACGGCCTGATGGGGCTGATGCCGGGCGACCCCATCGACCTGATGATCGCCGCCGACCCGCATTTGTCGGCCGCCGATGCGGTGCGCCTGAAGGCGCTTTATGGACTGGACCGGCCGTGGACGGAACGCTATCTGCGCTGGCTGGCCCGGATCGCCCAGGGCGAACTGGGCTATTCCCGTCTGTTCGCCCGTCCGGTCCTGGATGCCCTGGGGCCGGCCCTGGCCAATACCGCCCTGCTGATGTTCTGTGCCCTGGCCTTGGCCCTGACGCTGGCGTTGCCGCTGGGGGTCGCCGCCTCGCGCCGGCCGGGCGGCGGGCTGGACCACGCCGCCAACCTGCTGGCCTTCGTGTCCGTCTCGGTGCCGACCTTCTGGCTGGGACTGATGCTGGTGGCGGTCTTTGCCGTCTGGCTGGGCTGGCTGCCGGCCGGGGGCATGCACGGTCTGGCCGAGGACGACGGCGGTCCGGTCGACCGTCTGCGCCATCTGGCGCTGCCGGTGGCCACCCTGGGCATCGCCGGCTGCGGCCAGTATCTGCGCCAGATGCGCGCCGCCATGCTGGCCGAGGCCGGACACGACTATGTCCGCACCGCCCGGGCCAAGGGCTGCGGGCCGGTCCGCGTGCTGCTGGGACACCAGCTGCGCAATGCCCTGATCCCGGTGACCACCATCGTCGCCCTGGAAATCGGCGGTCTGTTTTCCGGGGCGCTGATCGCCGAGACGGTGTTCGCCTGGCCCGGCATGGGCCGGCTGATCTATGAGGCGGTGATGGGCAACGATTTCAACCTGGCCCTGTCCGGGCTGCTGCTGGCCACCGCCATGACCCTGGCCGGTTCGATCCTGGCCGATCTGGCCTATGCCTGGCTTGATCCGCGGGTGCGCAGCCTATGACCGTCCTGGCCCGCCTGCGCGGCGACCCCGTCGCCCTGGTCGCCATCGCCCTGCTGCTGGCCCTGGCGGTGGCGGCAATTCTGGCGCCGTGGCTGGCCCCCGATCCCGAATCCCTGGATCTGGCCGCCATGCTGGCGGCACCGTCGCTGGCGCATCCCCTGGGCACCGACGAACTGGGCCGCGACGTCGCCAGCCGGCTGCTGCATGGCGGCCGGGTGTCGCTGGCGGTGGCGGCGGCGACCGCACTGCTGGCCGGTCTGACCGGAACGGCGCTGGGGCTGCTGTCGGGCTATGGCGGCGGCCGTCTGGATGCGGTGCTGATGCGCCTGACCGATGGGGTGATGGCCCTGCCGCTGCTGCCGCTGCTGATCGTGCTGGCGGCCCTTGACCCGGCCAAGCTGGGGCTGGCGCCGGACCTGCTGCATTCGGAAGTCTTCGCCGTCGGCCGCATCGTCGTCATCGTCGCCCTGGTCGGCTGGACCCAGGTGGCCCGGCTGGTGCGGGCCCAGACCCTGGCGGTCAAGGCCCGCGACCATGTGCGGGCCGCCCGCGCCATCGGGGCCGGTCCGGTCCGCATCATGCTGCGCCATATCCTGCCGCACGTGGCTTCTCCGGTCCTGGTCGCCACCACCCTGAGCGTCGGCCACATCATCCTGATCGAAAGCGCCCTGTCCTTCCTGGGGCTGGGGGTGCAGCCGCCGCTGGCCAGCTGGGGCAACATGCTGACCGGGGCCATCGGCACCATCTGGACCAGCCCCGCCGCCGCCCTGTGGCCGGGTCTGGCCATCTTGCTGACCGTGCTGGCCTGCAACCTGGCCGGCGACGGGCTGCAGCGGGCCTGCGACCCCAGGCGATAGCGGCCGGTTCCGGCCATCCGGGGGCCGGCGAACCTGAACCCAGGATGAACGAGCCGGTCAGGGCGGGTTCAGGCCCGGCCGGATAATCTTGCCCGCATCGACACACCCAAGGAGGGACACGCGATGCTTGGCAAGATGCTTCTTCACGGTCTGGCCACCGCCATCCTGATCGGATCGGCCGCCGCCGTCTTCGCCCAGACCCGGGACAACGGCTATCTGCCGGCTCCCGCCGCCGCCGCTCCCGCCGCTGCGGCCCAGATCTCGGACCGCGGCGACCGGCCCGCCGACGAGCGCGGCTATATCCGCCGCGACCGCGACGACCGGGGCGAGCGGTCCGGCAAGTCCGAGCGCCACCACGAGCGCCGCGACCGCCACCACGACAAAGACGACGACTGAGCGAGACCGATCATGGCCCTGCAGATTTCCGCAAAGCTTCACCACACCCTGCTGAAGGTGTGGCACGCCTGGGTCGCCGGTTCGTTCCTGGTGGCCTATGTCACCGCCGACGAGGACACCTATTCCATGCATCTGTTCGCCGGCTACGCGGTTCTGGCGGCCATCGCCACCCGGGTCCTGCTGGGGGTGCTGGCGCCGGCCTCCAGTCCGCTGCGGCTGCCTCGCCCCGATCTTGGCGCCACCCTGGCCTGGTTCTCGGTCCGCAAGGGACGCCATCCGCTGTTCGCCTGGTTCTCGCTGGCCCTGCTGCTGAGCGTCGGGCTGGCCGCCGCCAGCGGCGCCCTGGCCGACGGAGCGGCCTGGCTGGAAGATCCGCACGAAGCCATTTCCGAGGCGTCCCTGTGGGTCATCTTCGCCCATGTCGCCTTCGTCGCCTTCATCTATGGCGGCAAGCGCCTGCTGACCCGGCTGGGCCAGTGGGCCGCCGAAATCCGCCCGTCCACCCCGTCCAAGGAGAATGTCCGATGATCCGCCCGATCCTGCTGGCCGCCCTGCTGGCGCTGCCCGTCGCCGCCCAGGCCGCCGATGCCCGCCGCGATGCCGTCATCGCCGATTACGCCGCCCAGGCCCGCAAGGCCGACCCCGCCTTCGCCGGTTTCTCGGCCCAGCGCGGCGAGACCCTGTTCCGCGCCAAGTGGACCGGCGGCGACGCCCGCACGCCGTCCTGCACCACCTGTCACACCGACAATCCCAAGGCCGCCGGCCAGAACGCCAAGACCGGCCGGACCATCGAGCCGGTGGCGGTGTCGGTCAATCCCAAGCGGTTCGTCGACATGGCCGAGGTGGAAAAGCAGTTCGGCCGCGATTGCAAGAACGTCATCGGCCGCGACTGCACCGTCGTCGAAAAGGGCGATTACGTCACCTTCATGGCGGGGCAGTGACCATGCGCCGCCTCATCCCCCTGGCCGCCCTGCTGCTGGCCGCCTCGCCGGCCCTGGCCGGCGACGATTGGGTGCCGCCGGTCAAGGACCCGCTGGTACTGAAGGAATGCGGTTCGTGCCACATGGCGTTCCAGCCGGCCTTCCTGCCGGCGCGCTCGTGGAACCGCATGATGGACGAACTGTCCCGCCATTTCGGCGAGGATGCCAGCCTGCCCGCCGACAAGGCCCAGGCCATCCGCGCCTATCTGACCGCCAATGCCGGCGACGTGGTGACCAAGGGCCGCGCCCGCAAATACATGCAGTGGGTGGCCCCCGGCGGCACCCCGCAGCGGATCACCGAAAATCCCGATTTCGAGCGCAAGCATCGCTTCCCCGACAAGGTCTGGCAGGACCCCAAGGTGGTGACCAGATCCAACTGTCCGGCTTGCCATCGCGGCGCCGACCAGGGATGGTACGAGGATGATTGAGGCTCGGGCCTTGGGTTTCTCTGTTTCACCTCGATATCGGGAAAGCATCATCATGTCCAAGTCTCTGTTTGCCGCCGTTCTCCTTGCCTTCGGGCTGTTGTCCGCCTCCGGTCAGGCCCAGACCGCCCTGACGCCGGCCCGGCTTGCGTCCTTGCTGGAACAAGGCGGCTATGCCGACATCCGCAGTCTGGTCGCCGAGGGGGGCGGCTATCAGGTGCTGGCCCGTTCCGCCGACGGCGAGGCGGTGCGCGCCGTCGTCGATGCCGGCCGGCAGACGGTGGAAGGGCAGGGCGGGGCGGGGCTGTTCGTCCGCTATGCCCCGGTCGCCGCCTCGCAGATGTCCTTCGGCGAGCTGGCCGGGGTGCTGGAAGGGCAATGGCCGGGCTGCACCCTGGTCGAGGTCAAGCGGTTCCAGGGCGCCTTCGAGGTGCATCTGCGCACCGCCGACGGCCGGCCGATGGGAACCCTGGTGGATGCGGCGACCCGCCGGCTGCTGCCCTACCACAGCGCCGACTGACGGGAGAGCGGGCGATGGCGGCCGATTCCCTTGATGTCCTGTCCGGGTTTCGCCGCCGGCTGGTTCTGCGCCTGTTGGGCGTGGGGGTTCTGGCTTCGGTGCTGGCCGGCGTGGCGGCCTTCTTCATCGAAACCGAACGGCTGGACGAGACCCTGGTCGACCAGGCCGCGCTGGAGGCCCGCACCCTGGTCGGCGGCGGCGATTATTGGGCTTCGGACCACAAGCTGCGGGCCTTCCTGCGGGACCATGCCGCCACCAGCCGCGACTTCTTCGTCCTGGCCGAATTGTACGACCTGGACCGTCAGCCCGCCGGCGAGGCGGCCCTGCCCGACTTCGCCTTCGTCGAAAACCATTTCGACCGGGGCGGCCACCGCTTTCCCGCCCCGGGCGACGCCTGGTACACCAAGACCATCATCGACGGCTCGCCCTTCCTGCAGGTCATGGTGCCGCTGACCGGGCCGGATGGCCCGGTCCTGGGCTGGTTCGAGGGAATTTACCGGCTGTCGCCCCAGACGCTGCAGGCCATCCGGACCGATGTCATGCAGATCGTCGGGCTGGCGGCGGCGGCGGTGCTGCTGACCGCCGCGGTGCTGTATCCCCTGATGGCCTCGCTGCAGGGACATGTCGTCGCCGCGGCCCGCGACCTGCTGCGGGCCAATATCGACACCCTGAAGGTGCTGGGCAACGCCATCGCCAAGCGCGACAGCGACACCAATTCCCACAATTTCCGGGTCACGGTCTATGCCGTGCGCATCGCCGAAAGCATGGGGCTGGGCGACGCGGCGATCCGCAGCCTGATCAAGGGGGCGTTCTTGCACGATGTCGGCAAGATCGCCGTGCCCGACGCCATCTTGCTGAAACCCGGCAAGCTGGACGAGGCCGAGTTCGGCGAGATGAAGACCCATGTCGCGCACGGACTGGACATCATTTCCGCCAGCGGCTGGCTGGCGGATGCCGCCGACGTGGTGGGCGGGCATCACGAGAAGGTCGACGGCAGCGGCTATCCCCACCGGCTGTCCGGCCGGTCCATTCCGCTGGCCGCCAGGATCTTCGCCGTCGCCGACGTCTTCGACGCCCTGACCAGCGAACGGCCCTACAAGAAGCCGATGCCGGTGGACCGGACCCTGGCCCTGCTGGAAGAAGGCCGCGGCGGCCATTTCGACGGCGGGGTGCTGGATGCTTTCCGGGCCATCATGCCGCAGGTGCACCGGGAAATCTCGGATTCCGGCGACCGGGGGGTGGAAGCCCTGGCCGAGACGATCCTGAGCCGCTATTTCCGGATCTGACGGACCCTCGCCGGGTCAGGGCGCGCGGCTCGGGGACAGGCCGTAGGAGCGTGCCAGTTCCGGCCGGGCCAGCAGCGCCCGTGCCGCCATGTCGTAATCCTCGCGTCCCTCCAGGCCGGCGGCGGCGGCTTCGTCCAGGATCATCACCGCGTCGGCGTGCATCTGCAGGGCCGAGGCCGGCAGCCGGGCGCCGACCGGCCCTTCCACCGCCCCGGCCACGGCGCAGGCCTTGGCCGGGCCGGTGGCCAGCAGCATGATCCGCCGTGCCGCCAGGATGGTGCCGATACCCATGCTGACGGCCAGGGCCGGCACTTCGCGGTCCGGGGCGAAAGCCGGCTTGTTGACGGTGCGGGTCGATCGGCTCAGGCCGACCGGGCGGGTCGGGCCGGACAGGCTGCAGCCCGGTTCGTTGAAGCCGATATGGCCGTTGACCCCCAGGCCGAGGATTTGCAGGTCAAGTCCGCCGGCGGCGGCGATGGCCCGTTCGTGGGCGGCGCAGACGGCCAGAAGGTCGCCGGCCGGCCGGCTGTCCAGCAGGTGGGTGCGGGCCGGCTGCAGGTTGACCCGCTCGACCAGATGGCGGCGCAGGGTGGCGTCGCAACTGGCGGGGTGGCCGGAATCCAGATCCAGATATTCGTCCAGGCCGAAGACGGTGACGCCGGAAAAATCCAGCCCGTCGGCATGACGGCGGACCAGTTCGGCGTACATCGCCTGCGGCGTGGCCCCCGCCGCCAGTCCGATCACCGCCGCCGGGCGGCTGCGGACCAGGGCCGTCACCATGTCGGCGGCGGTCAGGGCGACGGCGTCCGCATCGGGGCAGGTCAGGACCAGCATGGACTAGACCGCCCGCGAATGCCGCTGTTCGCCCTTTTTCAGGTAGCGGTCGAATATTGCCGCGGCGGCCCGGACCAGGGTGCGGCCTTCGTCGGTGACGGTGATGCGGGTGCCGTCGACCCGGACCAGCCCGTCTTCCGCCAACGGCGCCAGCCGGGCCAGTTCGTCGGCGAAGCGTCCGGCATCGGCGCCATGCCGGGCGCAGATCGGGGCAAGGTCGATGTCCAGGTCGCACATCAGGGTCATGATGATGTCACGGCGCAGGGCGTCGTCGGCATCGACGGCGACGCCGCGGGCGGTGGCCAGGCGGCCGGCGCGGATGGCGTCCAGATAGAAGTGGGTTTCGCCGACATTGGCGACATAGCCCTGCGGCAACATGCCGATGCCCGATGCGCCGAAGCCCAGCAGCACCGACGCCTCGTCGGTGGTGTAGCCCTGGAAGTTGCGGTGCAGCCGCTTGTGCTGCAGCGCCAGCGCCAGTTCGTCGTCGGGGGCGGCGAAATGGTCCAGGCCGATCTTGACGTAGCCCAGCTCTTCCAGCCGGGCGGTGCCCCGCTCGTACTGCGCCCACCGGGTTTCGGCGTCGGGCAGGGTGTCTTCCGGGATCAGCCGCTGGTGCTTCTTCATCCACGGCACATGGGCATAGCCGAACAGGGCGATGCGGCGCGGCCGGAAGCCGTGCGCCTTGTCGATGGTGTCCAGCAATCCGTCGACGGTCTGGTGGGGCAGGCCATAGACCAGATCCAGGTTGATCTGCGGCACGCCGTGGGTACGCAGCCAGCCGATGACGGCGGCGGTGACGTCATAGGGCTGGATGCGGTTGATGGCCTGCTGCACCTTGGGGTCGAAATCCTGCACGCCGATCGAGGCGCGGGTGACGCCGGCTCGGGCCATCGCCTTGACATAGGTCTCGTCGGCGGTGCGGGGGTCCAGCTCGACGGCGATTTCCGCGTCGGGCTTGATGACGAAGCGTTCGCGCAGGGTGTCGACGGTGCGGACGAAATCCTCGGGCGACAGGATGGTCGGGCTGCCGCCGCCGAAATGGACGTGCCGCGCCGTCATCCGGGTGGGCAGATGTTCGGCCACCAGGGCGATTTCCCCCAGCAATCCCTCCATATAGGCGGCGACGGGGGCGTATTTGCGGGTGATCTTGGTGTGGCAGCCGCAGAACCAGCACATTTCGGCGCAATAGGCGATGTGCAGGTATAGGGACAGCTCGGTGGCGGGGTCCAGTTCGGACAGCCATCGCCCATACTGGTCGGGGCCGATTCCCGGATGAAAGTGCGGCGCTGTCGGGTACGAGGTATAGCGGGGAACTCGAAGATCGTATTTGGCCGAAAGGTCGCGTCGCATCAGCAGGTCTTTCCATCACGGTGCAGGCCAGACCCTAGCGCCGACGGCGCGGCTTTTCAACAATGGCCGGGATAGGGGTATTGCCGCGGCCCGGCCGGGGCGGCCGGCGTCTCAGGCGGGGACGGGGCCCGACGGCCGCGCAAAGCGTCCAGCTTGTCGCGCAGGCTGGCCAGGTCCACCGGCTTGCTGAGATAGCCGTCCATGCCGCCGTTGCGGCAGCGTTCCGCCTCGCCGGCCAGGGCGTTGGCGGTCAACGCCAGGATCGGCGTATAGGGGCGGCCGCCGGCTTCCTCCGCGCGGATGGCGGCGGCCAGCTGGAACCCGTCCATCACCGGCATGTGGCAGTCGGTGATCAGCAGGTCGAACCCGCCCCGGCGCCACAGGTCCAGGGCGGCCGCCCCGTCGGCGGCGATTTCCGGGCTGTGTCCCAGAAGGCGCAATTGCCGCAAGATGACCTGCTGGTTGACCGGGTGATCCTCGGCCACCAGGATTTTCAGCGGCGTCTGCCGTTCGGGCCGGACCGGCTGGATCTCGGCCGGGGCGGCGGGGGGCGGCTCGTCGCCGCGAACGGCCCGGCAGATGGCCCGCACCACGACGTCGCCATCCAGGGGGCGGCCGATGAAGCCGCGGCACGTCGGCAGGCGCTCCAGCTCGGCATCGTTGAAGTCGCCGCCCGGGCCGTGGATGAACAGTAGCGGCGTGGCATCCAGCCCTTCGACATCCCCGGTCCGGCTTTCCTCGGCGGCCAGGATGGCCACGTCGAAGGGGGCCAGGATGTTCCGCGCCTTTTCCGACGCCGCCCGGGCGCCCGTACTTTCCGAGACCCGGACGACGGCGGCGCCGGCCTTTTCGGCGGCGTCGGCCAGCAAGGTCCGTTCGGCGGCGTCGCGTGCCGCCACCAGCACCCGCATGCCCATCAGATCGGGCAGGGGCCGGGGGGCAAGCGGTGTCGGGGCAAGCGGGAAGGGCAGGGTGACGAGAAAGGTCGAGCCCTGCCCCACCACGCTGTGCAAGGCGACGGCGCCGCCCATCAGTTCGACCAGACGGCGGGTGATCGACAGGCCCAGCCCGGTGCCGCCGAAGCGGCGGGTGGTCGAGCTTTCCCCTTGGGTGAAGGGGCGGAACAGCCGGTCCTGGACGTCGGGGGCCAGGCCGATTCCGGTGTCGACGATGCGGATGCCGGCGGTCAGGCTGCGGTCATCCCCGGACAGCCGGCCGGCCAGGACCCGGACGCCGCCGCGTTCGGTGAACTTGACGGCGTTGCCGATCAGGTTGAACAGCACCTGGCGCAGGCGGGTGGGGTCGCCCAGCACCATCGGGGACAGGGCCGGATCGGTGAATGATTGCAGGCGGAGGCCCCGTGCCGCCGCCACCGGCCCCAGGGTCTGGACGACGCCGCCGATCAGGTGTCCCAGGTCGACGGGAACGATTTCCAGGTCCAGCCGGCCTGCCTCGATCTTCGAAAAGTCCAGGATGTCGTCGATGATTCCCAGCAGGGTCAGCCCGGATTCGCGGATGGTCCGGACCAGACCGGCCTGGTCCTCGTCCAGCGGGGAATGGGTCAGCAATTCCAGCATGCCGATCACCCCGTTCATCGGGGTGCGGATTTCGTGGCTCATGGTGGCAAGAAATGCCGACTTGGCCAGATTGGCGCCTTCCGCCGCCTCTTTGGCCAGGGTCAGCTCGCCGATGGCGGCGTCGCGGTCGCGGGTCGCCTGCTGGAACTTGGCCAGGACGCGGTTGAAGACGGCGGCGATCTCGACGGCGTCGCGGGTGGCGGCGACCGGACGCAGCGGAGGGGAAAAGGTCTCGCCGTGCTCGTATCCCTCGATCTGGGTCAACAGCTCCTGCAGGGTGCGACGCTTGGATTCCGCTTCGCGGGCGATGTCGACGGCCCGTTCGGCTTCCAGGCGGGTCTTGTCCAGGGCATCGCGGCGGAACACCTCGACGGTGCGGGCCATCGCCGCCAGTTCGTCCGGCAGGTCGCGTCCTTCGATATCGCCGCTCCAGTCGCCGCGGGCGCCGGCCTCCATGACTTCGCGCAGGCGCAGCAGGGGCTGGCGGATGGACTGGCCGATGCTCCAGCTCACCAGGGACCCGACCAGCAGCAGGCCCAGGCCCAGCATGGCGCCGGTCGACCCGACCCGGATCAGCAGGTCGTGCGACTGGCGTTGCAGCAGATCCTCGCGCTCGTGCCCCCTGGCGATCAGCCGGTCGATGGTCACGGCCATCATGGCCTGGTGGGCGTCGACCTCGTCGGTCAGGACGCCGGCCCGCCGGCGGAAGGCGTGGTCGATGGAATCGACGCCGCGGGCGATGGCCGCCACCCGCTGGCCGGCGACCTTCAGCGAATCGCGCTGCAGGTCGGTCGAGGCCAGACCGGACAGCACCGGCATGGTTTCCGTCAGCCGGGCCAGGGCCTGACGCGCGGCATGGGCGCCGCCGTCGGCGGCCCCGGCATTGAGGTAGAAACTGTTGACCGCCAGCAAGGCGTCGACGAAATGCTCGTGCGATTTGACCAGGGCCGGTTCCAGCAGCGTGCCGGGGCGGGTGCGGACCGAGGCGTTCAGGATGGCGTACAGTCCCGACAGTTCCCGCGCCGATTGGGCGATGTCGCTTTCGTAGAAGCGGGATATCTCGGCATTCAGGGCCTTGAGCTGCTGGAAGCCGGCCACGAAGCGCCGGGCGGCATCGTTGATCTGGGCCAGGTCGCCGGTCCGGCCGGCATTGAGCCCGGGGGCCGCCAGGGCGGCGAACAGGTCTTCCGAACGGCGGATGATGTCCTTCAGGCTTTCGTCGGTCGGCGCGTTCAGGTACTGGCGGATCAGGCTTTGCAGCCGGTTGGCCTGGGTGTCGATCTCGGCCAGCAGGTGGCCGCGCTGCTGCACGCCGCGCAGTTCGTCGAGATCGGCCTGCACCGCCGAGGCCCCTTGCCAGCCCAGCAGGCTGACGGCGATGACCACGGCGGCGTTCAACCCGACCACCAGGGGAATGCGCCAGGCGATGGGCAGGAAGCGAATCCAGTGGCTGACGGTGGCAGGCTTCACCATCTTGTTCCGCCCGTCCGGGAAAATGCCGGAAGCAATCGCCGCATCCTGCGCACCAAAGGCTCCCCCGACAACGCCTGCCGGTCGATTCTATCGCGGATGCCGGCGCAAGGAAAGGAGCAAGGCCGTATGGGCAGGGCTCCGAACTCAGGTTACGGAAGGGTAAATTTTTGACGTCATGCCCGCGCAGGCGGGCATCCAACCGACGGGAGCCGTCAGGCAATGTCTTCGCAGAGATCGCGCCACTGGGGGTTCATTTGTTGAATGAGATT
>CAJANN010000264.1 GCA_903941095.1 uncultured Rhodospirillaceae bacterium | reverse complement strand
TTCGTTGGCAGATTCATTTGCCAAATATGGTGATAAACTCTTTTCGTAATAAACGTACATGGACCTGGGGGCAGTACCCAGCACCTCCAGGCTTCGCTCTTGCGAGCTACGCTTGGCAGAACAGTCTTTTCCGTATTTCGCGCCATCACTCGCTCCGCGACGTCAGTTGTGATGGTTAATTTATAGCATGAAGACGCGTTCATTAAAAAGATCATTGAAATAATTATGCGTAAAACAAACATATGCACTCCAATACATGCAGGCGCATTGCGGCGCACTTAAAACTAACATGATGTACTGGTCCAAATAGCAGATATTTTGCTAACTGGACCAGTACATCACTATTTAGATAGAATCTGTTTCGTTCCGATGGAGAGGGCGGATTGCGGATGGGATCTCCTCACTTAGCCCCTGGATGGGATGACGACGACTTCCGAATGGGGCGGCGCAATCGCCGAAACGCAGCTGCGCAGTCCGATGCTGCCGCCGCCCTTGCCGATCTGGTGAAGCCTCGCTTTGCCCAAAACGGCGAACTGAAGGTGCGGCCATGGCCAATACGGCACCGGACGTCCCTCGCCAAAGGAGGTCGAAGCGGCAGAGGGCTCCAGGACTACATTGATCGCTGCGAAAAGAGCTCCCTCACCGAGACCGAGCGGCAACGGCTGGCCGAAGACGGCCACCTAGCCGACATGGAAGAGGTTGCGGCGCTGTACGGCAATCTTGGAGAAAGTCGGGAGGAAAAGAACCGGTTCTGGGATGCCGCTTACGAGCATGAATTGAGCGTGCGGCCAAGCGGACAGACGACGGTTTGCAACCACCTCCTGGTGAACATTCCCCACTGGCTCAACAACCCCGATTCAATGTGGAGCATCATCCATGGCATCGCCGATCTTCTAGACAGCTATATGCATCCGGCTGATCGGGAACGCGGTATGGAGCTGGGTTGGTCAGCCGCTATACATCATCCGCCGGTGAGCAAGGCGATTGCCGATGCGCTGGTGGGGAGGCTAACTGAGGATCGCGAGTACAAGCTGCTCGGCGATCCGCGTCATATCCATGCTCACATCATTTATCACGACCGCCCGGCATGGCATGGCGATGATGGGTGTTGGCGGTTTGGCAGCACAAAAGCCCGGATCGGCGGCGCCAGCGCCTTGATGGAACTGCGCGAGCGTATCGCCGCAGTCATAAACGCGGAAATCGAGCGGGATGGTCGCTCCCTGTGGCGGGTCTCCGGCAAGAATTACCGCAACCTCGGTGTCGACGTGACGCCGCTCAAATACGAGAGCGACAAGGTCTACCGGGCGCGTGGGAAAGATCTCGCATCCATCAGGGCGACCAGCTATTCCGCAGGCGTCAATGACGGGACCCTCAGTGCGGCTGATATGGAGCGAATAAGGGCCTTGTTCGCGGAGACAAAGCGACGAGATCGAGCCGAAGCCCTGGCTAGAGGCAAGGACCGGCGCAGGGCGAGGGTAGAGCGTGCACGGGACCGTGAATTCCGGCAACGCGTTGAAGACCGGTTGCCAGCCACCGAGCGGCAGGTGGCAGTTGTACAGATCCTGGCACGCTTCCTTGAAGTCTCCGACCTGGTGGACGAAGCGGTGTTCGTCAGCCGGGCCGCGACCACCGGCCTTATCACCATGCTGCGGGCCGCCAAGCGGGATATGGCACGCCCCCAAGCCCGAGAAGAAGCCATTCGGCTCGACCTGCATGACAGATTGATCTCGGGGCAAAGGGTGGTTGCGGCAATACGGCAAGAGCTTGCACAAGCCGACCGCCAGGTTCGCTTCGAAAAGGAGGCTCGCCAAGTCGCCGAACGGAGAACCAGCCTTTTATCCCGTGACTTGGCTGCAACCTTGGAGCAGGTCGAGCATCTGGCCGACCAGTTGCGACGCGCCGATCAGCAACTGGCTCAGGAGCGCCAGATCGGTCAGCGCATGGCGGAGCGGATCCGTCTGCTCGATCTCGAAAGCGGAAATATCCCTAGGGACGCATTGAAAAGCACCCACTCCCCTCCCGCTCCACCATCGGATGTGCCGGAAACTATTTTCGTCATTGAGAAATCCCCTGGCTTCGGAACACGTCAAATTTTCCTGGGCGAACCAAAGCCCGGCGATCATCCCATCGCCACCACCCGCGCCGACGCACTGGATCGGAAGTTGGCCGAGCTCGCTGCAGAACGAGGCATCGACCGATGGAGTATCGCAAATTACTCGGACAAAGCTGTCTCGGAAGCCCGCCAAACTGAGCGCCGACAGGTCGAAGAGCATGCACGCGTCCGCGAGCAACAAGCCCGGACGAAAGCTGCTGCCACAACTGCGCTTCGCACCGCGCAACAGGCGGCAGAAGAACGGCGTGCCTGGCTGGCGCTGATCGAAGCACAGCGACTTGATCAAGCCGAGATGGATGCGAGGGTGGGAATGCGGGTTTCGGAGGAGCTTGCTTTGCGTCATCCGGTGCAAGTGCCCGATCCTCCGGCAACGGCAAAACAACTGACCACACTGTTTGCCATGTTGGAAAAGTGCGGCCGCCATTTGATACCAAGTGACGCCCCTGTCACGGAAGCGTTTGCCACAGAACTGATAGGACATTTACAGCTGGCCTCGACACCCCCCCCTCGATTGATTGAGGCACCACCTCCGCCAGAGCTGCCTCAGGCTGCTCGCCAAACAGGCGTGCCCCAGAAGCGTCCGCGGAGGGGTGGTTTTGACGGAATTTAAGGATCACGCAGGGGCGGCCGAGCGCGAGAAAGGGCTCCAAGCTGACACCGCTGACCGACCAGCGGGAGACACCGGCACCCAAGCCAAGTCCAATAAAGCACCTATTCGGGGAGTGGGTTTTAAATTATTCTCCTCGTTGTTTCGCAATATGGTGAAATTCCATGATCGTCGATCTTATCAGACAGAACGCAATTGCCGCCCTGCTTGGCATGGGCGCCGGTTTCGGCGTGGGCGGCACCGTGGTCTATGTCGTCGTTAGCCCGCCCGCTTCCATCGCCACGCAATCGACCGCGGATAATGCGAAGCCGGCGGAAGAGTCGGCCAGCCAGGCTCCGCAGATCTTTCCATCCCGCTTCATCATCGATCGAGGCGACGGTGCGCGCGATTTCTGCGACCTGACGATCACCCCGGATGCCCGATGCTACAGCATGGGCCTGAGGATCAAGGTGCAGCGGCACGCCTCCGACCCGACCAGGGTGGTCATCGAAGGCTTCGGCACCCGCTATACCGGCGTCACCTGGGATAGGGCCGTCAAGGGCCTGAAACTGGGGCCGCAGATGGAAGACATCATGGACAAGCCCTTCGGCTTCAAAAAGGAGAACCTGAAGCCGCTCAGCCCGGAATACCATGTCACCCTGCACCCGGCGAAGAGCTGAGGCGGTCATGACCGACGAGGTTGTCACTGCCCGTTGTCGTCAGTGTGGCGACGAAATCCAGGCCCGCCACGGCGACGGCATGGTCGGGTGTCGGTGCGGCGCCATCCGTATCGACCACATCGGCGCAGGTCGATATCGCCGTTTCGGAGATCCGGACAATTTTCTGCCGCCCGCTCCGAGAGCTACCCCCGACATGGACATGCCGAGGAACTCGGCGCCCACCTCGCCGGAGAAAGTCGAGCTGCAGTTCTGCGCCTGCAACGTCCGGCCTCTTTCCGATCAGACCACCTCTTCGGAACCTATCATCCCCTTGACCCGCGAGGAGGCGGACCGGCTGCTCGGGCGGACCTGATCATTCAATAAGGTGGCGTTTCAGCCAGCCATATTTACCTTTTCCCCGTACCTGCGCCCCTGAGCACCCGCTCGGGGGTGTTATACTCAGCGGCACCGTTGCTGAGTATAACACCCCCGCGAGACCGCCCCGCCTTCCGCAGGACCTCACTGCACCAACGGCAAGGCTAGCCTGAAACGTTGATAGTGCCGCCTGCGCCGAATTCTCGTGGGAAGGCCAAAACGATGCCGACAATGGCCTGCCAGGGAATTACCCCATCTTCTTCGCCAAATCCGCCGCCCGCAGATTCGTGTAGCGCTTGAGCATCTGCAGATCCTGATGCCCCGTCACAGCGGCCAGTTCAAGAATGCTCCACCCCACCTCAGCAAGCCGGCTGGTGGCCTCGTGGCGGAGATCGTGGAAATGGAAGTGATGCAATTCGGCGCGATCCCGCGCACGCGTCCAGGCGTGTTTAAGAGCGTCCAACGACACCGGGAATACCTTGCCGCCAATTGAACGCGGAAGGGCTTCCAGGGTCGCCACAGCGCGGCTGCTGAGGGGCACGGTTCGTCCTTTGCCGTTCTTGGTTTCCGGCAGGTGTGCCGTGCGCTGCACCAGGTCCACATGCTCCCAGCGTAGGGACAGCAATTCCCCACGCCGCATGGCCGTTTCCAGGGCCAGGATCACGAAGGGCTTGATCCAGGGATTGCGGGTACTGTCCAGGGCGACAAGCAGCTTTGCCTCTTCCCCAGGGGACAGACGGACATCGCGGGCGTCGTCCACCCTGGGGCGGCGAACGTGCGAGACGGGGTTCTCGATCAGCCCGACGCGCCGGCGCACCGATTCCAGCACGGCATGCAGCAGATTGATCTCGCGGCAGACGCTGCCAGGTGCGATCTCGTCCAGCCGGCGATCCCGATATTCTTCGATATGGTGGGTGCGCAGGTTGGCCAGAGCATAGGCGCACAGCGCCGACTCTTCACGCTTGAAGCGCCCCAGGCGAACAGCCTCGATATCGCCGCCTTTGTGGGTCGGTGCCACGGTATCCAGATAATGGGCGATGGCATCGCCCAGCGTCATCTGCTCCGCCGGCCGGCGATCGACGAAGGCGCCGCGATCCATCTCGCCCTCGAGGCCACGAGCCCAGGCTTCGGCATCGGCCTTGCGGTCGAAGGTCTTCGAATGTTGGGGAAAGCCCTGGCGGCGAATCTTCGCCTGCCAGCCGATCAGTTCGCCGTCGCGATTGAAGCGTTTGGTGATGGTCGCCACTGGGGACACTCCGGGACAGTGCCTAATGGCTCAGTGTCCCCGAATTGTCCCGCAAATTCAATCCCCGGTCCCGAACCTAAGGATTGGACCCATCCCCAAACCGCAGAGTTCCTACGGTTTGGGGATGGTCGGAGTGAGAGGATTCGAACCTCCGGCCCCTGCCTCCCGAAGACAGTGCTCTACCAGGCTGAGCTACACTCCGTCCGCCTTGAAGGCGCTTCTTATAGCGCCAACGGGTCGCCCCTGCAAAGGGAATTTACGCCGTCGGGGCGAGAGAAATCACACCGGCGGCCATCTTGTCAGACCGACGCCAACTGGCGGAATCCGTGGCCGGGATGTTCCGACCATGCTTCCGCCGAAACACGGGTGACATCCGCCGATGGCGGACCGACGCGGCAGGACTGGATCATGCGGTCGACCCGGTCGGCCGGACCGTGGAACACCGCCTCGACCCGTCCGTCGGAACGGTTGCGCACCCAGCCGTCCAGACCATGCGCATTGGCTTCCTGGACCGTCCAGCCCCGGTACCACACGCCCTGGACCCGGCCTTCGACCAACACCCGTACCGTCCTGCTGTCTTCCATCCATCCTCTCCCGCGCGTTCAAGGCGCTCTGCTAATCGTCCAAGGCCCCGCGCCGTCCGATCGGGGTGTCGCGATGGATATAGGCGCTCATCACCAGTCCCCAACCGAACAGCAGCGACAGCATCGCCGTGCCGCCATAGGAAATCAGCGGCAGCGGCACCCCGACCACCGGCACCAGCCCCATCACCATCGCCGTATTGATGAAGACGTACAGGAAAAAGGTGCTGGTGATCCCCAGGGCCACCAGCCGGCCGAACTGGCTGCGGCAGCGCATGGCGATGGCATAGCCGTAGGCGATCAGCAGGCTGTAGAGGAACAGCAGGAACACCCCGCCCATCATCCCCCATTCTTCGGCATACATGGTGAAGATGAAATCGGTCTGCTTTTCCGGCAGGAAATTCAGCCGGCTTTGCGTGCCGCTCATATAGCCCTTGCCGAACAATCCGCCCGACCCCAGGGCGATCTTGGACTGGGTGATGTGATAGCCGGCCCCCAGCGGGTCCTGCTCGGGATTCATGAAGATGATGACCCGCTTCTTCTGGTATTCGCGCAGGAACTGCCAGGCCACCGGAATCGCCCCCAATCCCCCGGCCAGCACCAGCCCGAACTTCCACATCCGCACCCCGGCCATGAAGAAGATGGCCCCCGAACTCATCAGCAGCATCATCGCGGTGCCCAGATCGGGCTGCTTCAGCACCAGGGCGATGGGCAGCAGAACCAGCGTCAACGGCGGAATCAGGAAGGTCGGACGGCCGATATCCTGCAGGGCGGCACCGTGGAAATAGCGGGCCAGAGACAGGATCAGCGCGATCTTGGTGATCTCCGAGGGCTGCAGCTGAATGAATCCCAAATCGATCCACCGCTGCGCCCCCATGCCGATGGTCCCCTTGATCTCGACCGCCACCAGCAGCACCAGCGACACCGCATAGATGATATAGGCGTGGCGGATCCAGACGCGGATATCGACCACGGCCACGGCGATCATCAAGGTGATGCCCATGCCGAAGCGGATCATCTGCTTGATCGCCCAGGGCTCCAGCGAACCGTTGGCCGCCGAATAAAGGGTCAGGAAGCCGACCGAGGCGATGACCGTCAACAGGGCGATCAGCGACCAGTTGATCTGCCACAGCTTTTCGCGCCAGGACAATTCGGCCCGGTTCAACTGCAGTGAGAAGCGCGATGTCGGGCGCATCATCCCGCACCCCCGGGAGATTTTTCCCTATCGGCGGTGCGGGTCCGCTCGCGCTTTTGCACTTCGATCATGATGTCGCGGGCGATCGGCGCGGCCACCGCCGATCCGCCGCCGCCATGTTCCACAACCACGGCGATGGCGTAGCGGGGCTTTTCTTCCGGGGCATAGGCGACGAACAGGGCGTGGTCGCGCTCCTTCCAGGGCAATTCCTCGTTCTTCTTCACCCCGGATTCGCGCTCGCGCATGGTGATGCGCCGGACCTGGGCGGTGCCGGTCTTGCCCGACAGCCACATCCCGTCCTGTTCGATGCGGGCGCGGAACGCCGTTCCGCCCGGCTCGTTGGAAACGGCGAACATGCCCTTGCGGATCAGGGCCAGGTTCTTCTGCGACACCCCGCAACTGCCCCAATCGGGAACCGACCGGGGCAGGGCGGCTTTTTCGACGATCAGGTCGCGGGCGACATGGGGCACCACCTTGTGGCCGCCATTGGCGATGCGGGCCACCATCACCGCCAATTGCAGCGGCGTGGTCAGGCAATATCCCTGACCGATGCCGTTGATCAGCGTCTCGCCGGGATGCCAGGGCTGCTTCATCGCGTGGCGCTTCCAGGCCCGGCTGGGAACCAGGCCGGGGCGTTCGTTGGGCAGGTCGATTCCGGTGGGCACGCCCAGGCCGAAGCGATTGGCGATTTCCGCGATCTTGTCGATGCCGACACGGCGGGCGATCTCGTAGAAATAGACGTCGCACGATCCCTTGATGGCGCCGTTGAGATCGACCGAACCGTGCCCGCCCTTCTTCCAGCAATGGAACTTGATGGATCCCAGTTCCATGTGCCCCTTGCACAGCACCGTCTGATCCGGGGTGATGACGCCGGCTTCCAGGGCGGCCAGGGCAACCACCAGCTTGAAGGTCGATCCCGGTGCGAAGGTCCCGGAAATGGCTTTGTTCTGCAGCGGCGACCGCAGATTGGTCGACAGATCCTTCCATTCTTCGTGGGTCAGGCCGCGATTGAAGGCGTTGGGGTCGTAGGACGGCGTCGAGGCCATCACCAGCAGGTCGCCGCTATGGACGTCCATCACCACCACCGACGCCGATTCCTCGCCCAGGCGCTGGGCGGCATATTCCTGCAGCCGCATGTCCAGCGTCAGGGTCAGGTCGACGCCGGGCTCGCCTTCCTTGCGTTCCAGTTCGTTGATGACGCGGCCGACGGCGTTGACCTCGACCGAGCTGGCGCCGGCCCGGCCGCGCATGGCCATGTCGTAGATGCGTTCCACCCCGGCCTTGCCGATGCGGAATCCCGGCAGATCCTCCAGCGGGTCGCCGGTCAGATCGGTCTCGGACACCGCCGCCACATAGCCCAGGATATGCGCCCCCAGGCTTTCCAGCGGATAGAACCGGCTTTGCCCCACCTCGATCAGCACCCCGGGCAGATCGGGGGCATTGACCTCGATGCGCGCCACCTCCTCCCACGACAGGTTTTCGCGGATGGTGATGGGAACGAAGGACCGCCGCCGTTTGGCCTCTTTGTGGATGCGCCCGCGATCATGGTCGGTCAGGGTGATGATCTGCGAAAGCGCGTCCAGGGTGTAATCCAGGGACGGCGCCCGCTCGGCGATGACCCGGACCTGATAATTGTGCTGGTTGACCGCCATCGCCGTGCCGTTGCGGTCGAGAATCAGCCCGCGCGGCGGCGCCAGCAGGCGCATCGAGATGCGGTTGTCATGGGCCGCCATCGCGTATTTGTCGGCCTCGACCACCTGCAGATAGTACATGCGGGCGACCAGCGCCCCCGCCAGGGCGGTCTTGCCGCCGGCCAGCATGGCGGCACGGCGGTTGAACATCTTGGCGCGGTCATTGTCGTGGTACATGCCCGGGCTCAAGCGTCCTTGAGGAAAGCCATCTGGGTCCGGGCCAGGGCACGGGTCAGAACCGGAAACAGGCCCAGGGTCAGCATGTACTGGAAGAAAGCCGGCGCCGGATCGATCAGGCGCCCGGCCAGGATGGACATCAACAGCCACGACATCCCCGTCGCCCCCGCCGCCAGCAGGCTGAAAGCCCACCAGGCCACCAGGAACGACTTGCCCAGGAAGAACTTGCGCTGCGACGCCGACACCCCCTGCACCAGCAGCATGACCAGGGCGTTCACCCCCAGCGGAGTGCCTGCGATGATGTCATGCAGCAGGCCCACCAGAAAGGCCGCCCAGGCCGGCAGCAGGTCGGGACGATAGATCGCCCAGTAATAGACCCCCATCATCGGCAGCATGGGCGTCATGCCGGCCAGACCGGGAACATGGGTGGGAATGGCGGTCAGCAGCAGCAGCAGCAGCGTCACCCCGGACGGCACCATGTGGCGGACCCAACCATCCATGCGCACCCACATGGTGGGCTTCAATTGTCACCCCCGCGGCGACGGCGCTCCGGCATCGGCGGCCGTTCGAAGGGCATGATGCCGCCCAACCCGTAATCGACGATGGCGACGAATTCCAGTTCGTGGCGGCGGACATAGGGCTGGATGCGGACGATGCCGTCGGCGGTCGAGATGACGTCGCCGATGGGCAGGCCCGGAGGAAAGGCCGCCCCCGACGCCGAGGTCACCACCCGGTCGCCCACCGAGACCGGGGCATTGCCGGAGATGTAGTTCAGCCGGGGCCGTTCCTTGTTGTCGCCGGTCAGGATGGCCCGGGTGCGCGACGATTCGACGATCACCGGGATCTTGGCGTTCAGGTCGGTCAGCAGCAGCAGCCGCGAAGACCTGTCGCCCACTTCGGCGATATGGCCGACCAGAACTTCCCCCGACAGGACCGCCTGGCCCTTGCGCACGCCGTCGCGGGCACCAGCCCCCAGCAGCATCGAATGGCCGAAGGCCGACCCCAGATCGCCGATGACCCGGGCGGTGATGAAGGCCGGGTCGGGACCGGGAACGACGTTCAGTTGCTCAAGCAGGACGGCATTGTCGGATTCCAGGCGCCGGGCCACCGTCTGCCAGTGCATCAGGCGCTGGTTTTCCTGCTTCAGACGTGCGTTTTCGGCCCGCAGGTTGGCCAGTTCGCGCACGCTTTCGCTGAATTCGTTGATGGTGGCCGCCGGCCGGCTGATCCCGTCCAGGATGGGAGCCACGGCATCGACGACCAGCGAACGGGTCCGCTCGATCAGGACGATATCGGCCTTGCCCAGGATCATCAGGGCGACTGCGGCAACGATCAGCGAGACGAACGCGAAGCGTTGGGCCAGAAGCCGCAACGTGGCAAGACGTCCGACCGCACCGGACTGCTTCACGAGGTTCCCCTTCGACTGCGCAAGACCCGCCCTTTCCCTGGCTGTGGCGGTCGGACCAAGCCAAACCTACACCAGGCGGGGGGATAAAAACCAGCAGATGATGACGGCCGCGGCCGCTTAATACATGCTGGTCAGCACGTTCTTCAGCTTCGGCATCTCTTCCAGGGCCCGGCCGGTGCCCAGCGCCACGCAGGACAGCGGGTCGTCGGCGATGGAAACCGGCAGGCCGGTGGCATGGCGCAGCACGTAATCCAGGTTGGACAGCAGGGCGCCGCCGCCGGTCAGCACGATGCCCTTGTCGACGATGTCGGCGGCCAGTTCCGGCGCCGTATGCTCCAGCGCGACCTTGACCGCCTCGATGATGGCGCCGACCGGCTCGGCCAGGGATTCGGCGATCTGGCGCTCGGACACCAGCAATTCCTTGGGCACGCCGTTCATCAGGTCGCGGCCCTTGATTTCCATCGTGCGGCCCTCGCCGTCTTCCGGCGGGCAGGCCGAGCCGATTTCCTTCTTGATGCGCTCGGCCGATCCTTCGCCGATCAGCAGGTTATGGTTGCGGCGGATATAGGCGATGATCGCCTCGTCCATCTTGTCGCCGCCGACACGCACGGATTTCGAATAGACGATCCCGCCGAGCGACAGCAC
>CAJANN010000263.1 GCA_903941095.1 uncultured Rhodospirillaceae bacterium | reverse complement strand
TATTGGCAATATATTTGGCGGCGACGACCAATCAATTTTGCTTACGTCAACCGTTGTCCTGAAGGCGGAGCCGTACAATTTATGATTGGCCGCAACAATGAGTCTGGCGCGGCAGGTCTGGAATTTGCGCTGATCGCTCCGATGCTGATCCTGGCCTTTCTCGGCGCGCTCGACATCCGCGCGCTTATTCAGGCCAGCGCCCGTCTCACCGCGGCAACCGCGACGGTTGCCGACCTTACGGCGCAAAGCAACGCCCACACGACGAGCTCCATCGACAGCATTCTCTCGGCGACAAGACTCATCTTCTCCCCTCTTCCGGCCGACACCCAGATCCTCTCGGTAACCGTCGCCAGTGTCGGCTTCGATGCGAACACCGGTACGCCTGCGGTCTACTGGAAGCAGGTGTCGGGCGCGGCCCCGGGAGCCGTGGACCTCGCACGCTGTCAATCATTGGGCTCGCCCGGCGAGAGCGTGATCCTCGTCTCGACGCGCTACCAGTATTCGTCATTCTTCAGCTTTTTCAGCGGCCCATTGACGCTGAACGAGATCAGCTTCGTCCGCCCCCGGCTGATTCCCCAGATTCCCTACAATGGCAAGGTTTCCTGGCCATGAGCATTCTTGGCCGGATTGCCCTGGTCCGGTGCGACCGTGGCGCGGTGGCGATCATGGCTGCATTGGTCACCGTGCCGATTCTTCTGGCTGTGGGACTGGGCATCGATATTGCGCGAGCCTATCTCTTGCGGAACAAGCTGGGCTATGCCCTTGACGCTGCCGCCTTGGCCGCCGGCTCCGAGCCAGGCGACATTGATGCGCAACGCGCTATCGCCCGCAAATACTTCGACGCGAATTTCACGACTTCATACGGGCGGGTCGTGTCGTTCGACTTTCAGTCCGATGGTCGGAACATTGCCGTTCAGGGAACGGCCCGCCTGGATACGACGCTTATGAGCCTGACGGGCCATGATTGGATGGACGTGGGAGCCGTGAGCGAGGTGACCCGCTCCCAACATGGCCTCGAACTGGCGATGGTGTTGGACAACACCGGGTCCATGCTCACGAACGACAATATCGGCACCCTCCGCGACGCGGCGGAATTAATGACCAATATTCTGTTCGGTACGGAAACGGTGCATCCACATCTCAGGATTGCCTTGGTGCCGTACTCGGCAGCGGTGAATCCCGGAAGCGTGGCGCCCTCCTTGGTTGCTGCCGGCGCCGCCTATGCCCCGGCCGACAAAGCGGGTTGGAAGGGCTGTGTGGTCGAACGAGCCGCGCCCAACACCAATGCCGACACCCCGGCCAGCGTCGCGAAATGGAGCCGATATTCGTGGGCAAGCGCCGTTGACAACAAATACAATCTTTCAAACCCATCCTCTATTCTCGCGGCTCCCAGCTACGGAAACGGCGGCACGGGGCCAAATTTGGGCTGCCCCACGGCCATTACGCCGCTGACCAGCGTCAAAGCGACCGTAATCAGCGCCGTGCATGCAATGGAAGCATGGAGCCGTGGCGGTACCCTGGGCGATATCGGCATGGCGTGGGGGTTGCGGGTCTTGTCACCGGGATCGCCGTTCAGCGAGGGATCGTCTTGGGGCGACCCGGACTGGACCAAGGCGGCGATCTTAATGACGGATGGTAATAACGAGGTCTACAGGTTGACCAGTGCCGCCGGCCCGAACAACAAGAACAATAGCGTCAATTCAGACTACACGGCATATGGCCGCCTAGACCAATACGGGATGGTCGGATCGACATCCATCACCGGGGCCAAGGTGATCATCGACAACCGACTGTCGGCAGTGTGCGCGAACATGAAATCCAAAGGAATATTAGTCTACACGGTCACGTTTACCCCAGGCATCACCGCGGACACCAAGACCATATTTCGCAATTGCGCATCTGATTCCAAGAAGTATTTCGACGCCCCGACACAAGCCGATTTGAAGGCGGCCTTTCAGGCGGTGGCCAATGAACTCAGCAATTTAAGAATAACGCGTTAATGCGCTGACGAACCGCCCACCGAAGAGTAATCACAACCGCAAGGATCAGCGCCCAGCAGATCAAGGACGCGATGCCCAGGACGTTGCCGGGTGTCACCGGCAGGCCGCCATGGGCGGCGAAGCACTCCTTCAGCGCGTAGAGCGGGCTGGTGCCGATGTCGCCATAGACCACTCCCGCGGCGCCGAGGGCGAGCAGGGCCAGGCGCCGGGTACTGGAGGGTGAAGCTTCGACCATGGCGGACGGTTTCCGGGGAATTTCGGGCTATTGCCCTGATAGTCGGAATGGCCGTAAAGGCTCCATACGGATTTCGATCTGCCCTTCCTTATGATTTCTTTATCCCCTCGCTTTGTTCTCCATCCGCATGGATTCGGGAAAGGTAAAAATCCCATAAGGAAACCTTTGCAGCCTCCCGTCTCGAACCTTAACGGCCATCGGCGGGACAATAGCACCCTGAGCCATGGACCGCGCCTGTGCGGGACCGGCGAGTGGGAGGGTGCCATGTCGCATGAAGACCTGTTGGGGTTGCTGATCGGCATCGGCGCATTGGCGGCAATGCTCGGCTACTTGGCGGATGTCTATCTTCACCCGAAGCGCTTTCAGTGGCTGGAATTGCAGCGGGTCGATGGGCGCTTATCGCCGCCCCCCTGTCTGCGGCGCTCTCATTTGAAATGAAATGGGATGGTGAAACGAAGCTGAGTCTCTCCGGCACCAGCAGGCGGCGGTGGGAAGGGGGCGGCAGAATTGACAGCGTCGAGCGCCAGCCTGTCCAGTGACGGGCTGCCGCTGGACTCCGCCACTTCGGTCAGCAGCAAGCTGCCGGCGGTGGATAGGGCGAACCGGATAATGGTGGTGCCCGGGTAAGTCGCCGTTCGTGGCTTTCGGCGCGTCACTTGGCTCCAGACGAGCTGACCGTAGGCCCTCAGTTCTTCGTCCAGCGATAGCGATACGGCCGGGCTTGCCGTGACCGGAGCCGGGGCGGGTTCGGCTGCGATGGTCGCCGCAGGAGTGACGGCGGCGGCCTCGGCCGGTTCGACGGGTGTCCGCATGACGGCGGCAGGCGGTTTGATCCGTATCGGCCTCGCGGCGGCAGGCTGGGCCTCCGGTTTGGCGGGGATTGGCGTTGGCGCATCGGGTTCCGAAGGTGGCAGAGGTGGAGTGGCGGGCTTCGGCTCGGGCTGGCGCACCAGTTCAATTTCGAATGGTGTGGCGGTGGGATCGCTACGGGAGGGGATGGCGGTAGCCGATAGCATCCAAGTCACCGCAGCCGCATGGATCGCGAGCGAGATCGCGGCGCCCACGTTGTTTCGTCGCCACCCGGCACCCTGTCGAGGTTCCCCATCCAGCATTACCGTTTCCTATTGGCTGTCGGCCGATTCCGCCCCAAGGGTGTGGAAGCCTTGGGGCGGAGCTGTCGACGGGCTTAGAACTTGACGGTGACACCGCCCATGTAGGAACGGCCCGGGCCGGAGACGTTGCTGCCCCACTTCTGGTCTTCGCCGTATTCCACGCCACCCAGAGGCTGATGGTAGAGGTGGTTGAACAGGTTCTCGATACCGGCCGTCGCCGTGATGTTCTGCCACTCGTATGAGGTGCGCAGGTTGATCAGGGCATAGGCCGGGGTGTGGATCTCGTTGCGGGTGCGGGAGACCCCGTTTTTGCTGTCGGCGCCTTCCAGCTCGACGGCGTTTCTCCATCCCCCGGTCTGCTGTTCGAGGGCGACACGGAAGGTCATCGGCATGACGTTGTAGAGGTTGTCGCCGGTGTCGAGGTTCTGGCCGTTGGCCCAGCCGACCTTCGCCTTGAGCACGCCGCGGCCCATCCAGCCGACAGCATCCCAGGCTTCCAGGTTGCCGGAGACGTCGGCGCCGTAGATCTGCGCTTCGTGGTTGGCCAGCTTCAGCTTGACGAAGCTATTGTCTCCTGAAGTCACCGCCGCCGAATTGCCGTAACGGTCCGCGTCAATGTAGTCCTGGACGTAGGTGTAGTAGGGCGTGACCTTGAAGCCCCAGCTCTTCTTCGCCGGATCATGCCAATCGCCGGTAACGCTCACCGTATGGGCCACCTCGGGGCTGAGGTTGATGTCGCCGATATAGCCGTTACCGTCGCCGGTCCAGTTGTTCATGTTCGACGCCATGGCGCCGGTGGACCAGGCATAGCGCTCGTAGAGGTTGGGTGAGCGGGTCTTGCGGGCGTAGCCGCCCTCATAGGTCGCGGCCTTGTCGTGTTCGTAGCGGAGCAACGCCGTGAGATCGATGTTGACGTCGGTGCGGGCGTGATCCCACGAGTTGAAGCGGGCCACATCGGTGGAATAGGTGGCGCCGCCGTTGTAGCCCTGGACATTTCCGGTGTCCATCCACACCGTGTCGTTGCGAATGCCGAGCAGTGTCGACCACTTGGCATCCCATTTGGCTTCCCACTCGGCGAAGGTGCCCAACCGGTTGCGTTCTCCGTCATGGACGTTCTGAAAGTCGTAGGGACCCATGCCGGTGGGACTCATGAAGGACGGCGGCCACCAGTCGTCCAGGGTGTAGCGGTGGAACTCATTGCCGATCCTGAACGTGTCGCGCTCGGATTTCGGCAGTTCCGCCTTGACCGAATAGCCGTAGGCAACCGAGGTGGTGCTCATGGGCATGGAGGTCTTGGATTTGATCTGGTCGAGGTGCTCCATCTGGTGCTGCACGTCTTGATAGTAGAGTCGCGCATCCAGCCTGCCCCAGTCGAATTTCCCTTCCCAGCGTCCATTGGCGAATTTCGACCGGTTGTCGGTGAGGTCCATGCGCTGGTTGGGGAAGCCCTGATAGGGCATGTACTGCACCCCACCCCGCAGAGTGAAGACATCGCTGGCGGTCTTCGCCGCCAGCGTCACCGCGTGGTCGGTCGTCTCGTACTTGCTGGTTCGCACCGGTCGATTGTCGCCGCCGCGGTGATAGTCGCTGCCGTGCGAATACGACCCGGCATAGCCGAGGCTGAAATTGGTGTCGGCCACCGAGGCTTCACCCGAGGTGCTGATGCCCCGGTTGGTGCTCTTGTAGAAGGTGGAGAACTGTCCGGCGATGCGCAGAAGATCGGAGGAGGTGGCGAATACCGGTGAGGGCGAGTCGACTTCGATGGTCCCGGCGATGCTGTCGCCACCGGCACTGACCGGAACTATGCCGGCCCAGACCGAGACCTTTCCCACTTTGTCGGGGTCGATGTAGGACAGCGCCGGGTTCATGTGGTTGGGGCAGGCCGAAATGATCGGCATGCCGTTGACCAGGGTGTTGATGCGGTCGTCGGCCATGCCGTGGATCACGGGAAGGCTGGAGACGCCGCCACCGGTCTGCAGGGCGACGCCCGGAACATCCTTCAACAGCGTGGCGGTATCGCTGACGCCGGCGCGCTTGCCCGCCAGATCGACTTCGGTGAGGGTGGTGCCGCTCAAGGGGGCGGTGAGGCTCTGGTCGCTTCCGACCACCTCGACGGCCACGGGCGGCAGGGCGGTTTGCGCCTGGGCGGCGGCGATGGTCAGGGGCAGGGCGCAGCCAGCCAGAATGCTGCTGGCGAGCAGGCGCGCACGAATGGCGCCGCGAGGGCGCGGATGTAGTGATGTGTACATGTCTCTTCCTTGAATGCGAGACGACGCGTTCGGCCTACCGCTGAACGGTGGGTCGGCATCTGAAGCCCTTTCGAGCTGCGATCAGACGAGGAGAGACGTGTGGGGAGGGCCTCGTGGCCGATGGGCACGGGATGAGGACTGAGCGAGGTGGCGCGTCGGTGATGATGCGGCTTTCGCTTGGAGGGCGAAGCCGGGCGCCCCGAGAGAAGCTGTGGTCGGGGCAAGAGACAGCAGGCTGAGCCCGCACATCCACAGGCAGCAATTGTGTGATGCTTTCGAGGCGTCGGGAGTCTGAGCGCCGCCATGGGTACTGCTGCAGATGTCGGTGGCGGTGAACAGCCC
>CAJANN010000262.1 GCA_903941095.1 uncultured Rhodospirillaceae bacterium | reverse complement strand
CGCCGCCTTCGCCGCCGCCGGCGAGATCGGACGGGCGGGCTCGCTGCTGGATGCCGGGATCGCCCGCTGGCCCGAGGACGCCGACCTGCTGGCCCGGCGCGGCGCCCTGGAGATGCAGGCCCGGCGCCCGTTGCGGGCACTGGCCTATCTGGCCCGGGTGGTCGAGTTGGTCCCGGCCGATCCGGGGGCCGGGCTGGCCTTGGTGCGGGCGCTTTCGGCGGCCGGCATGCCGGTGCGGGTGCATCAGGTGATCGAAACGATGCGGGCCGCCGGTCACGGCATCGGCCCGGAACTGATGGATGCCGATCTCGACGCCCTGCAGACGTTCGGCGACCATCGCGGTGCCGTCGCCGCCGCCGAAAGCTATCTTGACCGTGGCGGGGTGGCGACGGCGGCCATTCTGACCCGTCTGGCCATTTCCCTGGAGGCGGTCGGTTCGCAGGCCCGGGCGGCCGAGCGGAGGCAGGCCGCCGAGACCTTGCGTCCGGTCCAGGGGGCGGCGCGGGCGGCGGTCGGTCTGCAGGGCGACGGGCAGCGCGAAATCGCCGAGGCCGCCATCGAACGGCACGATTGGGCGGCCGCGGCCCAGGCGAGCGTCCGCTGGGCGGCGCTGCGACCCGACGAGCCGGCGGCGATCGACGCGCTGCTGCATCCGGAAATCGCCGCCCGTCTGGGTTGGGGAACGGCCTTCGCCCAGGTCCACCGGCTGGTGGACCGCGACCCCGACGATCCCGACCGTCGGCTGCGGGCCTTGCAGGCTCATGCCGGGACCTGCGGGTCGTCGGTGCTGGCGCTGGCCCATGCGCATGCCCTGATCCGCAGCGGCGAGGCCGGCGATTCGCGGGTCGGCGTCGGCCGGTCCCTGCGCGAGGCGGTTCAGGCCCGGCTGGACCTGCTGGGCCGGGTCGTCGAACTGGACATGGAACAGGGCCATCTGCGCCTTGCCCCGCCGGCCGGGCCGGCAATCGACGCCGCGGTGCATCCCGTCACCGGCCGCCTGATCCATTTCGCCGAAGGGACGGATCGCATGCAGGCGGTGTGGGATGGTGGCGGATCGCATCTGCTGTCGCTGGCCGACAGTCGCGGCGGCGTGGTCCGGCTGAGCTGGCGCGACGGCCGTCTGGCCGTCCTGCGCCGCGATGGCCGCCATGCCTTCGCGGTCGAATTGGGATCCGACGGACGGCCGCTGCGGACCGAGGGGGCCAACGCCGTGGCCGCCTTCAACGCTACCTTGCAGGTGCTTGATGCGTGGCAATGCGCCGACATTCCCGACGCCCGGCGTCTGCGCCTGGGAGAATAGGGCGGCAAAGCGAAGCCCCGCGGGCGATTCAACGCTCGTCGCGGGGCTTTCGTCTTGGGCTGCGCGGCCCAGTCATTCGGCGTCTTGCCGACATCAGATATTCAGATTTTGAAAGCACCGAGATGTCATCCTAAGAGACATCTCCCCTCTGACCCGGCGGTATCATGCCGTATGCACCCTCCTGCCCAGTTTCACTGCCCCGAAGGGGGCTTGGTGAAGTCCTGTTGCTCTAGAGACCTGCGGTGAGAAGGACAACTCCCTTCGGTTCACTGTAGGAACATTATGCCTCTTCATGCCGTCGTCTGTCAAGGTTCTGCGGCTGGTCCGCAGGGCTCCGAACTCAGGTTACGGAAGGGTAAATTTTTGACGTCATGCCCGCGCAGGCGGGCATCCAACCGACGGGAGCCGTCAGGCAATGTCTTCGCAGAGATCGCGCCACTGGGGGTTCATTTGTTGAATGAGATT
>CAJANN010000261.1 GCA_903941095.1 uncultured Rhodospirillaceae bacterium | reverse complement strand
TGCCGCGCCGGCCGATGACGACGGCATCGATGCGCGAATCCTCGGACTCGGCCAGGATCTCGCGGTAGGGATCGTCGCCATAGCGCAGCACCTTGGTGCAGGCGACGTTCCGGGCCAGGGCCGCCGCCTCGATCCGGTCGAGATTGCGGGTCGCCTCCTCCTCGGCCCGGGCCGCGACGTCCGGCCCCATGTCGTCCAGTTCCGGGCTGGAGATGACCGCGCTCATGATGGTCAGATGGGCACCGCCCTTGACGCTCATGGCGATGGCCACCCGCTCGGCCCCGGCCGAAAATTCCGAACCGTCACTGGCGACCATCAGCCGCTCGAACCGGCCGGTAGGGGAAAGCTGCGCATCGGGATGGGACATCGGACTTCTCCTTTGGCCGGTCAGGCCGCCTGTGCCGCTTCGCGCATGCCGCTCCACAGGGCGCGCAGGATGAACCCCGCTCCCAGGACCAGCGCTGCGACCATGATCCAGAAGCTGACGGATTTCAGCATGGCCGCCGTGCCGGCGTCCAGCGTGCCGATCATCCCCAGCTGCGACATGTAGACCGGGATGATGAACAGACGGCTGAACAGCACGGTGATCATGATGACCCCCATGACCACCTTGATCATGTAGGGCCGCACATAGGTGGTGCCGATGGCGCCGACCTGGATGCCGAACAGCGAACCGGCCAGGATGATCATCGCCAGCCGGATATCGACGAAGCCGCCCAGGGCGAACTTGATCGAACCGCCCAGCCCCATGACGAAGGCGATGACCAGTTCGGTGGCCGAGGCCATCAGGCTGGGCACCCCCAGGACGTACATCATCGACGGCACGCCGATGAAGCCGCCCACGGCGATGGTGGCCGCCAGCATGCCGGTGGCGAAGCCCATCGGGATGGTGATCAGGAACGACACCTTGGCGTCGATGGACTTGAAATAGACCATCGTGCCGGGAATGTTGATCGAGCGCACCTTCAAGGCCAGCGGCCCGGCCACTTCCTCGGCGCGGGTATCGCCGGCGCGGTGGATCTTGATGGCGTCCCGCAGCACATAGGTGCCGACGATGGCCAGGGCGACCACGAAGACCACGCTGACATACAGGCTGGAGCCGACATCGCCGAAGGCCAGCTTGATATTCTGCTGCACCTGGGCGCCGACCAGCACGCCGACCTCGGCCGAACAGCCCATGATCAGGCCCAGCTTGACGTCGACCTGGCCGAACTTGGCCCGCTTGTAGGCGCCGACCATGGCCTTGGGAAACTTGTGGCACATGTTGCTGGCCACGGCGACGATGCCGGGCACGCCCATGCTCATCATCGCCGGGGTCAGCACGAAGGCGCCGCCCGACCCGATGAAGCCCGAAACCAGACCGCCGACGAAGCCGACCAGGAACAGACCGATGATCCCTTGCGGATCAAGGGTGATGAACTGAGTTACTTGCTCCAACGCTTTGGCTCCTTGCGGGTCTTGGCCTTCAGCCCCAGCATGTCCCAGAAGCCGCTGGTGAAGGCGCCGTGCACGAACGAAAAGACGAAGGCGATGACGATGGGGACGATGAACGCCGTCCCGCCGCCGGTACTGAACGCCAGCACCTCGGCCTCGAAACGGAACAGCAGGATGTAAAGACCCAGGCTCAGCGCCCCCAGCGCCAAAGTGCGCAGGGTCTGCGGGGTCAGACGGATGGACAAGGAAGACATGGCGGTCGTCCAGTTCAGCTGGTCATATCGGTTTCGGAAACGGTCGCATGGAATGCGGACAATCGCCGCCCAAGCCCGCGTGCGGGCCGGGAAGACGGTGCGCCCTTGCGGCAGGGCCGGACTTCGCCGACCACCCGCGGGATGGTCCGATCCGCGGTCACGCCACGCCGGCACGCCCCCTTGTGGTGGAGAGCGGTGTCCATTGATGTCCTCCCTGCCGGTGCCGTTGGCCGGCATCCGATCCGGGTCCGCGATCCGGCCCCGTACTTTCGATAACCCTTATATTATCAGATCGTTTACTTGACAAGGGGAGTCATCAGCGCAGAAGGGACAAACCCGCCGGCAGCCAAAGCAGGGCGAACAGGGTGCTGGCGGCCACCGCCACCGCCGCCCGGTCGGGATGGATGTTGCGCAGGGCGGCGTGCACCACCGTCACCGCCGCCATCGGCACCAGGCTTTCCACCAGCAGAACCTGATGGGCAACGGCGGGAAAGGCATGCAGCCAGGCCCGGTCCAAGGCGATGAACGCAACCGCGACAAGCGGCCAGACCAGAAATTTCCAGGCGAAGGCGAAGGCGATGAAGCCCAGATCCAGCCGTAGCCGTGTCAGGCCGGCCAGCCCCAGTCCGACGATCATCATCCCCACCGCCGAAAAGCCCCCGGCCAGCAGGTCGACGGTCTGGGTCACCGCGGCCGGCAGGCCGATACCGGCCAGATTGACCGTCACCCCCAGCCAGCAGGCATGCAGACCGGGATATTTCAGCACCCGCATCAGGGCCGGACGGAATCCCGACTCGCTGCGCGACACCACGAAGAAGCCCATCGAGTTCTCGTAGGCGGTGGCCCCGAACGACACCAGCACCACATAGGGCAGGCTGTCGGGGCCGATCAGCGCCAGACAGGCGGGAATGCCGAAAAACCCGGTGTTGCCGGTGGCGGCGGTGAAGGCGGCGATGCGTTCGCGGCCGTCCCGCCACAGCCGCCCGGCCAGGGGCAGCGCCGCCCAGGCGACCAGACAGGCCAGCCCGAACACCGCCAGCGGCAAAGCCAGCATGGCGCCATCCAGACGCGCCGAGGAAAACCCCTTGAACACCACCGCCGGCGACAGCACGAACAGGGCCAGCTTGCCGATCTCGCGGGCGTTGACCTCAAGATAGCGCCCCAGGGCGAAGCCGATGGCCACCAGCAGGTAAAGCGGCACCAGCCTGACCGCCAGCGAGGCGTCGACCCCGTTCATGCGGTCACCACGGCACGGGGACCCGGGACAACGGGACAGAAAGATCGGCGGCGGCTCTGGGCATCGGCGGGGAAAATCGGCTAAGGTGTCGGACCCGAAGAATGGTGCCCTGGAAGGAGCCCGCGAGCAATGGCCGTCTCGATCAGGCAAGATCGCATCACCGGAGTGCTGGCTCCGGTGCTTACGCCTTTCGACCGCACCCTGGCCCCCGACCCCAAGCGGTTCGTCGCCTTCTGCCGGGTCCTGCGCCAGCTGGATATCGGCCTGGCGCCCTTCGGCACCACCAGCGAAGGCAATTCCCTGGATGGCGGCGAAAAGCTGGAACTGCTGGACGCCCTGGCCGCCGACGGCACCGACATGGCCCGCGTCATGCCCGGAACCGGCACCTGTTCGATCGTCGAGACCGCCCGCCTGTCGGCCCATGCGACCCGGCTGGGCTGCGGCGGCGTGCTGATGCTGCCGCCGTTCTATTACAAGGGCGTCAGCGACGACGGCCTGTTCCGCGCCTTTTCCGAGGTGATCCAGCGGGTCGGCAGCCGGTCGCTGCGCGTCTACCTGTACCACTTCCCCCGCCAGAGCCAGACCCCGATCCCGCTGGCGCTGATCGAGCGGCTGCTGAAGGAATATCCCGGCACCGTCGCCGGCATCAAGGACAGCTCGGGCGAATTCGCCAACATGCAGGCGATGCTGAAGGCCTTCCCCGGCTTCGACGTCTTCACCGGAACCGAGGCGCTGATGCTTCCGGTCCTGCAGGCCGGCGGCGCGGGGTGCATCTCGGCCAACGCCAACGTCAACGGCGCGGCGATGGTCGAGCTGTTCCGCCGCTGGCGCGCCCCCGAGGCGGCCGAGTTGCAGGAAGCCCTGACCGCCTTCCGCGTCGCCATCCAGGACTTCCCGCTGATCGCCGCCCTGAAGGCGCTGGTGGCCCGGGCCAGCGGCGACCAGAACTGGCGCGCGACCCGGCCCCCGCTGCTGGACCTGTCGCTGGATGCCGAGGACCAGCTGATCAAGCGCCTGGAAAAAGCCGGCTTCCCGGTCTAACAGGCCGCCGGCCCGATGGTGACCGCCAGTTCGCCCAGACCTTCGACCCGGCCCAGCAGCCGGTCGCCGGGCAGAACCGGCCCCACCCCTTCCGGCGTGCCGGTATAGATCAGGTCGCCCGGCCCGAGATGGTAGTATTGCGACAGATGGGCGATGATCTCGGGAACCGACCAGATCATGTCGGCGATGTCGCCCTTCTGGCGGATCTCGCCGTTGACCTCAAGGGAAATGGCCCCCTGCAGAATCGGCGCCGAGCCGCGGATGATGGGCGTGATCGGCGCCGATTGCTCGAACGACTTGCCCAGATCCCACGGCCGCCCCTTGTCGCGGGCGGCGAACTGCAGGTCGCGCCGGGTCATGTCCAGCCCGACGGCATGCCCGAAGACGGCCCCGGCGGCGACGTCGGGCGTGACCTGAAACACCGGCCGCCCCAGGGCGACCACCAGCTCGATCTCGTGGTGCAGGTTGGCCGTGGCCGGGGCATAGGCGACGGTGCCGCCCCCCGGCACCAGGCAATCGGGCGACTTCGAGAAATAGAACGGCGGCTCGCGCGTCGGGTCCGAGCCCATCTCGCGGGCATGGCCGGCATAATTGCGCCCGACGCAGAAAACGCGGCGGACGGGGTACAGGGCGGCCTCGCCCGACACCGGAACCGCCGGCAGGGACAGGGGGAAAAGATAAGCGGTCATGCCTGCTGGCTCCCGTCTGGATCGTTGGCCGCCAGGATGCACCGGACGGGGGCATCCCCACAATCCCCGTCGTTGCACGGCCAGGGCTCCGAACTCAGGTTACGGAAGGGTAAATTTTTGACGTCATGCCCGCGCAGGCGGGCATCCAACCGACGGGAGCCGTCAGGCAATGTCTTCGCAGAGATCGCGCCACTGGGGGTTCATTTGTTGAATGAGATTA
>CAJANN010000260.1 GCA_903941095.1 uncultured Rhodospirillaceae bacterium | reverse complement strand
GGGTCCGGCGCGGTTGCCGCCGCCGCTCCGGCTCCGGCTCCGGTCGCCGCCGCTCCGGCTCCGGCGGCCGCCGCCCCGGCCGCTTTCCCGTCCGCCGCCAAGATGGCTTCGGAAGCCGGCATCGACACCGCCGCCATCGCCGGCAGCGGCAAGGGCGGGCGCGTCACCAAGGGCGACGTCCAGGACGCCGTCGCCAAGCCCGCCGCCGCCCCGGCCGCGCCGTCGGGTCCGCGGTCCAAGGCCGACCTGGAAGACCGCGTCCCCATGACCCGGCTGCGCAAGCGCATCGCCGAGCGTCTGAAGGAAGCCCAGAACACCGCCGCCATGCTGACCACCTTCAACGAGGTGGACATGACCGCGCTGTTCGCGCTTCGCAACCAGTACAAGGACCAGTTCGAGAAGCGGCACGGCACCAAGCTGGGCTTCATGTCCTTCTTCGTGAAGGCCAGCATCGAGGCCCTGAAGGATTGGCCGGCGGTCAATGCCGAGATCGACGGCACCGATCTGGTCTACAAGAAGTACTACGACATCGGCGTCGCCGTCGGCACGCCGCAGGGCCTGGTGGTGCCGGTGGTGCGCAATGCCGACCAGCTGTCCTTCGCCGGGGTCGAGCAGACCATCGCCGGCCTGGGCAAGAAGGCCCGCGACGGCAAGCTCAGCATGGAAGACCTGACGGGCGGCACCTTCACCATCTCGAACGGCGGCGTGTACGGCTCGCTGATGAGCACGCCGATCCTCAACACCCCGCAATCGGGCATCCTGGGCATGCACAAGGTGCAGCAGCGCCCGATGGTGATGCCCGACGGCAAGATCGAGGCCCGTCCGATGATGTATCTGGCGCTGTCCTACGATCATCGCATCATCGACGGCCGCGAGGCGGTCAGCTTCCTGGTGCGTGTCAAGGAATGCATCGAGGACCCGCAGCGCATCCTGCTGGCGATGTAACCACCACCCCACTTCGTCATGGCCGGGCCCGACCCGGCCATCCAGATGGACCCCCGGGCCATGCCCGGGGGTGACGCCGACTTAGGGAACCTGCCCATGTCCGAGAATTCGTTCGACGTCGTCATCATCGGTGGTGGCCCCGGCGGCTATGTCGCCGCCATCCGCGCCGCCCAGCTGGGTCTGAAGACCGCCTGCGTGGAAAAGCGCGGCGCCCTGGGCGGCACCTGCCTGAATGTCGGCTGCATTCCGTCCAAGGCCCTGCTGTCGGCCTCGCACGCCTATCACGCCGCCGCCCATGATTATGCCGCCTTCGGCGTCAAGACCGGCAAGGTCGAGATCGATGTCGGGGCCATGATGGGCCACAAGGACAAGGTGGTGTCCGACAACACCAAGGGCATCGAGTTCCTGTTCAAGAAGAACAAGGTCGCCTATGTGGTCGGTGCCGGGCGGATCGCCGCTCCGGGCCAGGTCGCGGTGGTGGGCAAGGATGGCGCCGAGCAGATGCTGGCGGCCAGGCACATCGTCATCGCCACCGGCTCCGACGTCATGGGCCTGCCCGGAATCGAGATCGACGAAGAGGTGGTGGTGTCGTCCACCGGCGCCCTGAAGCTGGCCAAGACCCCGAAATCGATGGTGGTCATCGGCGGCGGCGTCATCGGTCTGGAACTGGGCACCGTGTGGGGCCGCCTGGGCGCCGAGATCACCGTGGTGGAATTCCTGGATCGCATCCTGCCGACCAACGACGGCGAGGTGTCGAAGTCGATGCAGAAGATCCTGGCCAAGCAGGGCATGACCTTCAAGCTGTCGACCAAGGTCACCAAGGTCGAGAAGAAGGGCAAGCAGGCCGTCGTCACCGTCGAGCCGGCGGCCGGCGGTGCCGCGGAGGAGATCAAGGCCGATGTGGTCCTGGTGGCCATCGGCCGCAAGCCCTATACCGAGGGGCTGGGCCTGGACGCCGTCGGCGTCAGGACCAACGCCCGCGGCTTCGTCGAGGTCGACAGCCATTTCCGCACCAGCGTTCCGGGCGTCTACGCCATCGGCGACGTGGTCGGCGGCGCCATGCTGGCCCACAAGGCCGAGGAAGAAGGCGTGGCCCTGGCCGAGATGCTGGCCGGCCAGCACGGCCATGTGAATTACGACGTCATTCCGGCGGTGGTCTACACCTGGCCGGAAGTCGCCTCGGTGGGCAAGACCGAAGAGCAGCTGAAGGCCGAAGGCGTCGCCTACAAGGCCGGCAAGTTCCCCTTCACCGCCAACGGCCGGGCGCGCTCGATGAACGAGGTCGAGGGGTTCGTCAAGGTGCTGGCCTGCGCCACCACCGACCGGGTTCTGGGCGCCCATATCGTCGGCGCCAATGCCGGCGACCTGCTGGCCGAGCTGGTGCTGGCGATGGAGTTCGGCGCGGCGTCGGAAGACGTGGCGCGGACCTGCCATGCCCATCCCGGCCTGGGCGAGGCGGTCAAGGAAGCCTGTCTGGCCGTGCTGGGCCGCGCCCTGCACGTCTGATACGGAACCCGAATGATTCATTCGGGTTCCCAAGCCCTCGCCGGGCGGCCGCATCCGCGGCCTTGGCTGCGCCCTGAATGGGTGCTGGATACGAAGCCCGAATGAATCATCCGGGCTTCGTATGATCCCCCGCCCGTCTGATCCTTGGGCACCATCCGGGCCGTGGCCGGCCCGGATGGTGAACCCCGGATGAACCGCCCGTTCAGGCGGCGTTTCGCGGGTCCTTGCTAGTGTTCCTTCAGCAACACCAGCACCGGAGACCCCGATCATGTCCCACAAAATCGCTTTTGCCGCCCTGCTTGCCCTGTCGCTTCCCGCCGTGGCCCGGGCCGACGACGTCATCCCCGCCGGCGCCCTGCCGCCGGCGGCCCTGGTTCACCAGCTGGTCGCCGACGGCCACGACCTGCGGCGGCTGGATTACGAACGCGGCCGCTACGAGGCCCGCATCCGCACCGCCCAGGGCCGTCTGGTCAAGGTGGCCGTCGACCCGCGGACCGGCCGGCCCTATGCCCCGCAGGCATCCTGGGACAAGGACGGCAAGGACGGCGGCCCCGCCGTGGCCGTCACCGCCGTCGAGGCCATCGTCGCCGCTGCCGGCGAAGGCCATTACGACGTCAGGGAACTGGAATTCCGCGATGGCCGCTATCGGGTGACGGCCGCCGACGATGCCGGCATCCCCGCCCGGGTCGAGGTGGACGCCGCCGACGGCAGGGTCGCCTCGGTGGTTCATTTCCGGGACCGCTGACCTCCGGCCTATGCCGGGTCGATGTCCCCGGCGGCTTCCTGGTCCAGGAACGCCTGAGCGAAAGCCTGCGCCCGGCCCTCGGCGATGGCCCGGCGCAGGCCTTTCATCACGTCCTGATAGAATTGCAGGTTGTGCCAGGTCAGCAGCATCGGTCCCAGGATCTCCTGCGAGCGGACCAGATGCTGCAGATAGGCGCGGCTGTAATGGCGGCAGGCCGGGCAGGTGCAATCCTCGTCCAGCGGACGGGGATCGTCCTGGTGGCGGGCATTGCGCAGGTTGACGGTGCCGCGCCGGGTGAAGGCCTGGGCGGTGCGGCCCGAGCGGGTGGGCATGACGCAATCGAACATATCGATGCCGCGCAACACCGCGCCGACCATGTCGGACGGCCGTCCCACCCCCATCAGGTAACGCGGCCGGTCGGCGGGCAGGTGCGGGACGGTGACGTCCAGGGTGGAAAACATCAGTTCCTGCCCCTCGCCGACCGCCAGACCGCCCACGGCATAGCCGTCGAAGCCGATGTGCCGCAAGGCGGCGGCGGATTCGGCCCGCAATTCGGGGTGGACGCCGCCCTGGACGATGCCGAACAGGCCATAGCCGGGACGCTCGATGAAGGCGTCCTTCGACCGCTGTGCCCAGCGCATCGACAGCCGCATGGATTGCGCCGCCTGCTGCAAGGTGGCGGGAAAGGGCGTGCATTCGTCGAAGCACATGGTGATGTCGGCATCCAGCAGGTGCTGGATCTCCATCGACCGTTCCGGGGTCAGCACATGTCTGGACCCGTCGACATGCGACTGGAAGGTGACGCCGTCCTCGGTCAGCTTGCGCAGCTTGGCCAGGCTCATGACCTGGAAGCCGCCGGAATCGGTGAGAATCGGCCCCGGCCAGTTCATGAAGCGGTGCAGCCCGCCCAGGCGTCCCACCCGCTCGGCGGTGGGCCGCAGCATCAGGTGATAGGTATTGCCCAGGATGGTCTGGGCGCCGGTGGCGGCGACGCTTTCCGGCATCATCGCCTTGACGGTGGCCGCCGTCCCCACCGGCATGAAGGCCGGGGTGTCCATCGGCCCGTGGGCGGTGTGCAGGGTGCCGCAGCGGGCGGCGCCGTCGGTGGCGTGCAGGTCGAAGCGGAACTGGGTCACGGGCGGGTCTCCCGGTGCAGCAGGCAGGCGTCGCCATAGGAATAGAAGCGATAGCCGGCGGCGATGGCATGGCGATAGGCGGCCTGCATGCGGTCCAGCCCGGCGAAGGCCGAGACCAGCATGAACAGGGTGGACCGTGGCAGGTGGAAATTGGTCATCAGCACGTCGACGCAGCGGAAGCGGTAGCCCGGCGTGATGAAGATGTCGGTGGCGGCGTCGAAGGCTGCCAGGGTGCCGTCGGCGGCGGCGGCGCTTTCCAGCAGCCGGGCCGAGGTGGTGCCCACCGCCACCACCCGGCCGCCGCGGGCGCGGGCGGCGTTGATCGCCTCGGCGACAGCGGCGGTGACGATGCCGTGCTCGGCATGCATGTGGTGGTCGGCGGTGTCGTCGACCTTGACCGGCAGGAAGGTGCCGGCCCCGACATGCAAGGTGACGGTCAGGCGGGCCGCCCCGGCGGCATCGATGGCGGCCAGCAGGCCGGGGGTGAAATGCAGGCCGGCGGTCGGGGCGGCGACTGCGCCCTCGGCACGGGCGAAGACGGTCTGGTAATCGGCGCGGTCCCGGTCGTCGGCGCAGCCCTTGCGGATATAGGGCGGCAGGGGCATGCGGCCGAAACGTTCCAGCGCAGCCATCAGGGCGGCGCCGCCCCGGTCGAAGGCCAGGACGACCTCGCCGGCTTCGCCCTTGGCGGCGACGGTGGCGGAAAAATCCTCGCCGAAGCGGATCTCGTGGCCGGGCTTCAGCTTCTTGGCCGGCCGGGCGAAGGCCTTCCAGCCGGCCGGGCCGGTCATCTGGTGCAGGGTGATCTCGACCCCGGCCTCGCCGCGCCGGCCGAACAGGCGGGCGGGGATGACCCGGGTGTCGTTGCTGACCACCACGTCGCCCGGGCGCAGGAAACCGGGAAGGTCGCCGACCAGCCGGTCGTCCGGCCCGTCCGGCCCGACATGCAGCAGGCGGGCGGCGTCGCGCGGGCTGACCGGCCGTTCGGCGATCAGGTCTTTCGGCAGGTCGAAATCGAACAGGTCCACTTTCATGACAGGGGGTTTAGGCAGGATTGCACCGGGCCGTCAACCCATCGCACAATGGCGCCATGACCGATCCCGCATCGCCCCGTCCGGACCTGTTCGCCGCCATCGAGCCCCATGCCCGGGGAATGCTGGAGGTCGGCGACGGCCATTCGCTGTACTGGGAGGAATCGGGCAATCCCGACGGCCGCCCGGTGCTGTTCGTGCATGGCGGGCCGGGAGCGGGGACCTCGCCGGTCCATCGCCGCTTCTTCGACCCGGCCTGCTGGCGGATCATCCTGTTCGACCAGCGCGGCTGCGGCCGCTCGCGGCCCTTCGCCGAGACCCGGGCCAACACCACCTGGCATCTGGTCGCCGATATCGAGCGGTTGCGCCATCATCTGGGCGTCGAGGCTTGGCTGCTGTTCGGCGGCTCGTGGGGCAGCACCCTGGCCCTGGCCTATGGGCAGGCGCATCCCCGGCGGGTGACCGGGTTCGTGCTGCGCGGGGTGTTCCTGTTCCGCCCGGCCGAGGTGGAGTGGTTCCTGCGCGGAATGGGCACCTTCTTTCCCGAAGCCTATGGCCGTTTCGCCGGGCATGCCGGGGACGGCGCCGATCTGCTGGAGACCTACCACCAGTTGCTGATGCATCCCGACCCCGCCGTGCACGGTCCGGCGGCCGCCGTCTGGTGCGGCTACGAGGAAGCCTGCGCCCGTCTGGTTCCCCGCCCCGATGCGGACGATCCCGACGGCGAAGCCTGCCTGGCGCTGGCCCGCATGGAATGCCACTACATGCGGCACGGGGGATTTCTCGAACCCGGCCAGCTTCTGTCGGCAATGGACCGGATCGCCCACCTGCCGGCCGAGATCGTCCAGGGACGCTACGACGTGGTCTGTCCGCCGGTCAGCGCCTTCGACCTGGCCGGGCGGTGGCCGGCGGCCCGCCTGACCATCGTCCCCGACGGCGGCCATTCGGCGCTGGAGCCCGGCCTGAGGACGGCGCTGGTGGCGGCGGTGGGCAGGATGCGCAGCCGCAAGGGCGGCCAGATGTGAACGCCGGACCCATCGTCGGAGTTCGCGTCATCTTTGCCGGGGGGCATCATACGAGGCCCGGATGATTCATTCGGGCTTCGTATCCAGCGCCCATTGGGCGCGGCCAAGGCCGCGGATGCGGCCGCCCGGCGAGGGCTTGGGAACCCGAATGAACCATTCTGGTTCCGTATCAATCGTCACGGGTGAACTGTTCGATGTCCAGCGGCTGCGGCTGCTTGGGGTCGTCGCGGGCGGTGACCAGCACCACTTCGGGGATCGATGCGCCCGCCCGCATGCGGACCGCCGAAATCTGGTGGAAGGTCAGGGTGAAGGGCAGCAGGGCGGCCTGAACGCTGCTGACGAAAATGCCGCAGGCGCGGGAATACTGGCTGCCGCTGGCGAATTCGATGCGGAAGGTGCCGTCGGGAATGCCGCCGACGCCGATATGGTGGGTGGCCGGCACGAAATACGAGGCGACGGTGTGGCCGTTGGGGGTCTTCAGCTTGACCACCGCGTCGCGGCGGCCGTCATTGTGGATCAGCAGGCGGTGTTCGCCGGTGGCGCGGCGCAGCAGCACCTCGCCGGCTTCCGGTGTGGTTCCGGTGTTCGAGGCGCACCATTCCTGTTTGTGCTGGGCGCTGGTGCCGGCATAGAGCGCCCGGCGGTGGACCCAGCCGACCACCCCCGACGGCGCCCGGACCTCGGCCCATTCCGGACTGGTGACGTCGACCACCTGCACCGAGGTGAAGCGGTCCAGCAGGGTCAGGACCGGGGCGCCTTCGACCGGGGCCTGGCGCAGCTTCAGGTCCTCGACGGCGACATAGCGGATGTCACCGATCTCGGCCGGCAGGACGTTGATGCCGGCCCGGGTCGAGACCGGCTTCTCCCACGGTTTCATCGCGATCATCGCCGCCAGTCCCAGCACCAGCGGCAGCGCCACCAGCGGCAGCGCCTGGGCGAAGAACACTCCGGTGTTCCACATCGCCCAGCGGTTCTTCAGCCGGCGGCCGGTGCGGCCGGTTTCGTCCCGCAGGCGCTCGATCTGGCGGCTGTGCACCGACAGGCGGGCGAAGCGGGCCGCCTGTTCGGTCAGGGCGCGGGCCAGGTCGACCTCGTCCAGGGCCAGGAAGGCGCGGGCCTGACGGATCAGCATGCGGGCGTTCTGATCGCGCGGCTTGGTGCCGCCGAACAGGTTGCGCAGCAGGGCCAGCGGGGCCAGCAGCAGGCCCGGCGGCGACCACCAGCCCCACAGCCAGGTCAGGGTCGAGGCCCGTGCCGCCACCCGGTCGGCACAGTCCCGGCAAAAAATTCCCTCCACCCGGGCCAGTTTGGCCCAGACCAGGAAACTTTTGACCTGATGGAAAATCACATAGCGCGGCTGGACCGTGACCTTGCCGCAGCAGGAACAGGCGAAGGGGGTGGCCGGGTAATCGTCGCCGTCGTCGATCAGCGGCGGCACGCCGGTGGCATCGTATTCGGCGCGGTAGACGACGTCCTTGAGAACCCGGTAAGCCTCGACAAGGCTTTGAAATTCCGCCCTTGCCGCCTCGGTCGGATTGCGGTCGGGATGCACCTCCTTGGCACGGTTGCGATAGGCGGCCTTGATGGCCGTCAGATCGGCGCCGGGAAGCAGGCCGAGAACCGCATAATAGCCTTTGGGGTCGTGGTAGGTGATGGTCATCCGCATCGACTTGGACTGTTCGGTCCCAAGTGCAATGCAATTGCCGTGCCTGGTTTAAGCCAGGATTTCGGTGGGTGCGGCGTCGTCGGGGCGCAGCTCGACCCAGCGGCCGCCGGACTGAAAGATTACGCTGCCCTTGGTGCCCACCAGATCGGCGGCGTCGGCGAAGATGCCCATGATGTCGCGGCGCATCTGTTCGGGCATCGGTTCGCCGGTACGGATGATCAGGTCGAACAGCTTGTCCTCGCGCCGGACCAGCCCGTCCATCTGAATCCGGCCCAGGCGCGACAGGTCGAGATCCAGCAGGAAGCGTTCGCCGCCGGCGGCACGGGCGGCGGCGCCGTCCTCGCCGCCGCCGGGCTGGCGGACGTAAAGCCGGATGGGGTCGACGATCTGGCCGAACACCAGCGGCAGGGTGAAGCCCCGCCAGTCGCCCCCGGCCACCGATCGGCCGCTGTCGGCGGCCAGTTCCTCCAGGTCGGCCTTCAGGCGGTCGGCCAGATCCTTGCGTCCGGCCTTTTCCAGCCCCTTCGCCGCGCCTTCGCCGAACACCGCCTTGACGTCGCCGCTGCGCAGGGCGTTGGCGAAAAGCGAGATGTTGGCCGCCAGCCGCGGACCGATCTGCGGCAGGTTGCGCAGCAACAGGTCCAGGGACTGGCGGTCGTTGCCGCCGGTCAAGGTGGCGGCGGCATCGGTCAGGGCCGGCCAGCCGGCGGGGGTCGGCCCTTCGGGGCGGGCCGGCGGCGGCGGGGCGGCCGGGGGTTGCGGCGATCCGGTCAGTTCAAGCTGCAGCACGGTTCCCGGCGGCAGGTCGGCATGGGTGGGCAGGGCCAGGGTGCCGACCGGCGTCTGCACCACCGCCTGCCCGCCGGGAGGATGGGCGATCACCGTGGCCGGCAGCAGGCGTGGCGAGACCGCTGCCGCCGCCACGCCCGGCGGCGGCGCGTCCGTCGTCAGGGGGGGCGGCGCTGCGCCGGC
>CAJANN010000259.1 GCA_903941095.1 uncultured Rhodospirillaceae bacterium | reverse complement strand
TAATCTCATTCAACAAATGAACCCCCAGTGGCGCGATCTCTGCGAAGACATTGCCTGACGGCTCCCGTCGGTTGGATGCCCGCCTGCGCGGGCATGACGTCAAAAATTTACCCTTCCGTAACCTGAGTTCGGAGCCCTGGCGCAAACGGCTTTGACCTTGTGCGTCCCGGGATGAATCTGCTAGCTTCCCCGCTTCGATGGACGACCGAGACAAGTGGCAGACGGACAGCGGATGAACAAGGCGCCCGCCAACGTGCAAGGACGCGTGTCGGGGGTCGGCGCCCATCCGGTTGCGGCGTCGTTCGCCAAGGTTCGCGCCTTGATCTGCGAACCGAACGTCATGATCCGCCAGGGCATCCGCATCGGCCTCAACAATCTGGGCGTCCGGGAATTGCTGGAAGCCCACACCTTCGTCAACGCGCACGCCGCCTTCGCCGAAGAGCGTTTCGATCTGGTCCTGCTGAATGCGGAAATCGACGGCACCGACACCGCCTATCTGCTGCGGGAAACCCGCGCGGGCCGGCTGGGGCACGACCCGTTCATCATCGGCGCCATGCTGCTGTCCACCACCGAGGAATCCAAGGTCCACGCCTGCGTCAATTCCGGGGCCGACGACCTGCTGCTGATTCCCTTCGCGCCCGAGCAGATCACCACCCGCATGGGGGCTTTCGCCACCCGGCGCAAACCCTTCGTCGTCACCCACGATTATATCGGCCCCGACCGGCGCAAGCAGGCGCGTCCCGGCGCCAATTCGGCCGCCGGCTTTGCGGTGCCCAACCCGATTCAATCCAAGGGCATGGGGGCCTCGCCCGAACGCTACGACGCCCAGAAGCAGCAGATCTTCGCCGTGCTGTCGCTGGAACGCATCAAGCGGCTGGCCGCCGGCTGCGAGTGGGAATGCAAGGCCCTGCTGGAATCCGCCCGCGAAGGGCGCCATACCTCGGAACAGGTGCTGCGCAGCGCCTTTTCCCTGGAAACCCTGGTGACCGAACTGATGGAACGGGTCGTCCGCGACCTGCGCCACGGCACCGAAAGCCTGGAGTCCCTGCTGGCCCGTGGCCGCGACATCAAAAACCGCCCCAGCCAGGCCAGCCTGAGCGAATTCGACGCCTTGTACGCCGCCGCCCGCCGGATTTCCTTGACCTATACCGGCGGCTGATTTCCATCTCCGATTGGCTTATGATGTCGGCATGAACGAACGCCGCAGGCCCGCCCGGGGCCGCCCCAACGTCGTGGAACTGGTTGTGCGGGTCCCGGCCGACAAGGTCGAGGCGGTGAAGGCCTATGCCGGCCGCATCGCCCGCCAGCGCCCCCCCATCAGCCGCGACGAGGTGGTCGAGATCCTGCGCGAACACCAGGACCTGTTCCATCGCTTCGGCGTGTGCTCGGTCTCGCTGTTCGGCTCGGTGGTGCGCGACGAGGCCCGCCCGATGTCCGACGTCGACCTGATGGTCGAATTCCTGCCCGGCCAGCCGGGCGGCCTGTTCCGCTACGTCGAACTCAAGCATGCCCTGGAAGGATTGCTGGGACGGCCGGTCGACCTGATCACCAAGGGCAACATCAAGCCGCGCCTGCAGGCCCGCATCCTGTCGGAATGCCTGCCGGTCCTGGGCGAAGAGGCGTGCGAGCCGTGAGCCACAAGGATTGGCGGGTCCGCATCGAGGACATGCTGGAAGCCATCGAACGGGTCGGCCGCTATGTCGAGGGCATGTCCATGCGCGACTTCATCGAGGATGGCCGGACCCAGGACGCGGTGATCCGCAACCTGGAAATCCTGGGCGAGGCGGCCAAGCGCATTCCCACCGCCATCACCCACCGCCATCCGGAAATTCCCTGGTCGCGCATCACCGACATGCGCAACATCCTGGTGCACGAATACCACTCGGTCGCACCCGAGATCGTTCTGGACGCGGCCGTGAACGACCTGCCGCCGCTGGTCCGGCCGTTGAACGCCATCTTGCTGGAACGCGACGAATGCCGTCCTCAGTCCTGATCACCGGGGCGTCGTCCGGCATCGGCGAGGCCCTGGCCGTGGCCTATGCCAGGCCCGGCGCCACCCTGTTCCTGTCCGGCCGCGACCGCGAACGGCTGGCCGGCGTCGTCGACCGTTGCCGCGAGCGCGGAGCCGATGCGCATCTGCGCCGCCTGGACGTCACCGACCGGGCCGCGATGGAAGCCTGGGTCGGCGCCTGCAACGGCAGCCGCCCGCTGGATCTGGTCATCGCCAATGCCGGGATTTCCGCCGGAACCGGCGACGGCGGCGAAACCGAGGCCCAGACCCGGGCGATCTTCGCCACCAATGTCAACGGGGTGATCAACACCGTGCTGCCGGCCGTCGAGCTGATGCGTCCGCGCGGTTGCGGCCAGATCGCCATCGTCTCGTCTCTGGCCGGCTATCGCGGACTGGCCGGAGCGCCGGCCTATTGCGCCTCGAAGGCGGCGGTCAAGGTCTGGGGGGAAGGCCTGCGCGGCTGGTTGGCCGAAGACGGCGTCAAGGTCTCGGTGATCTGTCCCGGCTTCGTCACCACCCGCCTGACCGCGGCCAACCGCTTCCGCATGCCGTTCCTGATGGACGCCGACCGGGCCGCCCGCATCATCGTCGACGGGCTGGCCGGCAATCGCGGCCGCATCGCCTTTCCCTGGCCGATGGCCGCCGCCGTCTGGCTGGCCGCCGCCCTGCCCGACCGCCTGATGGAGCGGCTGGCCAGGAAGCTGCCGAAGAAATAGCGCCGCCGTCTATGCCGGCGGCAAGGCGGCGGGCTTCCTGCGGACGAACCGCTGGTCCAGCCGGATGGCGGCGATGCAGCAGGCGAACAGCGGCAGCCAGATGATGCGGTTCTGATAGCGGTCATGCGGGTTGGACAGGGCGCCGCAGACGAAGGCGTTGCCCAGAACGGCCACCACCACCGTGACCAGCAGCCCGGCGCTGATGCGGTCGCGGCGACGCCAGGCGATGACCAGCAGCCCCAGCACCACCACCTCGGACGCCTGGGCGATGGGGACCTGAAGCCGGTTGATGGCGGTGAAGTCCAGCCCGTCCGCCCGGTTCTGCATGGCGAAGCGGAACGAGCGGAAATCGCGGGGATAACGCTTCAGCTGGGTCTTGACGAAGTGCCAGGACATCGGCACCAGATCCTCGCCCGAGGCGATCAGGTCCAGCTGGGTCACGGTGTTGCGCAGCATCGCCCTGGCCACATCCCGCGGGAAGGCGCCGGTGGCGCCCCGGACGATCTCGCCGGCTTCGTCGTGCATGGCCTTCCAGCCGCCCATGTCGTCGAACGGACTGTCGCCCCACAGGAACTCGTCGGCGGTATAGGGCAGTTCTTCCTTGTGGGCGCACATCTTCAACGCCGCCCCTTGCGGGCAGACTTCGTCCAGATATTTCTTGGCCAGTCCGTCCTGGACGAACAGGGCCAGCTGCAGCACCTGCCCCGATTCCGAAAAATAGACCCGCCCCGTCGCCGCCCAGTGCAAGGCCGGAACCGCGGCGATGCCCAGGAAGGCGGCGACCAGCGGCAGGGCCAGACGCGGCCGGGGCAGGCGCAGCGACAGGGGCGCCAGCATGCGCAGGGTGACCAGCACCAGCACCAGCCCGGCCGCCACCGCCACATGCGACATGTGCAGGCAGATGGACAGGGCCACCAGAGGCACCAGCCACAGGCGGCGGCGTACCGGCAGGGCATCGCCGAAAGCCAGTATCGCCATGCCCAGGATGGCGTAACCGGCAAAGGTGTCGGCCAGAATCTGGCTGGTCACCCAGGGCAGGCCGGTGAACAGGGTCAGGATCACGCCCAGGCCGACATAGACCTGGGGGCGGAACCGCCCGACCCAGGCCCAGACCGCCTCGTGCAGCACCCAGGCGCCGATCAGGGATTGCAGCCACGCCACCGCCCACAGGGAACCGAACGGATGCCCGACCCAGGTGAAGGCGCCATAGGTCATGATGCGCCAGACGATCGGTTCCCAGGTGAAGGAAATCTCGACGTAATCTTCGGTGTCGTAATAGATCAGCGGATAGCCGTTCCACAAAGCCGGCGCCAGCAGCAGCGTCGCCACCAGCAGGATGGACAGGACCCGCCAGCCCCGCCAGTGGAACAGGTCCGGCACCGGCGGCCGGGACACCGGGCTAGGCCCTTTTCCAGGACGTGCCCTGGGCGCCGTCTTCCAGCACCACGCCGCGGGCGGCCAGATCCTGGCGGATACGGTCGGCCTCGGCCCAGTTCCTGGCCTTGCGGGCCTCGATGCGGGCGGCGATGGCGGCTTCGATGGCGGCCTCGGACAGGCTGTCGGCCCCTTCCGGCTGCCAGCGGAACCAGGAATCTGGATCATGGCGCAGCACGCCCAGCAGCTCGCCGGCGGCCAGCAGCGCCGCCTTGGCCGCCGCCTTGGCCTGCGGGCCGGAAGCCCGGTTCAGCGCCCCGGCCAGTTCGTGCAGATGGCTGATGGCCAGCGGGGTGTTGAGATCGTCTTCCAGGGCGGCCATCACATGCAGCGGCGGCGGCACGGCGGCGGCCTCGACGTCGGCGGCTCCCTTGAGGGCGGTATACAGCCGGTCCAGGGTGGCGCGGGCCTGCTTCAGCCCCTCGGAGGTCCAGTCGAACGGCTGGTGGTAATGGGTCGACAGCATGGCCAGCCGGATCGCCTCGCCGGGGGCCTGATCCAGCAATTCGCGCACGGTGAAGAAGTTGCCCAGGCTCTTGGACATCTTCTCGCCCTCGACCATCAGATAGCCGTTGTGCAGCCAGTAGCGGGCGAACGGGGCGCCGTTGGCGCACACCGACTGGGCGATCTCGTTCTCGTGATGCGGAAAGACCAGATCCTGGCCGCCGCCGTGGATGTCGAACGTCACGCCCAGATATTGCCCGGACATGGCCGAGCACTCGATGTGCCAGCCGGGGCGGCCGCGTCCCCACGGCGAATCCCAGCCGGGCAGGTCGGGGGTGGACGGCTTCCACAGCACGAAATCGGCGGGGTTGCGCTTGTAGGGCGCGACCTCGACGCGGGCGCCGGCGATCATCTCGTCCATCGAGCGGCGCGACAGGGCGCCGTAATCGGGCATCGACGGCACCGAGAACAGTACGTGCCCGTCGGCCTCGTAGGCGTGGCCCTTGGCGATCAGTCCCTGGATCAGGGTCAGCATCTGGGCGATATGGGCGGTGGCGCGCGGCTCGATGGTGGGGGGCAGGGCGTTCAGGGCGGCGATGTCGTCATGGAACATCTGCGTGGTGCGCGCCGTGATCGCCTCGATCGGCTCGCCGGATTCCTTCGAACGGGCGTTGATCTTGTCGTCGACGTCGGTGATGTTGCGGACATAGGTGACCGACGGATACAGCCGGGTCAGCAGCCGGTACAGCACGTCGAAGACGATGACCGGGCGGGCATTGCCGATATGGGCGCGGTCATAGACGGTGGGGCCGCAGACATACATGCCCACATGGTCAGGCTTCAACGGCTCGAACGGCTCTTTGCGGCGAGTGAGCGTGTTGTACAGAACCAGGGGCATCGACAACTCCTAAACGGTCTCGCCGCCAAGCCGCCGGCGGGCTTTGTCGCGGCCGATCAGAGGTAGCAGGTTCTTCAATTCCGGTCCATTCCCGCGCCCGGTCAGGGCCAGCCGCAGCGGATGGAACAGGTCGCGGCCCTTGCGCCCGGTGGCCGCCTTGACCGCGCCGGTCCACAGGCCCCAGGTGGCCGCGTCCCACGGCTCGGGCGGCAGGACGTCCGCCGCCGCCGACAGAAAGGCCTGGTCCTCGACCACCGGAACCAGCGGCCCGGTCACCACCGGCCACCATTGCGCCGCTTCGTCCAGGACCGACAGGTTGCCCCGCACCGCCGCCCAGAAGGCGGCGCCGGCCATTTTCAGCCCCAGGGCCGCCAGGCGCGGCCGCGCGGTCTCGAAATCCATGCCGTGCAGCAGACGGGCGTTCAGATGGCCCAGTTCGACCGGATCGAACCGGGCGGTGGAGCGGCTGAAGCGACCGATGGAAAAATCCCGGGTCAGGTCCTGCAGCGAGCCCCGTTCCTCGATGGCGTCGGAGGTGCCCAGCTTGGCCAGCAGGCTGTTGACCGCCATCGCTTCGATCCCCTGGCCGCGCAGGTCGGCCAGCGACAGCGAGCCCAGGCGCTTGGACAGGCCGGCGCCCGACTTGTCGGTCATCAGCGGCAGGTGGGCGAAGGCCGGCGGCTCGGCGCCGATGGCGCGGAACAGCTGAAGCTGCGGCGCCGTGTTGGTGACGTGATCCTCACCGCGGATGATGTGGCTGACACCGAAATCGGCGTCGTCGACCACGCTGGGCAAGGTATAAAGGAAGGTGCCGTCGGCCCTGATCAGCACCGGGTCGGACAGCGAGGCGCAATCGACATGGCTGGAGCCGCGGACCAGATCCTCCCACTGCTCGACGCGGTGATCCAGCTTGAACCGCCAGTGCGGCTGCCGTCCCTCGGCCTCGAACCGCTGACGCTCGGCCTTGGGCAGATGCAGATGGGCGCGGTCATAGACCGGGGGCAAACCGCGTGCCAGCTGGCGCTTGCGCTTGTAGTCCAGTTCCTCGGGGGTCTCGAAGCAGGGATACAGCCGGCCGGCCGCCTTCAACGCCTCGGCCGCCTCGCCGTAGCGCGCCAGACGGGCCGACTGGAAACTCTTGCGGTCCCATTCCAGCCCCAGCCACGTCAGGTCGGCGGCGATGGCCTTGACGAATTCCGGACGGGACCGTTCGGCATCGGTGTCGTCGTAGCGCAGCAGGAAGTACCCGCCATGCGCCTTGGCGAACAGCCAGTTGATCAGGGCGACGCGGGCATTGCCCACATGCAGCAGCCCGGTGGGGCTGGGGGCGAAGCGGACGGTGACACTCACCTTCTGATGGTCCCGATAAAGCCGTTGACGGCGGGAAGGCACGACGGCAACCCGTTGATTTTGCTTCTGACGGCAGTGCGCGCTTCCCTTTTGCGGACACCCCTATACCACCCGGGACGGCGGGCAACAAGGGTGCGGCGGCGAGAAAGAACCGTCGAACCGCCGCTCTTTGCTTCTCAAAGGCGGCGGTGGCGGTTAATCTGCCTCTGGGGGTGGCGTCCGCCACATGTGCCTTGAATTTCAGCACCACACGGCAGGAGGAAGGGGATGGCAAGCCCGCTCGACACGCGACTGGACACGCTGAACCGTGACCATGCCGACCTGCTGCAGATTCTCCAGTCGGCGAAGGTGGCATTGCTGAATGGCGAGTCCCTGCAGGACGCCGCCAGCGCGGTGATGGAAGCGCGCACCCTGTTCCGCCTGCATTCCGAGAAGGAAGAGGTCCTGATGCGGCTGGCGGAGTTTCCCGAGGCCAACGGCGCCAACGCCGACCATCTGCGGCTGGACGAGCTGTTCGGCACGGTCATGCAGGCCGCCGCCGAACGCAACCCCGCCGACCTGGCCGCCCGACTGCACGGCCTGATGGTCGAACTGGTCCGCCACATCCGCGATTTCGACCGCAAATACGCCGAATACATCAGCTGCCGCATCGACGTGCCGCACATCGACCCGCACTTGCTGCGGGGCGGGGACTGACCCGGCCCTATACCGACCGCGTGAAGCCGTTGGTGATGGGATAGCGGCGGTCGCGGCCGAACGAGCGGCCGGTGATCTTCACTCCCGGGGGGGCTTGGCGCCGCTTGTACTCGGCACGGTCCAGCATGCGCCAGACCCGCCGGACGACGTCTTCCCGGTAACCCTGGGCCACCGTTTCCGTCACCCCCATCTCGCCCTCGATCAGGCAGGCCAGGATGCCGTCCAGCATGTCGTAGGGCGGCAAGGTGTCCTGATCCTTCTGATCGGGCTTGAGTTCGGCCGATGGCGGCTTGGTGATGACCCGCTCGGGCATCACCGGACCGTCCGGCCCCAGGGCGCCGTCCGGCCTGTGGGCGTTGCGCCAGCGGCAGACGGCGAACACGCCGGTCTTGTAGACGTCCTTCAGCACCGCATAGCCGCCGCACATGTCGCCGTACAAGGTGGCGTAGCCGGTGCTCATCTCGCTTTTGTTGCCGGTGGACAGCACCATCGGGCCGAATTTGTTGGACAGCGCCATCAGGGTCAGCCCGCGCGAGCGCGATTGCAGGTTTTCCTCGGTGATGTCGGGACGGTGGCCGGCGAAGGACGGCGCCAGCATGCCGTCGAAGGCGGCCATCGCCGGGCCGATGTGAATGGTATCGAGGCGGCAGCCCAGCAGGCCGGCGACGGCGGCGGCATCTTCCAGGCTTTCGGCGCTGGTATAGGGTGACGGCATCATCACGCACCACACCTTGTCGCGCCCCAGGGCATCGGCGGCGACGGCGGCGGCCAGGGCCGAATCGATGCCGCCCGACAGGCCCAGAACCACGCCGGGGAAACCGTTCTTGGCGACATAGTCGCGCAGGCCCAGCACCATTGCCTGATAGATGCTTTCCTCGCGCCCGGGCTCGTCCGCCACCGGCCCCTCGGCCATCCAGCCAGTCAGGCCCCTGCGCCAGTCCAGAACCGTCACCGCCGGCCGCCAGGCCGGCAGACGCACCACCAGATCCCCCTGGCCGCCCAGCGCGAACGACGCCCCGTCGAAAACCAGTTCATCCTGGCCGCCGACCTGATTGACATAGACCAGCGGCAGGCCGGTGGCCTTGACCCGTTCGGCGGCGCGGTCCTGGCGGACCCCCGCCTTGTCCGTCTCGAAGGGCGAACCGTTGGGCACCAGCAGGATTTCCGCCCCCTGACGGGCCAGACCTTCGGCGACGTCGGCGTACCACATGTCCTCGCAGATCATCACGCCCAGCAAGATGCCGCGAAACGGCACCGGCGCCGGCAGCGGCCCGGCCTGGAACACCCGGGCTTCGTCGAACACGCCGTAATTGGGCAGATGGGTCTTCAGCCGGGTGGCGGCGACGGCACCCCGGTCCAGCAGCAGGACGGCATTGCAGGTGCCGTCTTCGACCCGCCACGGCGCCCCCACCAGCATGGCCGGCCCGCCATCGGCGGTGTCGGCGGCCAGATCGTCGACGGCGCCTTCGACCGCGTCCAGAAAGGCGGCCTTCAGCACCAGATCTTCGGGGGGATAACCGGACACGGTCAGTTCGGGAAAGACCACCAGATCGGCCCCGCCGCGCGCCGCTTCGGCGCGGGCCTCGCGGATGCGGGCGACGTTGCCGGCGACGTCGCCGACAACCGGGTTGATCTGGGCCAAGGCGATGGACAGGGCGTGCGACATGTCGCAAAGCCTATGTCCCGAGCCCCGGGCTGTCAATGTGCACCGCTGCGCGGCGCAGGGTGATCGCCTTCGGACGAGCGTAGCGAGGACTATGCCCGTTGGGCGCCGCAGAGGCCGCAGCGGCGCCTACCCCACCAGATGCCGGTAGATCCTGGGCAGCGCCGCCGTCAGTTGCGCCAGATGATGGACGATGGCATAGCCGCCGCGCCCGAACAGGTGCGGGAAATAGCTTTGCGCCTTCTTGTCGATGGTGACGCCGAACACCGCCATCCCCTTGGCGCGAGCCTCGGCCACCGCCTTCCTGGTGTCTTCGATGCCGTAGCGGCCTTCGTAATGGTCGACGTCGTTGGGCTTGCCGTCGGTGATGACCAGCAGCAGCCGGTGACGGTTGGGACGCTGCTCCAGTTCGGCGGTGACATGACGCATGGCTGCGCCGATGCGGGTGAAATAGCCGGGCTTGATGGCGCCGATGCGCCGCATCACCACCGGGCTCAGGGTCTCGTCGAAATCCTTGACGGTGTCGACCTTGACCCAGGCCCGCTTGCGCGAGGTGAAGGTATAGATGGCGAAGGAATCGTCGCAGGCGGCCAGTCCGTGGCTGAACACCGCCAGGGCTTCCTTTTCGACATCCAGCACCCGGCGGTTCTCGATCCAGGCGTCGGTGGACAGGCTGGCATCCACCAGCACCGCCACGGCCAGGTCGCGCTCCATCGGCCGGCGCTGCATGTAGACGCGGTCGGAACATTGGCCCGAAGCGACAAGGTCGGACCTGGCCCGCACCACCGCCTCGGTATCCAGCTCGGACCCGTCGACCTGGGCGCGCAGCAGCTGCGCCTTGGTGCGCAACGCCTCGAACTGGCGTTTGACCTGACGGATGCGGCGGCGGGCCTGCTCGTCGGGAACCCAGCTTTCGCCTTCCTCCGAAGCCATGCCGACCTGCACCGAGCAATGGTCCTTGTGATAGGCGTTGGCCCGGTGGTCCCATTCCGGATACAGCCGGGTCCCGGTCAGCCGGGTGACGTCGGTGGCCTCGGGCGGCAGGTCCAGGTCGAACTTCAGCTTGGTCGCCGCCTTGCGGCCATGCTGCGAGATGGTGATGGTATCCATCTCGTCGGCGGCTTTCTTGGCGTCCTCCTCGTCGGGATCGTCGGCGGCCCGGTTGACGTTGACCATGTCGGCGAAAGACAGGATCTTCTCGAAACGGTTGAGGATCAGCGGATCCTTGCGGTCGGCGTTGTCCTGCTTCTTGCGCTCGGCCCGGCGGCGCTTCTGGTCGTCGTCCTGCTCTTCCTTCTTGCCCCCCGGCAGGCCTTCCTGCCCTTCGTCGGGGCGGGCTTCGCCATCGCGGTGCAGGGCTTCGCCCCACAGCGGGCAGGGCAGAAACGGCTTGTAATGCAGGGGCGCGGCCAGACCGTCGGGAACGGTGCCGTCCAGCACCGGCCGCAACGGATTGGCCGGGTCGGCGGGACCGCCCAGCATCTCGACCACCAGGGCTTCGACCTGGGCCTCGATCCCTTCGACGGGGCGGGCCGGGCGCAAGGCCCGCAGGGCCGCGGACAGCAGCGCATAGCGGCGCGCCAGTCCGGGAAATTCCCCCACCACCTTGCGCGCCGCCAGCGACGCCTGGGCCAGAAAAGCCAGATCGGCGCGCAGCGGATCGCTTTGCGCCGGCCCGGCCGGCGGCAGCACGGCGAAGAAGGCCGCCAGCCAGAAATACAGGTCGCGATTGCGCTCGCGCTCGGGAAAGTGGTCCAGCCGGTCGGGCAACGACAGCGACACCTCGTCGCGCGACGCCACCACCATGCGCTCGTCATCCATGCCGACCCGCTGTTTCCAGGTCAGCCGATGGGTCGAGGTGCGCAGGCTGGCCGAACTGACGGCGACGCCGCCGTCGCCGCCCAGGCCGCGGAAGAACACCGCCAGTTGGGCGCGCACCTCGTCCAGCGCCACCGCCGCTTCGGGGTGACGCGGCCAGGAATGCTTCTCGCCGACCAGCCGGTGCCAGACCCGGCCGATGGTTTCTTCCAGTTCGAGCTTTTCCAGCCAGGACATCGGATCAGCCGAAGACCGCGACGACCAGTTCGTCCAGTCCCTTCTTGACGTCGACGTCGTCGGTCAGCGGCTCGATCATTGCCGCCTGCACCGCCTCGCGGATGGGCAGGCCCGCCGCCACCAGGGTGGCGCAATAGACCAGCAGACGGGTCGACACGCCCTCTTCCAGGTCGTGCCCCTTCATGGCCCGCAGCTTCTGGGCCAGCATCACCAGCTGGATCACCTGCTCTTCCGGCAGGCCGGATTCGGTGGCAACCACCTTGCGCTCGACCTCGGCCGGCGGAAAATCGAATTCGATGGCGACGAAACGCTGGCGGGTCGACGGCTTCAGCTGCTTCAGCACGTTCTGATAGCCGGGATTGTAGGACACGATCAGCATGAAATCGTCGGGGGCGTCCAGCAGCTCGCCGGTGCGGTCCAGCGGCAGGATGCGCCGGTCGTCGGTCAGCGGGTGCAGCACCACGGTCACGTCCTTGCGGGCCTCGACCACCTCGTCGAGATAGCAGATGCCGCCGGTCCGCACCGCCTGGGTCAGCGGGCCGTCGGCCCAGACCGTGTCGCCCCCCTTCAGCAGGTAACGGCCGGTCAGATCGGCGGCGGTCAGGTCGTCATGACAGGAAACGGTATGCAGAACGCGTCCCATGCGCGCCGCCATGTGGGCGACGAAGCGGGTCTTGCCGCAGCCGGTCGGCCCCTTCAGCAGCAAAGGCAGCTTGTGGCGATAGGCCAGCTCGAACAGCCGACACTCATTGCCGACGGGCAGGTAGAAGGGAATGGCGGACGCGGAATTGCTCATTGAAATCACTCCGGAACGACTTTCATGAAAAAGGGGCGGTCCGCTTTTTGCGAAGCGGCCGCCCCCCTTCAGAACACCTTACTCAGCCGGCTGGTAGCCGCCCTTGGCAGCCACGGCAGCCTTGCCGGGAACAACCAGGGAGTAGACGATCAGCACCACGCCGACCAGGGTGACCACACCGGCCCCCAGACGGAACCAGTAGAACAGGCCCAGCTGTTCCTGAACTTCCATGAAGTTCATGCCCATGACGCGCTGCAGATGGGTCTGCACCACACCGGCGAAGGTCAACGCGAAGGTCATGAAGGTCACCGCCGAAGTGGTGATCCAGAAGCCCCACATGTTGAGCAGCTGGTTGTAGGGCTCACGCTTCAGCAGCAGAGGCATGGCATAGGTCATCATGGCGATGTTCAGCATGACATAGGCGCCGTAGAAGGCCAGATGGCCGTGGGCCGCCGTCACCTGAGTGCCGTGGGTGTAGTAGTTGATCGGAGCCAGGGTGTGCAGGAAACCCCACACGCCGGCGCCGAAGAAGGCGAAGGTCGCGCAGCCCAGGCTCCACAGCAGAGCAGCCTTGTTGGGATGCTGACGGCCGCCCTTCCACACCACGTAGAAGGTGAACACCACCATCGCGAAGAACGGCAGCACTTCCAGGGTCGAGAAGATCGAGCCGATCCACTGCCAATAGGTCGGGGTGCCGATCCAGTAGTAGTGGTGGCCGGTACCCAGGATGCCGGTGAACAGGGTCATCGAGATGATGATGTACAGCCACTTCTCGACGATCTCGCGATCGATGCCGGTCAGCTTGATCATCAGGAAGGCCAGGACCGAGGCCATGACCAGTTCCCACACGCCTTCCACCCACAGATGGACGACCCACCACCAGAACATCTTGTCGAGGACCAGATTGTTCGGGTTGTACAGCGAGAACAGGAAGAAGACGGCGATGCCCCACAGACCCAGCAGCAGGACGTTGGTGATGGCCGTCTTGCGGCCCTTCAGCACCGTCATGGTGACGTTGTAGAGGAACATCAGCGCCACCACCACGATGGCCAGCTTGATCCACAGCGGCTGCTCCAGGAACTCGCGGCCTTCGTGGATCTTGAACAGGTAACCGACGACGGCGGCAGCCGCGCCGATCAGGAACAGCCAGAACTGCAGAACGGCAAGGCCGGGGCTGTGCAGTTCGGTCTCGGACTCTTCCGGGATCAGGTAATAGGCGGCGCCGAAGAAGCCCATCAGCAGCCAGACGATCAGCGCATTGGTGTGAATCATGCGCAGAATGTTGAAGGGAACCAGATCAGCCAGAAAATTCGGCTTGACGACCACGGTGCCCAGAAGGGTGCCGAACAGCACCTGCGCGACGAACAACGCCAGCGCGCCGGCGAAGTAGTACAGCGCCACCTTTTGCGATTGATACTTCATGATGTCACCTCGCGCCTTAACCGCTGACCGTCGGCGGCCAATTCTGGGTATCGACTTCGCTGGTCCACTTCAGGAAATCGGCGAGGCCGTCCAGCTCTTTCTCGGAGAGATTGAACTGCGGCATCTGGCGGCGGCCTTCGATGCCCGAGGGCTGGCCCTTCATCCACGCCTTCAGAGCCTCGCGGGCGCCGTTGGCGTCTTCCTTGCCGCCGAAGCGGACCCACACATTGCCCAGTTCCGGCGCGTAATAGGCGCCCTCACCCATCAGGGTGTGGCAGTCGATGCAGGCATTCTTTTCCCAAACATGCTTGCCAACCACCACCCCAGGGGTGACGGGGTTGGCAGCGGCGATGGCGTTGGCCTTGGTCACGCTATGCGCGGTCAAGGCGACGAACACCACGAAGAAAAACGCCGTACCGCCGTAAAAGATATTACGGGCAGCGGCTTTCGTCAGTGTCTCGGACATGGTCGCTCCTCGAACGATGAGGGTTTGAACTCCAACCGCCGCGGACTCCCCCCGCCGACGGATCGCACCCTAAACAAAAAGCCTCCGTGGGGAGAAACCCCACCACGACCGTGAAGCTAGCCGCCACGGCAAGAGGCGGGCTTTAACATTGGTCAAGACATGGGAAATTAGTGTCTGTTCAAGCGCCTGCGCCCCCTCGACAGGCCTTGACCCTGCCCACTCCCATCCCTATAAACGCGAACGATTCGCATTCGCCACGAGGTTCCGATGGGTCGCGCCGCTCCCCACCCCCTGTCCGCCAGCCCTTCGGAACGGCCGATGGGCCCCGGCGACTTCGTCTGGCTGGCCGCATTGGGATGCGCCGCCCGCAATCCCACCGACACCGACACCATCTGCCGGGTCATCGACACCATCGCCGCCGGGCAATGGACGCCACCCGGACATCTGGTCTGCGATTGCCTGGACGAGATGCGGCGCGGCGGCCATCTGACCCCGGCCGGCACGTCCGCCCTTGCAATCACCGCAACGGGCCATGCCGTCCTGTCGATGCTGCTGGCCATGCCCCTGGACCGGCCGGACTCGCCGCCCGGGCAGGTCGGGCTGCGCCTGAAGCTGGCCTTTCTGGATCTGGTCGACACCACCCAGCGACGCCGTCACCTGGAAAGCCTGGTGTGCCGCTACGAAGCGGAACTGGCAAGCCGGTCGGATGCGGACACCGACCATCCGTCGCTGGGATGCTTCGCCCATATCTGGCGAAGCCACAATCTGGACCACCTGCGCCGGGATCTGCTGATGCTGCGCAAACTGGCCGGATTCGTCACCGATGGATTGTGACACGGCCGCAACATGGCTGTGCTTAATTGTGACGGACGCACATCATTCCATTGCCCATTTTCTGGATCGCCACTAACATGCAGCGTCGTTATGTCTGAAATGGGGAGTGCGTCGTGCCAGCAATCGACGAGTCGGCCCTAAGGGCTGTGGGTATCCGCCCGACCCGCCAGCGCCTGACCATTGCCCGCATCATCCATGATGGCGGACGCCGCCACCTGACGCCCGACAGCCTGCATCAGGAGGCCAAATCGGCCGGCGTCCGGCTTTCCCTGGCCACCGTCTACAACACCCTGCACGAATTCGCCGCCGCCGGACTGGTCAGGCGGGTGCCGGTCGGGGAACGCAGCTGGTTCTGCACCAACATCGCCGAGCACCACCATTATTACCACGAGGCGACCGGCCGCATCGAGGACATCCCCGGCCCACAGCCCCGCGTGCTGGACCTGCCGAAGGCCCCGCCGGGCATGGAAGTGACCGGCGTCGACGTCATCATCCGGGTCCGCAAGGCATCCTGACGGCCCGCGCGCACCCGCCGCCCGGAGGGGCCGGCAGGTCCGGACGCCCCCTTCGCCGAGGAAACGGACGTCAGGCCGGAGGGTGGTCTTCCTTTTCCTTCAGGCGGGACAGGCTGGCCAGGACGGTCGCACGGGAATAGGGCTTCAGGATATAACCGTCGACCCTCAGCGATGCCGCCGACCGCACATCCTCGGGGTCCTTCTTGGCGGTCACCATGATGAACCGGCTGTGTGGATAACGCTCCTTGACGACCGTCAGCAGCCCGATCCCGTCCATGTGCGGCATCATCCAATCGCAGAAGATGATATCGGGAACGCCCTTGGCTTCGATCAGGTTGATGGCATCCTCGCCATCGACGGCGACCCTGACGCGATGAGCCCCGATGCTGCGCAACAGCCCGTCCAGAAGCATGCGCGAGGTATTGTCGTCTTCGACGACGACAATGCTTTTCACGGCAACCCAGTCGATCAGCTCGCTCTCGCTCATGACCCCGCCATCTCCATGAAGGCGTCTTCACCACGGCGTCCTTCCGCCGACCCGAGCACAGCATACCCCGAAAAACCGATGGAAGCGAGCAGCCAGACAAAACATCCTGGCGATGCGCAGGAAAAGAAGTTCGCTTGCCAATATCCGATGTACCCTTGCCCCGTCTTCGGCAGAGAGCGAAACCATGAGTGATTTCGACGTCATCATCATCGGGGCCGGTGCCGCCGGGCTGATGTGCGCCCAGGCCGCCGGCCAGCGGGGCCGCCGGGTGCTGGTCCTGGATCATGCCGACCAGCCCGGCTCGAAGATCCTGATTTCCGGCGGCGGCCGCTGCAACTTCACCAATCTGGGCATCGCCCCCGACCGCTATCTGTCGGCCAATCCCCATTTCGTCAAATCGGCGCTGAACCGCTTCAGCCAGCACGATTTCATCGACATGGTGCGCCGGCACCGCATCGCCTTTCACGAACGCCGCTGGGGACAGCTGTTCTGCGACGACAGCGCCCGGCAAATCGTCGTCATGCTGCTGACCGAATGCCGGGCCGGCGGGGTCGAGCTGCGCCTGGGACACCGCATCACCGACATCTCCAGGGCCGACGGCTTCCGGGTCGAGACCGACCGCGGGCCGTTTTCGGCCCCGTCTCTGGTCCTGGCCACCGGCGGCCTGTCGATTCCCAAGATCGGGGCCTCGGGCTTTGCCCTGGACTGGGCGAAACGCTTCGGCCTGGGCGTGGTTCCGCCGCGCCCGGCCCTGGTTCCGCTGCGCTTCGCCGACGCCGACCTGAACCTGATCCGCCCCTTGAGCGGCATCTCGCTGGAAGCGGAAATCGGCTATGGCAAGCACCGCTTCCGCGACGCCCTGCTGTTCACCCATCGCGGACTGTCCGGCCCCGCCATCCTGCAGGTTTCCTCCTATTGGCGGGAAGGCGGCGCCATCACCGTCAACCTGCTGCCCGGCCAGGACGCCGCCCAGGTGCTGAGCCGGCGCCGCGACGCCCGCCCCCGGGCCGAACTGAAGACCATCCTGGCCGAACTGCTGCCCGGACGGCTGGCCCAGGCCCTCGGCGAGGCCCACCTGCCCAATCCGGTCATGGCCAACCTGTCCAACGCCGTTCTGAACCGGGCTGCGGCGCTGCTGAACGGCTGGCGGCTGGTTCCGTCCGGCAGCGAGGGCTATGGCATCGCCGAAGCCATGCAAGGCGGAATCGATACCGCCGCCCTGTCTTCCAAGACGATGGAAGCCCGGTCAGTCCCCGGGCTGTACGCCATCGGCGAGGCCGTCGACGTCACCGGCTGGCTGGGCGGCTATAATTTCCAGTGGGCCTGGTCCAGCGGCTGGTGTGCAGGACAGGCCGTTTGACAGGATTTGCCGTTATTTTGTGCGCCACTTTTTATGCACCTTTTTTAGTCCGCCGCAGGAACTTTATTCTCTGTCGTTCAAGGCTTGCCTAGTGATCCTCCCGGGCAGTACAAACCGATATTCTCGACAACCCGAAACATCCAGGCCGATGGGAAATATCATGTTCGAACGGTTGAAGATCGGAACACGCCTCGGCATCCTTTCCGCCGCCTTCATGGTCGGTCTGCTGGTGGTCGGCGCCGCCGGCCTGCACGGCATGAATTCCTGCAATGCCGGCCTGGAGACCGTCTACAAGGACCGGGTGGTCCCGTTGCGCGACCTCAAGGTCATCGCCGACATGTATGCGGTCAACATCGTCGACACCTCGCACAAGGCCCGCAACGGCAACATCGCCCCGGCACTGGCCGTCAAGAATGTCGATGAAGCCCGCGGCACCATCCGCCAGAAATGGGCCGAGTACACCGCAACCACACTGGTCGAGGAAGAACGGCGCCTGATCGCCCAGATCGAACCGCTGATGGCCAGGGCCGACCGCGACATCGAGGACCTGCGCGCCATCCTGGCCGCCGCGGACGCCCCCCGTCTGGCGGACTTCACGGTCACCCGCCTGTATCCGTCCATCGATCCGGTCAGCGAGAAGTTCTCGGACCTGATCGAGGTCCAGCTGAAGGTCGCCGGCGACGAGTTCACCCGCAATTCCGACCTGTTTGCCCTGCTGCGCACCGTTACCCTGTCGCTGATCGTCGGCGCCATCGCCGGCGGCATCCTGATGAGCCGGGGCATCATGCATACCATCACCCGCCCGATCCAGGCACTGGTGGCCGCCGTCGGCGGGCTGGCCGCCGGCCGGACCGACGAACGGGTCGGAGAACAGGACCGCCAGGATGAGGTCGGCCCCCTGGCCAAGGCGCTGGAACAGTGGCGCCTGTCGCTGATCGCCGCCAGCGAGCAGGAACAGCGCGACCGCGAGAACGCCGCCCGCCGCGAGGCCCGCCAGCAGAAGATCGAGCAGGCCACCCGCACCTTCGACCAGTCCGTGACCGTCATGCTGGACAAGATCCAGGAAACCGTCCGGCAGTTCCACGGCGCGGCCAACACCCTGGCGGTCAACGCCGAACAGACCCAGCGGCAAAGCGCCGCCGTCTCTGCCGCCACCGAGCAGGCCACCACCAACGTCGAAGCCGTTTCCGCCGCCAGCAGCGAACTGATGGCGTCGATCCACGAAATCTCGCGGCAGGTGCAGCAATCCTCGGACATCGCCCGGGCCGCCACCGACGAAGCCGACCAGACCAACCGCAAGATCGCCGGACTGGACGAAGCATCGCAAAAGATCGGCGAGATCATCAAGCTGATCAACGCCATCGCCAGCCAGACCAACCTGCTGGCCCTGAACGCCACCATCGAAAGCGCCCGCGCCGGCGAAGCCGGCAAGGGCTTTGCCGTCGTCGCCCACGAGGTCAAGAATCTGGCCGGCCAGACCGCCCGCGCCACCGAAGCCATCGGCTCGCAGATCTCCTCGATCCAGGCCGAAGCCCGCGACGCCGTCCAGGCCATCGGCGCCATCGCCCAGACCATCGACAACATCAACGAGATGTCCACCGCCATCGCCGGCGCCGTCGAGGAACAGGGCGCCGCCACCACCGAAATCGCCCGCAACGTCGATCAGGCCTCGGTCGGCACCCGCGAAGTGTCGGCCAACATCAGCGATGTCGCCCTGTCGGCGGCGGAAACCGGCCGCATGGCCCACGACCTGTTCAATTCCGCCAACGACCTGCTGGCGGAAAGCCGCACCCTGGAGACCGAGGTCAAACGCTTCCTGGACGACGTCCGCACCGCCTGAGCCTTGCCTTGACCTCTGCCGCCCGGGCGTTAGGCTTGCGGAAGGGGAAGACGATGGGCAAAGGGAGGCATGGATGGAAACCTTCGAATGGACAGGCCTGTTCGAGACCGGGCTGCCCGAGGTCGACCAGCAGCACCGCCGGCTGGTCGAACTGGTCAACCAGCTGGGCCGCGACGCCGACAGCGCCACGCCCGAGCGTATCGACCACGCCCTGCAGGCCCTGGCCGAATACACCGTCTATCACTTCCAGTGCGAAGAGGCGATCATGGCCGCCGCGGCCGTGGCGCCGGCCCATGCCGACCGCCATCGCGACACCCACCGCCGCTTCGTCGGCCAGGTGGGCGAGTGGCTGGAACGCCGCCGCAACCATGAACCCATCAGCCTGCGCCAGTTGCTGGACTTCCTGGCCAACTGGCTGATCTTCCACATCCTGGGCGACGACCAGTCGATGGGGCGCCAAGTGGCGGCGATCCGGGCCGGCACCGCCCCGCAGACCGCCTGCGACCAGGACCGCGCCTCGGACGATCCCCGCACCGATATCCTGCTGGGGGCCTTGCGCCGGCTGTATGCCGGACTGGTGGCCCGCAACGAGGAATTGCTGGCCGCCCAGCATTCCCTGTCCAGCCTGAACGCCAGCCTGGAACAGCGGGTCGCCGACCGCACCGCCGAACTGGTCGAGGCCAACCGCCGCCTGCGGGAAGAACAGGAAAAGGCCCTGGAAGCGGAAAAGATGGCCTCGCTGGGCCGGATGGTGGCCGGCTTCGCCCACGAGGTGAACACCCCGATCGGCGTCGCCGTCGGGGCGGTGTCGCAGGCCCAGGAACTGGTCGCCGAGCTGGGGACCCTGCTGTCCCAAGAGGAAGTCGCCGAGGAAGATTTGCGCAGCCGCCTGCAGACCCTGGGCGAAACCTCCGACCTGGCGTCGTCCAGCCTGCGCCGGGCCGCCGACATGGTTCAAAGCTTCAAGCGCACCGCCGTCGACCAGACATCCGACCACGACCGCGACTACGACCTGGCCGAAATCATCGAGGACGTCCAGAAAAGCCTGCGCAATTCCTTCAAGAACACGCCGATCCGCATCGAGGTCGATTGTCCGCCCCACCTGAGCCTGCACGGCCCGGCCGGTGCGCTGGTGCAATTGCTCAACAACCTGCTGCTGAACAGCCGCATGCACGCCTTCGCCGATGGAACCCGGGCCGGATTGATCCGTATCCGGGCCGGAATTGCAGACGGCGCTGTGCGTATCGAGTATAGTGACGACGGCGCCGGGATGTCCGAGGAAACCCTGCAGCATGCCTTCGAGCCGTTCTACACCACCCGCCGCGCCACCGGAGGCAGCGGCCTGGGGCTGTATATCGCCTACAATCTGGTCCAGCAGGGGCTGCACGGCACCATCCGCTGCGAAAGCGCCCCGGGCCAGGGAACCCGTTTCGTCATCGACTATCCCCGTCGGATGCCCGCCATGAAGGTCGCCCCCCATGAAAATCGTCCGTAAGCCGACCCTGACCGTTTCGGAGCAGGACCCCCCGCGCCTGCCGCCGTGGAAGGTGCTGGTGGTCGACGACGAGGCCGACATCCGCCGCCTGACCACCCTGAACCTGCGCGGTTTCGAGTTCGCCGGGCGGCCCCTGGACCTGATCGAGGCCGCCTCGGCCGCCGAAGCGATGGACAGGCTGCGTCAGCACCCCGACATCGCCATGTCGCTGATCGACGTGGTGATGGAAAGTGACGATGCCGGCCTGAAGCTGGTCGAACACATTCGCAACACCCTCAACAACCGCATGATCCGGCTGGTGATCCGCACCGGCCAGCCCGGCATCGCCCCCGAACGCTTCGTCATCGATAATTTCGACATCGACGATTACAAGGACAAGACCGAACTGACGGCCCAGAAGCTGTACACCACCGTCCGTTCGGCGCTGAAGGGCTATCGCGACCTGCAGACCATCGAACTGAACCGCGTCGGCCTGTCGCGCATCCTCGACGTCACCCCCGAGCTGTACAACCTGCACCGGGATCACCTGGAAGAATATTTCCGCGGCGTGCTTTTGCAGATCATCGGCATCTGCAACCTGGAACATTCCGGCATGATCTCGACCATCGACGGGATGGTCGCCACCCTGGACGGCAAGGACATCAGCATCCGGGCCGGCACCGGCCTGTTCGGCAACGGCGACGGCGACGAACTGCGCCGCCGCGAGATCGCCCAGCTCTGTTCGCGCGTCGTCGTCGAGCACGACATGCCCCATGAACTGCGCCAGGGCGCCGTGGTCCTGCCCCTGCAGGTGAAGACCGACGTCCTGGGCTTCGTCTATCTGGAATCCGCGTCCGAGCTGACCGCCGACGACCGCGAACTGATCCAGGTGATGGCCAACCAATGCGCGGCGGCCCTGGACAATTTCCGCCTGCACCACAGCCTGGAAGAATCCTACGACGAGGCCATCGACATGCTGGCCCACGTCGCCGAGTTCAAGGACAGCGCCACCGGCAAGCATATCCGCAGGCTGCAGGAATACACCCGCCGCATCGCCAAGGCCCTGGGCTGCAGCGACGAGGACGCCGAGCTGTACGCCAAGGCCAGCCGTCTGCACGATGTCGGCAAGGTTGGCATACCCGATGCCATTCTGCGCAAGCCCGGCAAGCTGAACGAGGAAGAGTACGCAGTGGTGCGCACCCACACCCAGATTGGCGC
>CAJANN010000258.1 GCA_903941095.1 uncultured Rhodospirillaceae bacterium | reverse complement strand
TCTGGCCAATGCCGATGACATCCAGATCAAGATGGCCCAGGGCGCCAAGCCCGGCGAGGGCGGCCAGCTGCCCGGCCACAAGGTGGACAAGACCATCGCCCGGGTGCGTCATTCCACCCCCGGCGTCGGCCTGATCAGCCCGCCCCCGCATCACGACATCTATTCCATCGAGGATCTGGCCCAGCTGATCTTCGATCTGAAGAACGTCAACCCGGCGGCGCGCATCTCGGTCAAGCTGGTCTCGGAAATCGGTGTCGGCACCGTCGCCGCCGGCGTGTCCAAGGCCAAGGCCGACCACGTCACCATCTCGGGCTTCGACGGCGGCACCGGCGCCTCGCCGCTGACCTCCATCAAGCATGCCGGCAGCCCGTGGGAGATCGGCCTGGCCGAGACCCACCAGACCCTGGTGCTCAACCGCCTGCGCGGCCGCATCTGCGTCCAGGCCGACGGCGGCCTGCGTACCGGCCGCGACGTGGTGATAGCCGCCCTGCTGGGAGCCGACGAGTTCGGCTTCGCCACCGCGCCGCTGATCGCCGCCGGCTGCATCATGATGCGCAAGTGCCACCTCAACACCTGCCCGGTGGGCGTCGCCACCCAGGACCCCGAACTGCGCAAGCGCTTCCGCGGCCAGCCGGAGCACGTCATCAACTACTTCTTCTTCGTCGCCGAGGAAGTGCGCGAGCTGATGGCCAAGCTGGGCGTCCGCAAGCTGGGCGAGCTGATCGGCCGCACCGAGCTGCTGGAGACCCGCCAGGCGGTGGACCATTGGAAGGCCAAGGGCCTCGACTTCTCCAAGCTGTTCCACAAGATGCCCGCCCGCCCCGGCGTGGCGACCCACAACTGCGAGACGCAGGAGCACGACATCGCCGACGTGCTCGACCGCGAGCTGATCGCCAAGGCCCAGCCGGCCTTGCGCGACCGCAAGCCGGTGAAGATCGAGACCAAGGTGCGCAACCTCAACCGCACCGTCGGCGCCATGCTGGCGGGCGAGGTGGCCAAGGCCTACGGCCATGCCGGCCTGCTGCCCGACACCATCCAGATCAAGCTGACCGGCTCCGCCGGCCAGAGCTTCGGCGCCTTCTCGGCCCGCGGCATCTCGCTGGAGCTGGAGGGCGAGGCCAACGACTATGTCGGCAAGGGCCTGTCTGGCGGCCGGGTGGTGATCTATCCGCCCAAGAGCTCGAAGATCGTCGCCGAGGACAACATCATCGTCGGCAACACCGTGCTGTACGGCGCCATCGAGGGCGAGTGCTACTTCCGTGGCGTCGCCGGCGAACGCTTCGCCGTGCGCAACTCCGGCGCCATCACGGTGGTGGAGGGCGTCGGCGACCACGGCTGCGAATACATGACCGGCGGCTGCGTGCTGGTGATCGGTCCCACCGGGCGCAACTTCGCCGCCGGCATGTCGGGCGGCGTCGCCTATGTGCTGGACGAGGCCGGCGACTTCCGCCGCCGCTGCAACCTGTCGATGGTCGACCTGGAGCCGGTGCAGGCCGAGGAAGAGGCGATGGCCGAGCACGAGGGCATGGTCAACGACCTGGAGGCGCACGGGCTGGTCGACATCATGGGCGACATGACCCGGGACGATGCCGCCCGCATCCTGGCGCTGCTGCACAACCACCAGCGTTATACCGGCTCGAAGCGAGCCCACGACATCCTGCTGAACTGGGAGTACTACATGCCCAAGTTCGTCAAGGTGATGCCGGTCGATTACCGGCGCGCCCTTTTGGAAATGCAGAAGGCGGCGGAAGCGGAAGCCGCCCAGGCGGGAGGCCGCTGAAGATGGGTAAGGCAACTGGTTTCAAGGAATTCGCCCGCCAGACCCCCGGCTACCAGACGCCGGAGGAACGGGTCAGGCATTACCGCGAATTCACCTCGCCCCTGCCGGCCGAGACCCTGTCCAAGCAGGGGGCCCGCTGCATGGATTGCGGCATTCCCTTCTGTCACCAGGGCTGCCCGGTCAACAACATCATTCCCGACTGGAACGATCTGGTCTATCGCGACCGCTGGCAGGAAGCCATCGCCGTCCTGCATTCGACCAACAACTTCCCGGAATTCACCGGCCGCGTCTGCCCCGCCCCGTGCGAGGCGTCCTGCACCCTGAACCTGGAAGACAGTCCGGTGGCCATCAAGACCATCGAGCATGCGGTGATCGAACGGGCCTGGGCCGAAGGCTGGATCAAGCCCGAGATGGCCAAGGTGCGCACCGGCAAGACGGTCGCCGTGGTCGGCGCCGGTCCCGCCGGTCTGGCGGCGGCGCAGCAGTTGGCCCGCGCCGGCCATGCGGTGGTGCTGTACGAAAAGAATGCCCGGCCCGGCGGCCTGCTGCGCTATGGCATTCCCGATTTCAAGCTGGAAAAGACCGTCATCGAGCGCCGTGTCGCACAGATGGCGGCGGAAGGCGTGGAATTCCGCTGCAACGCCCATGTCGGCGTCACCGTTCCGGTGTCCGAACTGCAGGCCTATGACGCCGTGGTGCTGACCGGCGGCTCGGAAAAGCCGCGCGATCTGGCGGTGCCGGGCCGCGAACTGGCCGGCATCCATTTCGCGATGGATTTCCTGACCCAGCAGAACCGCCGCGTATCCGGCGAGGCGGTGGCGGCAGCGGACATCCTGGCAACGGCCAAGAAGGTGGTGGTCATCGGCGGCGGCGACACCGGCGCCGACTGCGTCGGCACCTCGAACCGCCAGGGCGCCGCCTCGGTCACCCAGATCGAGATCATGCCGCGTCCGCCGGAGAAAGAGGACAAGCTGAAGACCTGGCCGCTGTGGCCGAACCGCCTGCGCACCTCGACCTCGCACGACGAGGGATGCGATCGCCGCTGGTCGGTGTCGACGGTGTCGGCGACGGGCGAGGGCGGTCGGGTGACGGCGCTGAACTGCGTTCAGGTCGACGGCAAGTTCCAGCCGATCCCCGGCAGCGAGTTCACCCTGGAGGCCGATCTGGTGCTGCTGGCGATGGGCTTCGTCCATCCGGTGCACGAAGGTCTGGTCGACGGGCTGGGGCTGGAGAAGGACGGGCGCGGCAACGTCAAGGCCGACACCGACAGCTATCGGACGTCCAATCCCAAGGTGTTCGCCGCCGGCGACATCCGCCGCGGCCAGTCGCTGGTGGTGTGGGCCATCCGCGAAGGCCGCCAGTGCGCCCGCGCCGTCGACGG
>CAJANN010000257.1 GCA_903941095.1 uncultured Rhodospirillaceae bacterium | reverse complement strand
GCCCTCGCCGGGCGGCCGCATCCGCGGCCTTGGCCGCGCAATGGGCGCTGGATACGAAGCCCGAATGAATCATCCGGGCTTCGTATCACTTCCGGATTTGGTGTGACAAAGTTTTCATTTTACGTCCCCACACTGTTGGTAGATAATCTCTTCCCACAACATGTTGTGGCAGGAGGGGACATGGACGATATCGATTGCGCTGCCGAGCGGGTTGAGGCGTTCAACGCCGTTGCGCTGCAAAGCGTTCTGAGCCGGATGGCCGGACCGGCCTCGTCGGGGATCTGCCAGGCTTGCGGCAGCGCCATCGAGGACGAGCGCCTGCAGGCCAGCCCCCATGCCCGCCATTGCCGCGAATGCGCCGCCGACATCGAGGCGGAAACCCGGCGCAAGAACCGCTGCGGCCCCCGCTGAACGGCGCGCCCGTCCCGGGTCAGCGCAACGGGCTGTCCGCCGGCAGCTGGCCGTCGGGGACCAGGCCGCGCAGCACCATGTCGCAGTAGATTTCCGCCACCTGCTCGCGGCTCAGCCGGCCGCTGGGCCGGAACCATGTGCAGACCCCGGTCAGCATGGCCAGGATGCCGTATCCGGCGACGGCGGTGTCGCCGACCTGGAACAGCCCCTGCGCCTGCCCCCGGTCCAGGATGTCGGTCAGGCGGCGTTCGTATTGCCGCCGCAGGCCGACGATTTCCTCGTAATGATTGGGGTCCAGGCTGCGCAGCTCGGAATAGCCGATGAACACCTCGCGCTTGCGCAGGATGTGGTAGCTGACATGGAAGGCGATGAAGCTTTTCAGGCGGTCGACCGGGTGGTCGATGCCGGCCAGCCGGATGTCCAGTTCCTCCAGCAGGTCGTCCATGTGGGCCTTGATCAGGTCGAACAGCAAATCCTGCTTGGTGCTGATGTGATTATACAGCGACCCGACCTGGACCCCGACTTCCGAAGCCAGCTGGCGCAGCGTCATCGCTTCGTAGCCGTGTTCGTGGATCAGCTTCAATCCGGCCTTGCGGATGGCTTCCATCGTTTTGGGGCCGTGCGACCCGACCGTGCGCACCATGCTTCAAGCCTTCGTCCGGCGGTGTGGTCCCCCCTTATAGCGGCAAGTCGGGCATCCGGCCACCTGCCCTGATGGCTGCGCCGGGCGGCGGGGCGGTGTTTTTCGTTGGCGGGGTGGCGGTTCCTGTGTTAGATGCTCGCCCTGCTGCGCACCCAACGGCCCCGTTGGCGGAATTGGTAGACGCACCGCACTCAAAATGCGGCGACCTCTGGTCGTGCTGGTTCGACTCCGGCACGGGGCACCACTTCGGTGGAACGCGGCGCAAGGCGGGTTCTCCTTCCGGACTTCAAGGCGGATGCCCGGGGCTTCACCGGGGCGGTCCCGCCGGGGCCGGCCGGCCGCGGAACGGGGAGATCGGGCGCCGTGGGCATTCGCGATTGGCTGGACTGGCAGCGCCGCAGCATGGTCAGCCGGCTGCTGTTCCTGGCCATTCTGGTGGTGGCGGTCGGCTTCGCCCTGCGCATCGGCATTCTGCTGCCCTTCATCCGCGAGCAACTGGTCCAGCAATCGTCGGCGCACCAGCTGGCCATTGCCGGATACGTCGCCCAGGACATCGGCGCCAAGCTGCGGGCCCGCGAGGATTTCCTGGAACGCATCGCCGGCCAGCTTCCGGTGCCGCTGCTGGCCGATCCCGATGCTCTGGAAGGCTGGCTGAAGGCCCGCCACGAGATCAATCCGCTGTTTTCCGGCGGGCTGCTGGTCCTGCCGGTCAGCGGCCGGGGGGCGGTCGCCGACTTCCCGGTCCTGGCCGGCCGGCGCGAGGTGGATTTTTCCCGCAGCGACTATTTCGGCCGCGCCCTGGCCGAGCGGCGCACGGTGATCGGCACCCCCCAGCGCGGACAGGCGTCCGGGACTCCCATTCTGGTGGTGGCGACGCCGGTACTGGACCATAACCGG
>CAJANN010000256.1 GCA_903941095.1 uncultured Rhodospirillaceae bacterium | reverse complement strand
GGCCGCCGCCTGCACCGCCGCCGCCGGTGGTCATCGAGCCGCCGAAGCCCGACAGCCTGTCGGTCAGCCTGGGCGTGTCGTTCGACCAGCCCTCGGGTGCCGCGGCGTTCCGCCGGGCCGGCTGGCTGTGGCTGGTGTTCGACCGCAAGGTCGATGTCGACACCAAGCTGCTGAAGCGGACCGGCGGCGAAGTGGTCCAGTTCGTCGAGCAACTGCCCAACGTCAAGACCGGCACCGCCATCCGCATGATCACCCGGGCCGGATACAACCCGTCGATCCGCAAGGAAGGGCACCTGTGGGTGTTCGATCTGTCGGAACAGCCGCTGGCGCCGCGCACGCCGCTGGATATCGCCCGCCAATACGATTTCGAGGATCGCGGCCGCCTGATGATCGCCTCGAACGACAATCCGCCCCAGCCGCTGGTGCTGCGCGACCCCGAGGTCGGCGACCAGATCCAGGTGATGCCGACCACCGCCATCGGTGCCGGCATCCCGGCGGAAACCATCGTTCCCGGCGCCGAACTGCTGCCCACCGCCCAGGGTGTCGTCCTGGTGCCGCTGGCGGACGGCGTCCGGCTGGAAGGCCACCGCTCCACCATCGAGGTGTCGATGCCCGGCGGACTGCACCTGACCCGCAACCTGCCGGCCGCCGACGGCTCGTCTCAGGAGACGGGGGGGGGCATCCCGGCCGGCGGCGGCGACGCCTCGGTGTCGGGAGGCGGGCCGCTGGAGATTTTGCGCTGGATGCGCGGCGGCCACGACAAATTCGTGCCGGAACACCAGAAACTGCTGCAACGCTTCGCCCTGGTCCGGCCCGAGGACAAGAACGCCCAACGGCTGGAAATCGCCCGCCACTTCCTGGCCAACGGCATGCCGGCGGAAGCCCTGGGCGAATTGAAGATCATCGCCGCCGCCGATCCGTCCATGCTGGAAAACCCGGCCTTCCGTGGCCCGCGCGGCGTCGCCGCCTTCCTGATGCGCCGCGATCCCGAGGCTTTGGAAGACCTGAGCCACCCGTCGCTGGCCAAGGACCCGCAGGGACAGGTCTGGCTGGCCGCCGCCAAGGCCCGCAGCAGCGGCGAGCCGGCCAAGCAGGCCCTGCTGCTTCGCCTGGCCCACGAGGACATCAAGGGGCTGAGCCCCCGCCTGCGCATGGCCCTGGGCTCGGTGGCGGCGACGTCCGCCGCCGCCTCGGGCGATGCCAAGGCCGCCGGCCGCATCATCGAGGCCATGAACGGCCCGGGCCTGTCGCGCCGCGACACCGGCGAGCTCAGCTATCTCCTGGGCATGGCGGCGGAATCCGGCAAGCAGTGGGATCAGGCCATCGCGCGCTATCGCGACGCCGAGGAAAGCGAATCGCGCCCTGCCCGCGCCCAGGCCGGACGAGCCCGCATCGAGCTGCAGTTGCGCCGCAACATGATCACCCCCTCCGACGCCGCCCGCCAGCTGGAAAAGCTGCGCTTCGCCTGGCGCGAGGGCGATTACGAATATTTCCTGCTCAAGCGCCTGACCGAACTGATCCTGGCCGACGGGCGCTGGGCCGACGGCCTGCGGCTGGCCCGCACCCTGACCGAGAATTTCCCCGACCATTCCGATCTGCCCAACATCCAGAAGATGATGTCGGAAACCTTTGAAAAGCTGTTCCTGGGCGATCTGGCCGACAAGCTGTCGCCGGTCGCCGCCATCGGCCTGTACGACGAATTCCAGGACCTGACCCCATCGGGCACCAAGGGCGACGAGATGATCCGCAAGCTGGCCGACCGGCTGGCCGCGGTCGACCTGCTGGACCGATCGGCGGACCTGCTGCGCCATCAGGTGCAGTTCCGCACCCAGGGCGTGGAAAAGGCCCGCATCGGCGCCCGCCTGGCCTTCCTGGACCTGTCCGACCGCAAGCCGGCCCTGGCCCTGGAAAGCCTGGACCAGAGCGAGGTCGAAGGCCAGCCGCCGGATCTCTACAACCAGCGCCGCTTCATGCGGGTGCGGGCCTTGGCCGATCTGGGCCGCAGCGCCGAGGCGCTGGCCCTGATCATCAACGACCATTCCGAGCGGGCCAACCAGTTGCGCGCCGAAATCTACTGGGACCTGAAGAAGTGGCCCGAGGCGGCCACCGCCCTGGAAACCCTGATCGAGAAGCCGGAAGGCAACATGCCGATCCCGCCCCCCACCGCCAGACGCCTGATCGATCTGGCCACCGCCATGACGCTGGCCCGCGACGAACGGGGACTGCAGCGCCTGCGCCGCAATTTCGGCGACAAGATGGCCAAGACCGAATACCGCGAAGCCTTCGACCTGCTGACGTCAGAAGCCGAGCGCGGCATCATCGATTACCGCCGCGTCGCCGACAAGATCAAGCAGGTGGAAATGTTCCACGGCTTCATGGCCGACTGGAAAAACCGCGTCCAGAAACAGGGCCTGTCGTCGATCAATTGACCCGGCCCCGGATTTGTCCTTGCATCATTTCCCCGTTTGGGGGATAACCCGCCCCTTCTGGTCCATCTGCTGGTTTGGAGGGGAGCAATGGCTCACGCTCTTGCCCGACTGGGGATGCACTCGGGGTCCGATCCGAGGAATACCCAAGGCACCGTCACCACCTTTGCCGCCGAAGCCCGCCCGACATGGCCGGAAACGGATAACGGCAAGGATTATTATGTGTCGCGCAATGGCGTGAAATACGCCGGGACACACCTGCTGATCGATCTGTGGGACGCCTCGCGCCTGGACGATATCGACTTGGTCGAGGCGACCTTGCGCCGGTGCGCCATCGACGGCGGCGCCACCATCCTGCACTGCCACCTGCACCACTTCCAGCCCAATGGCGGCATTTCCGGGGTGCTGGTCCTGGCGGAAAGCCACATCTCGATCCATTCCTGGCCCGAGCGCGGCTATGCCGCCCTCGACATCTTCATGTGCGGCGATTGCGACCCCTACAAGGCCATCCCCATCCTGAAAGAGGCCTTCACCCCCGGTACGGTCACCCTGGCGGAAAACAAGCGGGGCCTGGTCCCGTGAGCCGGTGGTTCCACGAAACCCTGTACGGCCACTGGCAGCAGGGTTTCCTGGTCAGCCGCCAGCTGTTCCGTTCCTCCGGCGGATTGCAGGACATCGCCCTGTTCGAGACCCCCGGCTTCGGCCGGGTATTGACCCTGGACGGCGTCATCCAGGTCACCACCGGCGACGAATTCATCTATCACGAGATGCTGGCCCACGTGCCCATCTATGCCCACGGCGCCGTGCGGTCGGTCTGCGTGGTCGGCGGCGGCGACGGCGGCATGCTGCGGGAAGTTCTCAAGCACCCCAGCGTCGAACGGGCGGTTCTGGTGGAAATCGACGGTGCGGTGGTGGATTTCTGCCGCCAGCATATGCCATCGGTATCCGATGGCGCCTTCGACGACCCTCGCACCGAGATCGTCATCGCCGACGGCATCCGCTTCATGGCGGAAACCGACCGCCGATTCGACCTGATCGTCGTCGATTCCACCGATCCCATCGGTCCCGGCGAAGTGCTGTTCACCGAATCCTTCTATCGGGATTGCGCCCGTTGCCTGACCGCGGAAGGCATCGTCGTCAACCAGAACGGCGTCCCCTTCCTGCAGGGGCAGGAGGTCACCGACACCTATCGCCGCCGCAAGCCGCATTTCGCCGATGTGGGATTCTACGTGGCGGCGGTGCCGACCTATGTCGGCGGCTTCATGGCCCTGGGCTGGGCGGCCAATGCGGCCCGCCCGCGCCTGGAAACGGCGGAAACCATCCGCACCCGCTTCGATGCCGCGCCGGTGCGGACGCGCTACTACACTCCCGAACTGCACAAGGCGGCTTTCGCCCTGCCCCGCTTCGTTCAGGACCTGATCGTCTGAAGCCGGGAAAGACGGGGGCCACCGCCCCCGGTCCGACCCTACTTGCTGGCGCCTTCCAGCAGGCCTTCCGAGATCTGCAGGTTGATATTGATCAGCGCGTCGATGGTGGCGTCGGCCATGTTCTCGCCCCCCTGCAGGGTCCGGTCGGCGACGAAGCTGGCCAGACGGCGCAGATTGTCCTTCACGGCGTCGGGCAGCAGGCATCCCTCGGCGGCGACGATGGTCTTCAACGCCACCCAGGCTTCCAGATTGCTCTCAAGCGCCACCGCCAGCTTGCTCAGGTCGCCACGGTCGCTTCTGGCCTGGTCCAGGGCAATGGCTGCCTGCGACAGCTGGAAGGCCTGCTCTTCGGCCAAGGAAAGGTTGGTATCGTTGGACATGGTGCTCTCCCTATTGATCTTCGCGACCCCTTGGGGCGTCGATCACTGAACCTGTAGCGGAAGGCTACGCCGAACCCGGTTGCCGGAATGTTAATTCCCGTGCGGCCACGACATCCCCCAGCGAAAAAGATTAGTGCCGCCGCGCCGCCGGTTCAATCGGCTTTCGCAAGGCGGGCAAGTCCGGTGGCGTCGATCAGCTGGCGCAATTCCTGCCGCGCCGCGACATTGCTCATGGACAGTTCGAACCCCTTGATGCCGTGCTTGAGATCCAGCAGGGTCAGCCCCTCCAGGAACAGCGAGCGATAGATCACCCGCTCGCCCAGTCCGGGGACGACCCGGAAGCCGATGCGGCGGGCCAGATCCTCCAGCAATTTCTCCATCGCCTGCTTGTTGCGGGCGTCCAGATGGGCCAGGCGGTTGCGCAGGACGATCCAGTCGACCACCGCCTTCTCGCCGCGCACGGCCCGGGTCTTCTTGGTTTCCCACACCATTTCGGAATAATGGCTGGGCCGCGAGATGCGCATGGTCTCGGGATCGACACGGGCCAGAACGTCCAGATCGACCAGCGAATCGTTCAGCGGCGTGATCAGCGTGTCGGCAAAGGAATGCCCCAGGCGCGACAGATAATGGTCCGAACCGGGGGTGTCGACGACAATGACATCGTGGATATTGCCCAGCAGACGCACCGTCTCGGTCAGCCGCCGCTCGTCGGCTTCGCGGTCGGCGGTCGGCGGCAACGCCACGTGGTCCGGCACCCGCAGGCCCAATTCGGCCAGATCCTTGCGGCTTTTGCGGTTCTGGACATAACGGGACAGCGTCGCCTGGCGGGCGTCGATGTCGATGGATCCCACCGACAGCCCCATCCCCAGCAGACTGACGATCAGATGCATCGAAACGGTGGACTTGCCGGTCCCGCCCTTTTCGTTGCCGACCACCACCACATGGGCCTTCCTGCTCATCATTCCCCCCTTACCCAGATTGCGCAATCGTGGAAGGCGGCCCCGCCGGCCGGCAGGACCGGATCGGCCCCGATCAGGCAATTGACGCCGATTCCTTCGACGAAGCATTCGTCGCGCCAGACCCCCTCGACCGCCACCACCCCGGAAGCGATGCCCTTGGTTTCCTGCAGATGGACCACCACCGTCCCCCGACGGTTGCCCAACCGCACCCGCTGCCCGCTTTCCAGCCCCAACCGGCGGCAATCGTCGGCGTGCATCAGCGCCGTCGGCCGTCCGGCCAGCTTTTGCGAGGTCGGAGTGTCGGCGAAGCTGGAATTCAGAAAATGCCTGGACGGCGGCGTGATCAGGCGGAAGGGATGGTCGGCGTCGGCGGCCTCGGCCAGGGCGGCATGGTCGGGCAAAGCCGGCAGAACGGCGCCGGCATCGCCCAGGGCCGCCCAGTCGGGAGCAAAGCGGAAGCGTCCGTCATGTCCGAATCCGCCCAGAAAATGCGCCCGGTCGAAGGGCAGCGAACAATCGTGCCAGCCGGTGGCCAGGATGTCGGCGGCCGGCGGCAGGCCCGAGGCCGACAGGCAGCCTTCGACCATCGCCATGTCGTCCAGGGCAAAGCTGGCATGGCGCGCGCCCAGCCGCGCGGCCAGTTGCCCCACCACCCAATGGTTCGAGCGCGCCGCCCCCACCGGATCGACCACCGGCCGGGCCACCTGCAGGAAACCGTGACCGTAAGAGGTGTAAAGGTCGGCATGTTCCAGAAAGGTGGTGGCCGGCAGCACGATGTCGGCGAAGCGCGCCGTCTGGGTCATCATCTGCTCGTGCACCGCCAGGAACAGATCGTCGCGGGCCAGCCCCCGCCAGACCTGCGCGGTTTCCGGGGCCACGGTGGCGGGATTCGAGCTTTGCACCAGCATGGCGGTGACCGGCGGCCCGCCGCCCAGGGCATCGTCGGCGCCGCACAGGACGGCGCCGATGCGGCTCATGTCCAGGCTGCGCACCTCGGGGGCCGGCAGATCCAGCGCCTCGACCAGGGTCCGGTCGATGGCGAAGCCGCCCGACGCGCTCAGCAGGGCGCCGCCGCCCCGGACCTCCCACGCCCCGGTGACGGCCGGCAGGCAGCTGACGGCATGGATGTTGACGGCGCCGTTGCGCGACCGGCTCATGCCGTAGCCGACCCGCAGGAACGACCGCTTGGTCGTCCCGTACAGCCGGGCGAACTGTTCGATGGCCTGGGCCGGCAGGCCGGTAATGGCCGCGGCCCAATCCGGCGAACGGTCGCGCAGGTGGGCCTCCAGCCGCCCGGCTCCATCGGTGTAGCGGGCCATGTAGTCGCGATCGGCCAGACCGTCGCGGAACAGCACATGCATGACCGCCAGCGCCAGGGCGGCATCGGTGCCGGGGCGCAGCATCAGGTGCAGGTCGGCCTTTTCGGCGGTGGCGGTACGATAAGGATCGACCACCACCAGCCGGGCGCCACGGGATTTGCGTGCCTGGGCGGCCAGCCCCATCAGATGCACCTGGGTCGCCGCCGGATTGGCGCCCCAGATGACGATCAGGTCGGAACCGGCCATCTCGCGGACGTCGATTCCCCACTTGGCCCCGACCCCGGCCATCCAGCCGGCACCGGCGATCGAGGCGCAGATGGTCTTGTCCTGGCCGGAATAGCCCATCGCCCGGCGCAGGCGGTTGACGGCCCCGTTCTGCACCAGCCCCATCGTGCCGGCATAGAAATAGGGCCAGACGGTCTGCGCCCCGAAACGGCCGGCGGCCTCGGCGAAGCGGGCGGCGATCTCGTCCAGCGCCTCGTCCCAGCCGATGGGAGAGAACAGCCCCGCCCCCTTCGGGCCGACACGGCGCAGCGGGACGGTGACGCGATCGGGATGATGGACCCGTTCGGCATAGCGGGCGACCTTGGCGCAGATGACGCCGTCGCCGTAGGGCATGGCCGCGCCGTGCAGGCGGCCGACGCCGCCATCGGGCCGACGTTCCACCGTCAGACGGCAGGCCGAGGGGCAATCGTGGGGACAAACCGAGAAATGCGTCGTCGAATCCGTCATGGCCGGGACTGTAGCCGTCAGACCGGGATCGGGCAACTTCCGCAACGGCCCCGGCGGTGCTATGCTGCCCCGAAATCTTGAGGCAACGACCGGGAACGGGGACAAGGGCTTGGCAGACCGCATCGACTGCGCCGTCATCGGCGCCGGCATCGTCGGGCTGGCCTGTGCCCGCGCCCTGGCGATGGCCGGCCGCGAAGTGGTGATCCTGGAAGCCGGCGACAGCATCGGCGGCGGGGTCAGTTCGCGCAATTCCGAAGTCATCCATGCCGGCATGTACTATCCCGCCGGCAGCCTGAAGGCCCGGCTGTGCGTCGCCGGCAACCGCCTGCTGCGCGACTTCGCCGCCTCGCACGGCGTCGATTTCAGGATGGTCGGCAAGCTGATCGTCGCCACCGACCCGGCGGAAGAGGCCAAGCTGGCCGACATCATGGCCCGCGCCCGCGTCAACGGCTGCACCGGCCTGGCCCCCATCGCCGCCGCCCGTGCCCGGGAAATGGAGCCGGCGCTGTCCTGCACCGCCGCCCTGTTCTCTGCCGATACCGGCATCGTCGACACCCATGCCCTGATGCTGGCCCTGCTGGGCGAGGCCGAGGCGCAGGGCGCCGTCCTGGCCCTGCAATCCCCGGTCGGCGGCGGACGAAGCGGCGACGACGGCATCCTGCTGGAGATCGGCGGGGCCGAGCCCACCCGCCTGCTGGCCCGTACCGTGATCATCGCCGCCGGCCTGTCCTCGTGTCCGGTGGCCCGCTCGCTGGGGCTGGCCGCCGTGCCGCGGGACCATCTGTGCAAGGGCAACTATTTCACCCTGACCGGGGCGATGCCGTTCTCGCGGCTGGTCTATCCGGTGCCGGTGGCCGCCGGCCTGGGGGTGCATTACACCCTGGACCTGTCCGGACGGGGCCGGTTCGGCCCCGACGTGGAATGGGTCGCGGCGGAAGATTACCGCGTCGATCCCAAACGGGCGGAATCCTTCTATGCCGCCATCCGCCGCTATTGGCCCGATCTTGCCGACGGCGCCCTGGAACCGGCCTATGCCGGCATCCGCCCCAAGATCAACGCCGAACACGAACCCGCCGCCGACTTCGCCGTCCACGGCCCCGACCGGCACGGCGCGGCCGGAGTGGTGGCCCTGTACGGCATCGAATCGCCAGGCCTGACCTCGTGCCTGGCCCTGGCCGAACTGGTCAAGGAGATGGCCGCATGATCCGCCTTGCCGCCGCCCTGGCGCTGCTGCTGACGACGGCTCCGGCCCTGGCCCTGGACAAGCCCCGCGACTGGCAGCCGCCGCCCGTCGCCAGCGTGCCCAACCATCGCGAATTGTGGCGGTCGGTGATCATCGAACTGGCCAGCTACGCCAAGAAGACCAGCAAGAAGGATTTCACCGTCCTGGTGCATGGCGGCGTCGAACTGCTGGTCAAGGGCGAGCGCGAGGCCGCCTGGGAAGAGGTTCAGGATCCCTCGGGCAGCAGCTTTGAAAAACGGCTGCCGCTGGGGGCGGCGTGGCGTCCTTATCTGAAGGTCATCGACGGGCTGGTGATCGACGGGCTGTATTGCGGCCCCTTCGCCTACGGCAAGCCGCTGGACGAGGCCGTCAAGGACCGGCGCGAACTGGACCGCATCCTGGCCGAGGAACGGACCCGCGGCATCAACCGTCCGCCGGTGCCGCAGCCGCTGGGGCCTTTCAGCATCGATCCCAAGGAAGAGCTGCGCCGCGCCGCCGAGGTCCGCCGCGAGGCGGAAAAGGTCGAACGCCAGCGCCGGATGGTCTATGCCATCGACACCGCCCGCGCCGCCGGCCGCCGCATCATGAGCCTGGAAAACTGCAAATCCCGCCAGGATGCCGATGCCGCCCTGCGGGCCGCCGACCGCGACCGCGTGCTGACCTTCGCCGCCCCCGACAATCCCCATGCGGCCGTGCTGCCGAAAGGGCGGCCGAACCACGAGAACGCCGAGCCGGTGACCAGCATCGCCGCGGCCCGCACCTGGCTGCCGATGCTGCGCGGCGATTCCTTCGCCTCGCGGGCGGAATGGGTGATGGCGCTGGAAAAGACCAATTACGACGTGCTGGTCATCGATGTCGCCCACCGGGGCGGCGACGGGCTGACCCCGGCCGACATCGCCAAGCTGAAGTTCAAGTCCCTGGGCGCCCCCCGTCTGGTGCTGGCCGCCCTGCCGCTGGGCAAGACGACCGACACCCGCTGGTACTGGCAGAAAGGCTGGGAGACCGGCAATCCCACATTCCTGTTCGCCCCCGACGCCGAACAACCGGGAACCTTCATCACCGATCTTTCCGATCCGGCCTGGAAAGAGCAATTGGGCAAGATCGTCGCCGGCATCGTCACCGCCGGCTTCGACGGCATCATGATCGACGAGACCGACACCTATCTGTGGTTCGAAGACCTGATGCCGCTGGACTGACCGATGCTGAAAGCCGCCCGTTCCTATGAAGAGGCCTGCCGTACCTTCCGCTGGAGGGTCCCGGCGCTCTACAACCTGGCCTTCGACGTCTGCGACCGCCAGACGATGGCCGGTGCCGACGGGCACCGCACCGCGCTGACCGTCGAAGCGGCGGACGGCAGCGTCGAACGCGTCACCTTCCACATGCTGCGCCTGCTGTCCAACCGGCTGGCCAATGTTCTGGCCGGCCGGGGCATCGCTCCGGGAGACCGGGTCCTGATCTCGTTCGCGCCCTCCATCGAGGCGGTCATCGCCATCCTGGCGGTCCTGAAGATGGGGGCCGTGGCGGTGCCGGTGCCGACCGGCCTGGGCGACGTTCCCCTGGGCTGGCGTCTGACCGATTCCGGAGCACGGGCCGCCGTCGTGGCCCAATCGGTGGCGGCACGGCTGCAGGCGGCACGGTCCGGGGCGCCGGCCCTGGAGGTGGTGCTGACGGCCGACGAATCCGCTCCCGGCCCCGATGAATTGTGGCACTCCCTGTCCGCCGCCGCCGACAGCTTCGCCCCGGAAGTGACCCAGGCCGACGCACCGGCCTTCCTGTTCTATCCCCAGGACGGCATGGGCAAACCGGCCGGTGTGCTGCACGCCCACCGCGTGCTGCCGGGCAACCTGCCGGCGGTCGAGTTCGCCCTGGGCTTCTTTCCCCAATCGGGCGACATCTTCTGGACCCCGGCCGAATGGATGAGCTTCGAAACCCTGGTCTGGGGGCTGCTGCCGTCCTGGCATCACGGCGTCACCGTGGTCGCCACCCCCGACACCGACCCCGCCCGGCAACTGGCGCTGATCGGCCGCCACGGGGTACGCGCGGCCTGGATCCCGCCGGCCCATCTGCGCCGGCTGACCGCCATCGGCGACGCCACCCCGTCGCCGTCGCTACGGGCGCTGGCCTCCGGCCCGCAGCCGCTGGACGCCGCCCTGCGGCAGCGGGCCGCCACCCGCTTCGCCACCCCGGTCAACGAGATCTGGGGCAGCGTCCTGACCGGCGCCACCACCGCCAACAACGAAGCGGTGATGGAACGGCTGGAGGGATCGCCGGGCCGCGCCGCCCCCGGCGTCACCGTCGAAGCGGTGGACAATGCCGGCCATCCCCTGCCGGCCGGCGAGCGCGGCATGCTGGCCGCCGCGCCGGGCGCCTATGGCAGCTGCCTGGGCGGCTGGACCGGACAGGGCTGGGTCAGTTGCGCCCTGCCGTCGGGCTGGCAGCCGGACGGCGACATCGGCACACGGGACCTGGACGGCTATCTGTGGCCCGAGGCAACGCCGGCCGAGGACGGAACGGCGGTGATAGACGACCTGCCCGTCGCCTTGGCCGAGGTCGAAGCGGCCCTGATCTGGCATCCGGGCATCAACGCCGCGGCGGTCGCAATCATGCCCAACGGCGATCTGAAGGCCTTTGTCGTCCTGGCCCCCGGCCACAGCGGCGACGTCGAGCTGGCGCGCCGGCTGCAGGATTTCGTCGCCACCCGCCGCGGCCGCCACGAAGTTCCGCGCCGCATCGAGTTCGTCGATTCCCTGCCGTCCGGCCCCGACGGCATCGACCGCGGCAGCCTGATCAACCGCCCCTTGCGGGTCGATGCGCCCGATCCGGAAGAACGCTGGGGATAGGATCGGGCGGCGCGATCAGTCGTCGCGGTGGGTCCGCTCCAGCCGCTCGTGCCGTTCCTGCGCCTCGATGGACAGGGTGGCGATGGGGCGGGCTTCCAGGCGGCGGATGGTGATGGGCTCGCCGGTCTCTTCGCAGTAGCCATAGGTGCCGTCGACGACCCGCTGCAATGCGGCGTCGATCTTGGAAATCAGCTTGCGTTCGCGGTCGCGGGTCCGCAATTCCAAGGCCCGGTCGGTCTCGGCCGACGCACGGTCGGCGATGTCGGGTTCCTGCAGCCCGCCTTCCTGGAGATGGGCCAGGGTTTCATCGGACTCGCGCAGCAGCTCGGAGCGCCAGGCCAACAACTTCTGGCGGAAATACTCCTTCATGGTGTCGTTCATGAAGGGCTCGTCCTCGGACGGGCGGTAACCCTGCGGCAGCGTCAAACTCATCCCTTCCCCCGCAATGCGTTTGGGCCTTCTGGAGACGGGACGCAATATATGGGTGTGTCAGGGGGGGCCGCAAGAGGCCTTGTTGTCCCCGGGTCAGCGACCGCGCATCAGTTTGGCGATTTCCACCTCGGCCCGCAGCTCGATTTCATCGAGCAGGGCCACCAGACGGGGGTCCTGGCAGGCGTCGCGGCGAGTGCGCACATTGTCGGCCAGGGATTGCAGCTTGTCGAGGGGAACGGTCCCCAGCAGCAGCCCATGACGAATTTCTTCCAGCATATCAAGAAGTTCTTCGCCACGACGGACCAGATTGCGGCGCGCCTCGCGATCGGTGGCCCCGCCGACATCCTGCAGCATCAAGGTGGCCTCGACGATTCCCAGCGACGACGGAGCTTCGGCGGCGTGCACCTCCTCCATCGACCCCATCGCATCGACCAGGGCCTTCTTGAACTCACCCTTTCTGCCGTCTGCCTTGTCGGCTTTCCTGGCCCCGCCTGCGGCGGCGGCGCCCGAGCCAACTCCGGAAACCTTCATGGCCCCCATGTTCCCCAACTGTGGCGATATCCTTCATTCTACGCGCCGCCGCCGCCACGCGGAAGCTGCTAAATCTGCCGCGAACCCGGCATTAATTGCCGCCCGCGACAGGGCCGCCCAAACAAAACCGATTGAAAACAAACAATTTTACCAACTGGCACGGCAATCGCATTGAAACATCCGCCCGTTCAGCGATTCGAGCATCCCGAGGAAACCATGACGCCGACCGCCACCACCGCCGCCACCATCAATACCGGACTGCGCGCTTTGCTGCTGGCCGCCGGTCTGGTCGCCGTGACCGTGTTCGCCATGCCGCAGGCCGCCTTCGGGGCGTCGCGCATCAAGGACATCGCCGATTTCGAAGGCGTCCGCGACAACCTGCTGGTGGGCTACGGCATCGTGGTCGGCCTGAACGGCACCGGCGACGACCTGACCAATTCGCCCTTCACCAAGGAATCCCTGGTCGGCATGCTGGAACGCCTGGGCGTCAACATCCGCCAGCAGGGCGGCACCATCGCCACCGTCAAGCCGAAGAACGTCGCCGCGGTGATGGTCACCGCGGTACTGCCGCCGTTCGCCCGCCAGGGCACCCGCGTCGACGTCTCGGTCTCGGCTTTGGGCGATGCCAAAAGCCTGCTGGGCGGCACCTTGCTGGTCACCCCGCTGGTCGGCGCCGATGGCGAGATCTATGCGGTGGCCCAGGGCGGCCTGGCCGGCGTCGGCGTCACCGCCACCGGGGCCTCGGGCTCGTCGGTGACCAAGGGCGTCCCCACCTCGGGCAAGATCGCCAACGCGGCGATCATCGAGCGCGAGCTGCCCTTCGAAATGGGCCACCTGGAATCGGTCAAGGTGACCTTGCGCAATCCCGATTTCACCACGGCGCGCCGCATCGCCCAGGCGGTCAATTCCTATCTCGGCACCGAGATCGCCCGGCCGTCCGACCCCGGCACCGTCCAGGTCACCGTTCCCCCGGCCTATCGCGGCAACGTGGTGGCCATGCTGACCGACATCGAACAATTGCGCATCGAGCCCGACCAGATCGCCAAGATCGTCATCGACGAGGCCTCGGGCACCATCGTCATGGGCGAGAACGTCCGCATCAGCACCGTCGCCATCGCCCAGGGCCAGCTGACCATCCGCATCACCGAAACCCCTCAGGTTTCGCAGCCCTCGCCCTTCTCGACCACCGGCAGCACCACCACCGTGCAGCGCAGCGACATCGAGGTCGACGAGGGGTCGCAGAAGAAGCTGTCGGTCCTGCCGCACGGCGTGACCTTGCAGGAACTGGTCAACGGCCTGAACTCGCTGGGGATCGGCCCGCGCGACATGATCTCGATCCTGCAGGCCATCAAAGCCGCCGGCGCCCTGCAGGCCGACATCGAGGTGATGTGATGACCGCCGCCGCCGCCATGCTCGACCAGGCCCAGATGGCCGCCTCGCAGCCGCGCCAGGCGCCCGGGCACACGGCAAATATTGCCCGGGCCAAACAGGTCGGCAAGCAATTCGAGTCCATGTTCATGTCGCAGATGCTGAACCACATGTTCACCGGCATCGACCGGGAAGGCGGGATGTTCGGAGGAGGACACGCCGAGGCCATGTTTCGCCCCATGTTGCTGGACGAATACGCTAAAATGATCTCCAACCGCGGCAACGGAATCGGCCTGGCCGATCAGGTGACCCGCGCCATGCTGGCGCACCAGGAGGTTTGAGCCATGACCGCCCTTTCTTATGACGACATCGTCTGGGCCTGCACCAACCTGTGCGACCTGATCGAGTTCGAGAACGAGGCGCTGTCCCGCCATGACACCGTCACCGTTCGCGAACTGGGCGCCAACAAGACCGCCCTGGCCCGCATCTACGAACAGTCCATCGCTCCGATGAGCGACGACCCGGCCCTGGCCGAGGCGCTGGAACCCGAACAGCGCGAAGAGCTGATGGCCCTGGGCCGGCGGCTGGAAGCCCTGGTCAAGGAAAACGCCATGCGCCTGAAGGCCGAGATGGAAGCGGCCCAGATGCTGATGGATGCGGTCATCTCGGCCGTCAAGAACCAGAGCAGCACCACCACCCATTACGGCCGCAGCGGCGCCTTCGCCGGCCAGAGCGCGGGCGAACCCAATTCGCTGGCTTTCAACAAAACCCTCTGACGCCAGAACGGCGGGGAGTCCCGGATCATGTCACTGACACTCGGATTGAACACGGCGCTTTCGGGATTGCTGACCAGTCAGCGGGGCCTGGACGTCATCGCCCAGAACGTCACCAACGTGAACACCGTGGGCTATACCCGCAAGGTGATGAACCAGGAATCCCGGGTCGTCGCCGGAACCGGCGCCGGCGTC
>CAJANN010000255.1 GCA_903941095.1 uncultured Rhodospirillaceae bacterium | reverse complement strand
GCCGATGGCGGCGTCGACATCCGTCTCGCCCTCTTCCAGCAGGATGGCGATGGGGGTGTTGACGGCCACGCCCTCGGTTCCGCCCGTCACCAGGATACGGCCGATGCGGCCGTCTTCCACCGCCTCCATCTCCATCGTCGCCTTGTCTGTCTCGATTTCCGCCAGGACGTCGCCCGACTTGACGGCGTCACCCTCGTTCTTCAGCCAACGGGCCAGTTTGCCTTCGGTCATGGTCGGCGACAGGGCCGGCATCAATATTTCGATCGCCATCGTCGTCTCCCTCAGGCTTCAGTCAGAACGTCGGTCCACAGCTCGGCCGCATCGGGCTCGGGGCTGCTTTGGGCGAATTCGGCGGCTTCGGAGACGATCGCCTTGACCTCGCGGTCGAGTTCCTTCAGCCCCGCCTCGTCGACATGTCCGGCGGCCAGCAACTTGGCCTTCAGGGTATCGATGGGGTCGTGCTGCTCGCGCATGCGGGTGACCTCTTCCTTGGTCCGGTACTTGGCGGGGTCGGACATGGAATGGCCGCGATAGCGATAGGTCTTCATCTCCAGCACATAGGGGCCGTTGCCGGTCCGGGCATGCTCCAGCGCCCGCAAGGCGGCTTCGTGCACCGCTTCGACGCTCATGCCGTCCACCGCCTCGCCGGGAATGCCGTAGGCGGCGCCGCGCTTGAACAGTTCGGTTCCGGCGGCGTGGCGCTCGGCCGAGGTCCCCATCGCGTACTTGTTGTTCTCGATCACATAGACCACCGGCAGCTTCCACAGCGCCGCCATGTTGAAGCTTTCGTAGACCTGCCCCTGGTTCAGGGCGCCGTCGCCCAGATAGACGTGACAGACACCGCTGTCGCCGGTGTATTTGTGGGCAAATCCCAGGCCGGTGCCCAGCGGCACCTGGGCGCCGACGATGCCGTGGCCGCCATAGAACCGCTTCTCGCGGCTGAACATGTGCATCGACCCGCCCTTGCCGCGGGAATAGCCGCCGCTGCGCCCGGTCAGTTCGGCCATCACCCCCTTGGGGTCCATGCCGCAAGCCAGCATCTGACCATGATCGCGATACGAGGTGATGACGGAATCGGCGTCCCCGGCAGCGGATTGCAGGCCGACGACCACGGCCTCCTGGCCGATGTAAAGGTGGCAGAACCCACCGATCAGCCCCATGCCGTAAAGCTGTCCGGCCTTTTCCTCGAAGCGGCGGATCAGCAGCATGTCGCGATACCAGCGGATCAGCTGGGCCGCCCCCGGCTCGCCCCCCTTGGCTTTGCGTTTCGCGGTGATGGCCATGTCTCCTCCCAATCGCTCTGCGGGCGTTGTTTCAGATGATAGGTAAATGACGCTAACCTTTTTGGCAAGTACTATCGGATAGCAAAAATTCTTATATTGCAATGCAGTATCGTGAATTAACCTTATTTTGGTTAATTTAAAACATCCATCCGAAAGGGTGGCCAACGGGTAGTGCGGCGCAGCAATCGAGGAAAGCCGCCATTTCCACCCATATCGCCCCGGCGCCCCAACGATAAAAGGGGTTATTTCCAGATTTTCGCCGATGCGCCCTATGCTATACTCGCGGTCCGCAATGTTCGAGCAGTCGAAGGGTCCGGTCCGATGCGTGCCGCCTGTCCACGTCCCGCCGGGACAGTCCGATGACCCGGGCCGGGGCTACGCAGCGCCTGTTCATCCCCCTGTTCGCCGCGTTCCTGGTCTGTCTGCTGTGGGCGGCGGTCCTGACCCAGGACCACAGAACCGGAAGTCGGGCGCAAGCCGCGTTCCGGCTTGAGCTGGTCAACACCGCGCGCCTGCTTGAAGCCCAGACCCGCAGCACCATTCGCGGCCTGGATCAGGTGGTCACCCACATCAAGGCCGGATTCGAAGACGATCCGGGCGGATTCAGCCTGGAAACCCAGATCGCCCGCAGCCCCATCCTGGCCGGGCAGTCGGTGCAGGTCGGCATCATCGATGCCGCCGGCTTTCTGGTGCAATCGACGTCCGCGCCTCCTCCGGGAACGCGGCTGAATCTGGCGGACCGCGAACATTTCCGCGTCCACGCCGAAACCGACAGCGATGCATTGTTCATCAGCAAGCCGGTCCTGGGCCGGGCCTCGGGAAAATGGTCGATCCAACTGACCCGGCGGCTGAACACCAGGACCGGCGAGTTTGCCGGCGTGGTGGTGGTCTCGCTCGGCGTCGACTACCTGACCGCCACCTACCGGCAGGTCGACCTGGGCGAGAATGCGGCCATCGTGGTGGTCGGCCAGGATGGGGTACTGCGCGCCCGCACCTCGGGCAACGACCACACCCCCGGACAATCCATCGCCGACGCTCCCTATTTCGCGCTGCTGTGGCAGGCGCCGGAAGGATTCGTCGCGGGTCCGGTGGCCGGGGACGGCATCCCGCATTTCGGGGCCTATCGCCGGATGGCCGATTATCCCCTGGCGTTGATCGTCAGCCGCCCGGTCTCCGACCAGAGCGAGCGGCACGCCGACGACCACCAGTTGTTCTGGCTGGCCGGAATCGCCGGCACCGTCCTGATCGTATCGGGCAGCGCCCTGCTGCTGCTGCTTGCGCTACGCCAGCAACGCACCGAAAAAAAGCTGATCGCGGCCCGCAACGACCTGGAACGGCGCAATCACGATATGGAGCAGTTCACCGAGGTCCTGGCCCATCACCTGCAGGAACCCGTCCGGCTGCAGGTGGCCTTCGCCACCCGGCTGCAGCGCCTGCTGGCCGACGTCGTCACCGACGAGACCCGGCCGGCCCTGGAGCATGTCATCAACGGCGCCACCCGGCTGCGTTCGCTGTTGCGCGACGTCCAGCTTTACCTTGCCGTCGGCCTGCTGCCGCCGGCCCGGCAGCCGTGCGGCGCCGGCGCCGCCGTCGAAGCGGCGCTGTCCCGCCTGCACCCCCTGATCAGCCACAGCCGGGCGGTGGTCCGCTACGATCCCCTGCCCGACGTCATGCTCGATCCGAACCGGCTGGCCGACACCTTCAGCGCCCTGATCGAGAACGCCATCATCCACCACCGGCCCGACATGGCGCCGGAAATCTCGATCACCTCGCGTCCGGCCGGCGCGATGCAGGTCTTCTCGGTCAGCGACACCGGGATCGGCATTCCGGAAGAGTTCCGCGAACGGGTCTTCCGGGTGTTCGAACGCCTGCACCCGGAAAGCGGGCGTCCCGGTACCGGGATCGGATTGCCGCTGGTCAAGAAAATCGTCGAGGCCTGCGGCGGACGGGTCTGGATAGAGGCCACGGCGACCGGCGGCACCCGTGTCTGTTTTTCTTTGCCGGCCCGTTCGGAGTAGCGTGATGGCTCAGGATTCCCAGCCCCCGTTCAATATTCTGCTCGTCGACGACGAACCCGGGGATGTCGATCTGGTCAAGCTGGCCCTGGCCGATGGCCGTTTCCCGTGCGCCGTCTCGGTCTGCATCAACGGTAAGGAGGCGATGCGTTTCCTGCGCAAGGAAGCGCCGCGCTTCGCCGACGCCAAGACCCCCGATCTGATGCTGCTGGACCTGAACATGCCGCAGATGAACGGCAAGGAAGTCCTGCGGGAGATGAAGGCCGACCCGGCTCTGGCCGCAATCCCCGTCGTCGTCCTGACCACGTCCGACGTCGAACGCGACGTTGTCGCCTCGTACGACCTGGGAGCTTCCGGCTATATCGCCAAGCCGATCGACATGGACCACCTGTTCCAGGCCATCCACTCGGTCGAGGAATACTGGTTCGGCGCCGTGCGCCGCCCGCCTCGGCCATGATTGCCGATCCCGACAAGGGATCCGGGCTTCGCAGCCCCCCTATTCCGTCCAGAACCGCTCCATCCCACGCAGGCGTTTCCAGGCCGTTTCCGTCTTCTCCAGCAACGATGGCCGCCGGGCTTCATGCCAGCCGGCCACCAGCCCCGCCGCCCAGGCCGAGGGGCCGCTCTGGTGGATCGCGCAAAGACGGGGAACGGCGACGGCGATATCGTTGAGCTGTCCCAGAAGGTCCTGCAAGTCCGCCAGGGCCGACAGGAAGGGACGGGTTCGCCCGGGGTCGAAAAGCGAAGCGGCGAAATCGCCGGCATAGCGCAACTGCTTGCCCTGGATGCGCAGCTTATGGCGTTCATCGGCGCTTAGCGCCAGCAACGACCGTCCGCCGGCCCGGCGCAGCCGCCGGAACCGCTTTTGCAGCACATGCCGGGCAAAGGGCAGAACCGCCCCGGCAGCGGCCTTGGGCCAGTTCAGATCCTCCAGCCAGCCCCCCAAACGCAGCAGCAGCCGGGTGAAGCGGGGATCGGACACCGCCTGCCGCGCCGCCGAAGAATCCAGGTCGCGCCGATCCCGCCAATACGATTGAATCGACAGCAGCGCCTCTTCGCCGGGATGCTCCCTTGCCACCGGGGCCAGGATTTCGCTCACGAACACGTCGCCGTCGCGGGCCGGCCCCAGACGGGACTGCAACCAGCGGACTTCCGCCCCCAGTTCGCCCAGACCTTCCGGCGGCAGAACCGGAGAAAACATCTTGAGTGCGGACCGGAACCGGCGCAGGGCGACCCGCATCTGGTGCACCGCCTCGGGATCGCCGCTATCCAGCAGGGCCGGCTGGTTGGCCAGCAGCTGATGCAGACAGCTGCGGGCGATCTCCCTGAACGCCAGAGCCGCCGTGTCGCGGGACCGCAAAACCACCGGCCTGGCCTTTGCCGGGCGGACGACGGCACCGCTGGACAGGGCATGACCGCGATCGGACTTGCTGTCGGCGGTCAACCGCACATCGACCATCTCGGCAATGCGCAGAGCGGTGGCGAACAGATGGCCGGCCCGGCCGCGGTGCAGTTCCAGTTCGACCTCGCAGACCGGCCGGGACAAGCCGCCGGCCGCCACCTCCCCCTCGTCGATGGACAGTTCGGCCTCCCACCCGGCGCCCCCGATGATGCAGGTCCGGCGGCGGATAAGGGTTGAAAAAACCGGCTCCAGCCGCTCGGCCAGATCCGGTGCCCGCAACTCGTCCAGGCCGCAGACGGCCAGGGCGGCGGACGTCGGCCGGTCGCCGTCGATCACGGTTTCCCATTCCGGGCGCCGGAACAGCCCGCCCACCCGGCTGCCCGACGTCTTCACCGTCTGTATCCACCGCGGGCCGACATGGCGGACCCGCACCGTGATACCGGCAGCCGCCAGCATCCGGTCCGAGGTATCGAAATAGGTGGTGGTCTGCCGCTGCGACGCCAGCCGTCCGGCCGGCGCCCCCAACCGACGGCGCATGCGGGCCACCCGGTCGCCGCCCCCGGGCGGCAGAACCAGCTTGAGTTCGACCTCGCGGTGCCCCATACCCGCCTCCGCCCCATCGCCATTAAGGAAGTATGAACCGCTTGCGGGCATTCTGGCTATGATCTTCCTGTGGCATTTTCGCGCACCTTGGGGGCAATGGATGAGCACCCTTTCTCGTCTGGGACGTACCACGGCAGCCGTGGCGATGCTGGCCACCCTTGCGGCCTGCGGTCCGCTGGCCGACCCGCAGGGCGCCGGCACCGCCGCCGGCGGACTGGCCAATGCCGGGGCGGCCGACCGCGCCATGAGCGCCCTGACCCGCGGCGACTATGTCACCGCGGAACGGCAGGCGATGGTGGCCCTGCACTACAATCCCAAGGATCCGACCGGCCTGGTGGTGGCCGGCATGGCCTATCAGGGCATGGGCCGCTACGATCTGGCCCGGCAATATTACGAAGTGATCATCACCACCCAGACCCCCGGGGCGATCATGGCCCCCGGTGACGGCGGCGTGGTGATGCCGCGCTCGATCATCGACGTGGCCCGCGCCAACATGGCGCTGATCGACAAGATCACCGGCCGCCACATCCCCCGCAGCGCCATGGAATCCGGCCGCCCGCCGGGAGCCTCGGCGGTGGGGGCACCGCCGCTGCCGGTCATGGATCACGTGCAAACCCAGTATCCCGGGGCCAGCCGGCCCATCGTCGGGACCACCGCCCCCGACCCGCTGACACCGGCGGGCGCCACCGCCCAGGCGGGAACGCCGATCCGGGTTTCCGAGGCGGAATCCAACGTCGCCGGCCGCTTCCGCATCCTGAAGCGCCTGCTGGACGAAGGCCTGATCACCCAGGACGAGTTCACCCGCCGCCGCAACGCCAATATCGGGGCCTTGGTCCCTTACACCATGCCGCCGGCCTCGCAGGGGCTGGAGCGCCCCCTGCCGGGCGACGAAGCCCTGGTCACCCGTCTGCGCGATCTTTCGGCCACCCTGGAAACCCGGGCCATCACCCCGGCCCAGCATGCCGCCGAACGGGCCGTGATCCTCGAGGCCCTGCTGCCGGAAAAACCCAAGCGTCTGGAAAACCCGCCGCTGCCCCCCCGCGACATGCTGGAAGCGGCACAGGCCGTCGGCCGGCTGGAACGCCTGCGCACCGCCGGCCTGATCAGCCCGGACGAAGCCCAGAAAGAGCGTCAGGCCATCGAGCAGGGCTACACCGCACAGATGGCCTCGCTGCCGGTCGCCGGCACCGCCACCGGCACGCGGACCGCCCCGGCCGCCGCCAACGGGACCGGCACCGGCCAGAGCACCGGCAAGGGCTGGGGCGTCGCCCTGGCCTCGGCCGCCTCCGAGGACGAGGCCAAGGCGGCCTGGGAACGGATCAAGGGCAAGTTCCCCGACGATCTCGGCAAGCTGAACGCCACCATGAAAAAGGTCGAACAGGCCGGAAAGAATCCGCGCTGGCGGGTGATCGCCGGTCCGCTGTCGGGCAAGCCGGCAGCGACGAAACTGTGCAAAACGCTGAAATTGCATCGCCAGTCCTGCGACCCGGCTTCGATGTAAACGGGCCTTGACACCGGGCCGCCGTGACGGCCATCCTTGGCCCACGGCCCCGGGGCTATCGTGTCTGGTCCAGACCGCCCGCCGGCAGACTTGCCGGGATTCCTTCCCAGCCGTTCCTCCCGCGTCGATCATTCCGCCGCGCCCGCAAGGGTGCGGCATTCCCGTGCCCTGGAGATACGCGCCCATGTCGGATTCCCCAAAGCTCACCGGCTTCTCTCATGGTGGCGGCTGCGGCTGCAAGATCGCTCCGGCGGTCCTGG
>CAJANN010000254.1 GCA_903941095.1 uncultured Rhodospirillaceae bacterium | reverse complement strand
TTAATCTCATTCAACAAATGAACCCCCAGTGGCGCGATCTCTGCGAAGACATTGCCTGACGGCTCCCGTCGGTTGGATGCCCGCCTGCGCGGGCATGACGTCAAAAATTTACCCTTCCGTAACCTGAGTTCGGAGCCCTGATTCTGTTTCAGGTCCGCCAGCCCGGAAACGGCCGGGTGATCTCGCGATGCAGCAGGATGATGGCTTCGGACATCACCGGGGCGATCACCACCTGGGTGGCGTCGTCGAAGGCGTCGGGGGCGGTGGCGCTGACGAACAGGACGCCGTCGACCTGTCCGTCGCCGCGCAGCGGCGCGGTCAGGCTGGAGCGGAACCCGGCCTGCAGCAGGGCGTCCAGATGCGGCGGGACATCGGTCAGCTGGTGGACGTCGTGGACGGCGTGGAAGCGGCCGCCGGATATGTCGAATTCCAGGCCCGGCAGGCCGGCCAGCGGCAGGACCAGTTCGTCGAGCCCCGGGCAGGGCAGGCCGGCCGAGGCCAGCGTGCGCAGCGTGTCGGCGTGCGGATCGCGGGTGGCCAAAGTCAGTCCGGCGACGGCGGGATTTCCGCTGGTGCCGCGGATGCGGCGCAAAGTGGTTTCCAGCAGCCAGGTGGCGCGGTTCTTCCGGCCGGCTTCGGCGGTCTCTGACATCCTGTCCCCCATCCATACGGAATGGACGGTATCCTAAAAGGTATAGTCAGAGAAGAAAAGCCCCCGCTGCAATGAGCGGGGGCCGGCTTGCCTAATACCTGTAGGTGTCGGGCTTGAACGGGCCGGTTTCGGCCACGCCGATATACTCGGCCTGCTTGGCGTTCAGCCGGGTCAGGGTGGCGCCCAGCTTGGCCAGATGCAGGGCGGCGACCTTCTCGTCCAGGTGCTTGGGCAGCACGTAGACCTTCTTCCCGTACTTGCCGGGATTGCAGAAGATGTCGATCTGGGCCAGCACCTGATTGGTGAAGGACGCGCTCATGACGAAGCTGGGATGGCCGGTGGCGCAGCCCAGGTTGACCAGCCGGCCCTCGGCCAGCAGCAGGATGCGGTTGCCGTTGGGGAACTGGATCTCGTCCACCTGCGGCTTGATGTTGGTCCACTTGAAGTTCTTCAGGCCGGCGACCTGGATCTCGCTGTCGAAGTGGCCGATGTTGCAGACGATGGCCCGGTCCTTCATCGCCCGCATGTGGTCGACGGTGATGACGTCGACGTTGCCGGTGGTGGTGACGAAGATGTCGCCGCGCGGCGCGGCCTCTTCCATCGTCGCCACTTCATAGCCTTCCATGCAGGCCTGCAGGGCGCAGATCGGATCGATTTCGGTGACGATGACGCGGCAGCCCTGGCTGGCCAGGGACTCGGCCGAGCCCTTGCCGACATCGCCGAAGCCGCACACCACGGCGACCTTGCCGGCCAGCATGACGTCGGTGGCGCGGCGGATGCCGTCGACCAGCGATTCACGGCAGCCATACTTGTTGTCGAACTTCGACTTGGTCACCGAATCGTTGACGTTGATGGCCGGCCACAGCAGGGTGCCCTTCTTTTCCATCTCGTACAGCCGGTGCACGCCGGTGGTGGTTTCCTCGGTGACGCCGCGGATGGCGGTGCCGTTGCGGGTGTAGAAGGTCTTGTCGGCCGCCAGCTTCTTCTTGATCGAGGCGAACAGGACTTCCTCTTCCTCGCAGGTCGGGTTGGACAGCACCGACAGATCCTTTTCGGCGCGCATGCCCAGATGGATCAGCAAGGTGGCGTCGCCGCCGTCGTCCAGGATCATGTTGGGGCAGCCGCCGTCGGCCCATTCGAAGATGCGGTGGGTGTAGTCCCAGTACTCTTCCAGGCTTTCACCCTTGACGGCGAAGACCGGGGTGCCGGCGGCGGCGATGGCGGCGGCGGCGTGGTCCTGGGTCGAGAAGATGTTGCACGACGCCCAGCGCACGTCGGCGCCCAGGGCCTTCAGGGTCTCGATCAGCACGCCGGTCTGGATGGTCATGTGCAGGGAGCCGGCGATGCGGGCGCCCTTCAGCGGCTGCTTGGGGCCGTATTCCTCGCGGGTGGCCATCAGGCCGGGCATCTCGCTTTCGGCGATGTCCAGTTCCTTGCGGCCCCAATCGGCCAAAGCGATATCGGCGACGACGTAATCGGTCATGACGGCTCCTTGCCCATGCGAAAGGGAATGTGTCTGCGCCGGGTTGTAGCAGCCCCGGACCGGGAAGGCAAGGATCGTATAAAGATATCTTTATGTCGGTATGGGGCTGAAGCCGTCCACCAGTTCGGCGATGCGGCCGGCGTCGCTCTGTTCCATGACCGTGCGGGCCATGCGGGTGGCCGCCGCCAGGTCCAGGCTGCGGATATGCTGCTTGACCACCGGGATATTGGTGGCCGACATCGACAGGTCGTGGATGCCCAGGCCCAGCAGCAGGGCGGTGTAGCGCGGGTCGCCGGCGATCTCGCCGCAGACCGCCACCGGGATCCTGGCCCGCCGGGCGGCTTCGGCGGTGAACTGGATCAGGCGCAGCACCGCCGGATGCAGGGGATTGTACAGGCTGGCGACGGTTTCGTCGGCGCGGTCGATGGCCAGGGTGTACTGGGTCAGGTCGTTGGTGCCGATGGAAAAGAACTGCGAGTTCCAGGCCAGGGCGTCGGCCCCCAGGGCGGCGCCCGGCACCTCGATCATCACTCCCAGCGGCGGCAGCGGGTCGGGCAGCCGGACGCGGGCGCGGGTCAGGCGGCGCACCACCCGGTCCAGGGCGGCATGCACCGCCTGGATTTCCTCGACGGTGGCGACCATCGGCACCAGGATCCGGGTCGGGCCGAAGGCGGCGGCGCGCAGGATGGCCGCCAGCTGCGTTTCCAGCAATTCCGGCCGGGCCAGCGACAGCCGGACCGCCCGCAGGCCCAGGGACGGGTTGGGGCCGGGGGTGATGCCCAGGCCGTGCGCCAGCTTGTCGCCGCCGATATCCAGGGTGCGGATGGTGACGGTGCGTCCCTGCATGCCCTGGATGACGGCCTTGAAGGAATCGAACTGTTCGTCCTCGCCGGGGGCGTCGTCGCGGTTCATGAACAGGAATTCCGAACGCAGCAGGCCGATGCCCTCGGCCCCGGCGGCCAGGACCGAGGCGACTTCGCTCGGCAGTTCGATATTGGCTTCCAGGGCGACGCGCTGGCCGTCGCGGGTGACGGCGGGAACGTCGCGCAGCCGGGCCAGCAGGCGCCGGCCGCGCAGATATTCGGCGCGCATGCGGCGATAGGCGGCCAGCAGGTCGGCGGTCGGGTTCAGCACCACGCGGCCGTTGCGGCCGTCGACGACGACGGTGTCGCCGGTGCGGGCCTGACGCAGCAGGTCGGCCACCCCCAGCACCGCGGGCAATCCCAGGGACCGGGCCATGATGGCGGTGTGGCTTTCGGCGCCGCCCAGCACGGTGGCGATGCCGGCCACCACCTTGGGGTCCAGCAGGGCGGTGTCGGCCGGGGTCAGCTCCTCCGCCAGGATGATGGTGCCCTTGGGCAGCGACTGGAACGGGCGCCAGCTTTTGCCGGCCAGGTTGCGGATGATGCGCCGCCCCAGGTCGCGCACGTCGGCGGCCCGGCCGGCCAGATAGGAATCCTCCATCGCCTCGAAAACATGAACGATGGTGTCGATCTCGCGCTGGACGGCGGCCTCGGCATTGATGCGGTCGGCCTCGATGCGGCCTTCGACGCCGCGGACCAGCCGCGAGCCGTGCAGCATCTGCTGATAGGCGTCCAGCAGATAGCCCAGTTCCTCGGATGCGGCGCCTTCCAGCCGGGCCGCCTTGTCGCGCATCTGCGCCACCTGCTGCTGGGCGGTGTCGATGGCGGCGGCGAAGCGGGTCTTTTCCTCTGCCACCCGGGACGGGGCGACGCGGTATTCAGGAACGGAAACCGCCTCGGAATCGTGGCGGTGCACGGTGCCGATGGCGATACCGCGGCTGACGGCCATGCCGTTCAGAACCTGCTCGGCGGCGCAAGGGGCGACGGGGGGCATCCGGGGCGGCATCCGTTCTGGAGCGGGTGCTCAGTCTTCTTCGTCGAACTTCTGTTCGATCAGGGCGCAGATGGCGGCCAGGGCCGCATCGGCGTCGGGGCCGGAGGCCCGCATCTCGATCGAGCAGCCCGGGGCGGCGGCCAGCATCATCAGCCCCATGATCGACATGCCCGACACCTCGGATCCCCGGTGCGAGACGTGGACCTGGGCGTCGAAGGTGGCGACCAGCTTGACGAACTTGGCGGCGGCGCGGGCGTGCAGGCCGCGACGGTTGCAGATGGTGGCGGTGCGCCTGGCTTCGGTTTCGACGTCGCTCATCTGGCCCCCTGGGTCAACAGCTTCGATGCCACGTTGATGTATTTGCGGCCGGCTTCCTGGGCGGCGGCGACGGCCTCGCCCAGCGGCTCGGAATGGCGGACGCTGGCCAGCTTGATCAGCATGGGCAGGTTGACGCCGGCGATCACCTCGACCCGGGCCTTGTCCATGATCGAGATCGCCAGATTGGACGGTGTGCCGCCGAACATGTCGGTCAGCACCACCACGCCGGCCCCGGCGTCGCAGCGGGCGACGCAGTCCATGATTTCGTCGCGGCGCTGTTCCATGTCGTCGTCGGGACCGATGCAGACGGCGGCGACATTGGGCTGCGGTCCGACCACATGCTCCATCGCCGCGACCAGTTCGGTGGCCAGTTTGCCGTGGGTCACAAGTACCAGTCCGATCATCTTCACCCTCTTGTCATGTCCCCGCCGCCTGCAGTTCGCGGTGGCGAAGCTCGACCCGAACGTCCTGACCTGCCAGCCATGACGCCAGCCGTTCGGCGACGAACACCGAACGGTGACGGCCGCCGGTGCATCCGACGGCAATGGTCAGATAGCTCTTACCCTCGGCAGCGAAGCGGGGCAACAACGGAGCCAGCAATCCGGTCAAAGACCGGAAAAAATCGGCGAAAACCGGGTCGGCGGCGATGAAATCGGCGACTCCGGGGTCGCGCCCGCTCAGGGGCTTGAGATCCGGGACGTAATGCGGGTTGCCGAGGAAGCGGACGTCGAAGACCAGATCGGCCTCGCGCGGCAGTCCTTCGCGATAGGCGAACGAGGTGACGAACACCAGCAGCTTCTGCACCGCCGCCTCGCCGAAATGCGCCGACAGCACCCGCTTCAATTCCCCGGGCGCCAGATTCGAGGTGTCGAACACCACGTCGGCACGGGCGCGCAGCGGCGCGACCAGGGTCCGTTCGTGCCGGATGCCGTCGATCAGCGGCCGGTCGGTGGCCAGGGGATGGCGCCGCCGGGTCTCGGTGAAGCGCCGCCGCAGCACCTCGTCCTCACAATCGAGAAACAGCAGCCGGACGTCCTGGCCGGATTCGGCCATCAGCCGGTCGATCTCGGCCAGGACCGGCTCGGCGCCGAAATCGCGGGTGCGGATGTCGATGCCCACCGCCAGCGGCCGCGACGGGCCGTCGCCGCCGCGCACCAGGCTGGACAGCAGCATCACCGGCAGGTTGTCGACCGCTTCGAATCCCAGGTCTTCCAGGACTTTCAGCGCCGAGGTCTTGCCCGCTCCGGACAGGCCGGTGACGACCAATACCCGTCCCGGCGCGGGCCGGGGGACGGAACAGGGCGAGGGGGCGGTGCGGTCGGTCATGGGCGGACCATAATATCCCGTACCGCCGAACGCATCGCAAGGCGAACCTTGGCGGCGGACGACGCCTCGAAGGCGGCCAGATCCAGCCGCGGAACGGCAATGCCCAGCAGGACGGTCTCGGCCCGTTCGGGCAGGCGCTGGACGGAGCCGGCGGGGATCAGGTCCACCACCAGGATCAGGGGCGCCCGGGGACAATGCGGCAGGCGGACGATTCCCAGGCCCCGGACCTCGATCATGCCGGCGATGGAATCGGGAACCCCGGCGAACAGCCGGCCGTCCTGGTGGACAAGGGCGGTCTGGTCGTCGGCCACCAGGACGGCGCCGCCGTCGATCAGGCGCAGGGCCAGATCCGACTTGCCGCTTCCCGAGGGGCCGCGGATCAGCGCGGCATGGCCGTCGATCTCGATGGAGGTGCCGTGAACCAGATGCATGGGGGGAAGGGTGGAGCCAAGGCGAAGCGGAGTCAATGGCCGCCGTCGCCGCCCCAGGGCTCCGAACTCAGGTTACGGAAGGGTAAATTTTTGACGTCATGCCCGCGCAGGCGGGCATCCAACCGACGGGAGCCGTCAGGCAATGTCTTCGCAGAGATCGCGCCACTGGGGGTTCATTTGTTGAATGAGATTA
>CAJANN010000253.1 GCA_903941095.1 uncultured Rhodospirillaceae bacterium | reverse complement strand
TTTACATGTGACATGTCGAAAGTGTCTGCGCAACATTTTTGGCAACGGGGGAAACGGGCCTCGCCCATTCCGAATGGATGGGGCGGTCGCAGGCGCTTCCGCGCATCCGCACCTTCAGGCAAGGATTGGGACGGATGCCGCATCCCCGGCAGGAGCGTGTGGACGACCTCGGCAAGTGCCGGCCCTGACCTGCAGCGCACGTCCGCAGAAAAAGAAAGGCCCCGGGGTTAGCCGGGGCCTAAGTCTAACAGGGAGGCTTCACGTCTAGGAGACGTAGGATCCGAAGACCCTGAAAACCCAGGCATTGCACCTGGGGAACAACTGGCGGGAGGGTAGTGCGTCCGCCGAAATCGGTAGGTGCTGCGTTGCAGCAACCTGCGACACGATATGTACGGGAAAACGCATATTTGTGCTATGCAAAAAAACTCACCCGAGCCATGCGCGCGACGCATGTCAAGGGGGTCACTGCGCTTCCTGCATCTTGTGCAGAAGAAAGTCGCGGAATACGGTGATCCGCTTGGAATGGCGCAGTTCTTCGGGGTAGACGAAATAGGCGTCGACCTTCGGCCCCTTCAGTTCGGGCAGGATATTCACCAGATTGTCGGTTTCGGTGCTGAGATAGTCCGGCATGGCGGCAATGCCCAGGCCGGACTTCACCGCCCGATAAATGCCGTGGATATTGTTGACTTCAAGAACCGGCCGGCGGGGGCGGGCAGGGGTGGCGCCGGCTTCCAGCAGCCAGTTGACGTTCGAGACCGGCGGCGAGACCCGGGCGTCGTCGCCGTAGACGATGATATGGTGATTGTCCAGGTCCTCGGGGCTTTTCGGCACGCCGTATTTCTTCAGGTATTCCGGCGAGGCGTAGACGTTGTAATGCATGGTCAGCAGGTGCCGCTGGATCAGGTCGGGCTGGCGGGGCGGCATCATGCGGATGGCGACGTCGGCCTCGCGCATGGCCAGATCCAGTTCGCCGTCGTACAGCACCATCGTCAGCGCGATATCCGGGTAAAGATCAAGAAAATCCTTGATGCGCGGCGTCAGCCACAGGCTGCCGAACGCCACCGTGGTGGTGACCTTCAGGGGGCCTTGCGGCCGCTCGCGGCTTTCGGTCAGCAGCGCCTCGGTCATGGCCAGCTTCGAGAAGATCTCGCGCGCGGTCTTGTACAGCAACTCGCCCTGTTCGGTCAGGATCAGGCCGCGGGCGTGGCGGTGGAACAGCGGCAGATTCAGGCTTTCTTCCAGGGCGCTGATCTGGCGGCTGACCGCCGACTGGCTGAGATTCAGGACTTCGCCCGCATGGGTGAAACTGCCAGCCTCGGCCACGGCGTGGAAGACCCTCAGTTTATCCCAGTCCATGATCGGTCAAAGGGCTCCCTGCCCACCTGGCGTTTTCCGGCCGGCCCCGTCAAGGAGCCGGCCGGCTTTGTTCATTGCGGCCCACACTGTGCCGGAACTCAGGTCCCGTGTCCATGCGCGGCAAGGAAGCGTTCCGCTTCCAGGGCGGCCATGCATCCGGTCCCGGCGGCGGTCACCGCCTGCCGGAAGATCTTGTCCTGCACGTCGCCGGCCGCGAAAATTCCCGGCACGTTGGTCGCCGTCGAGCCGGGGGTGGTGACGATGTACCCTTCGTCGTCGATGGTGACCACGCCCTTGAACAGCTCGGTATTGGGCGAGTGGCCGATGGCGACGAAAACGCCGTCGGTGGCCAGGTCGCTGGTCTGCCCGGTCTTGACGTTCTTCAGGCGGACGGCGGTCACGCCGGGGGGATTGTCGGCCCCCAGAATTTCGTCGACGACGCTGTCCCACACCACGTTGACCTTGGGATTGGCGAACAGCCGTTCCTGGGCGATCTTTTCGGCGCGCAGGGAATCGCGGCGGTGGACCAGGGTGACCTTGGCGGCGATGCCGGCCAGATAGATCGCTTCCTCGACGGCGGAATTGCCGCCGCCGACCACCACCACTTCCTTATTGCGGAAGAAGAAGCCGTCGCAGGTGGCGCAGGCCGAGACGCCGAAGCCCTGGAATTTCTTTTCCGACTCGATGCCCAGCCAGCGGGCGGTGGCGCCGGTGCAGATCACCAGGGTGTCGCCGACATATTCGTCGCCGGAATCGCCCTTGGCGACGAAGGGGCGCCGGGTCAGGTCGATGTCGACGATGGTGTCGTAGAGGAACTGGGCCCCGACATGCTCGGCCTGGGCCTGCATCTGCTCCATCAGCCACGGTCCCTGGACCGCCTCGGCGAAACCGGGGAAGTTCTCGACGTCGGTGGTGATGGTCAGCTGGCCACCGGGCTGCAGGCCAGCCACCAGGATCGGTTCGAGATTGGCGCGGGCGGCATAGATCGCCGCGGTGCAGCCGGCCGGGCCGGATCCCAGAATCAGGACTTTGGTGCGATGGGTTGCCATGAATGTTCCCCTGCAGGTATCCGTTGCAGAATAAGTCGGGGGCGGCGGGTGCGCAAGGCCGCAGCCGGAACCGAAAAAGGGCGCGAAAAAACTCGCGCCCTTTCGACGGTACCGCCCCGAAGGGCAGGCTTACAGCTCGCCGGCGTGCTTGGCCAGGTACTCGGCGACGCCGGCCGGGTTGGCCTTCATGCCGGCCTTGCCCTTCTGCCAGCCGGCGGGGCAGACCTCGCCATGCTCCTCATGGAACTGCAGGGCGTCGACCAGACGCAGCATCTCGTCGACGTTGCGGCCCAGGGGCAGGTTGTTGACATGAGCGACCTGGACATTGCCGGCCTTGTCGATCAGGAACGAACCGCGCAGGGCGACGGCGTCGTTGATCAGCACCCCGTAGGAGCGGGCGATGGACTTGGTCAGGTCGGCGACCATCGGGAACTGAACGTTGCCCAGGCCGCCCTTGTCGACGGCGGTGTTCTTCCAGGCCAGGTGGGTGAAGTGGGAATCCACCGACACGGCGACGACTTTGCAGTTCTTCTCGGCCAGGGCCTTGACGCGGTGGTCGTGGGCCAGGATTTCCGACGGACAGACGAAGGTGAAGTCCAGCGGATAGAAGAACACCAGGCCATAGGACCCCGCCAGATAGGACTTCAGGTTGAAGGCCTGCTCGATGGAATTGTCGGGCATCACCGCCGGGGCGGTGAAGTCCGGAGCGGCTTGGGTCACCAGGCTGAGGGGATTGACGGCGTCGGACATCCTTGTGTCTCCGTATCTGCGGCTGGAGGGTGAGATTGATCCGTCCAATCTAATCGTCTCCGGCCGTCCATGCAAGGTGGAATGACTATAAACTCGCGGCGAGGCTATCGAATAATAATGAATTTCACTATCATCATCACCCGATGGTTTTACACCGCGACGCGGTAAGGACGGGCTTGGCGTTTGGGCCAAGGCTTGGTAATATAATTTCGTGAAACACCTTACTTTTGGAGTTCCCTGATGCAGCGGGTCAAACTCGACCGGATCGACCGCCGAATTCTGGCGGATCTGCAGGCCGACGGTCGGATGACCAACGTCGAGCTGGCGCGCCGGGCCGGCATATCTGCGCCGCCCTGTCTGCGCAGGGTCCGGGCGCTGGAGGAGGCCGGCTATATCCGGGGCTATCACGCCGAGATCGAGCCGCAGGCCCTGGGCTTCAACGTCACCGTCTTCGCCCATGTCGGCCTGAACAGTCAGGCCGAGGCCGATCTGCGGTCGTTCGAGGATCTGGTGCTGGGCTGGGCCGAAGTGCGGGAGTGCCATATGCTGGCCGGCGAGACCGACTTCCTGCTGAAGATCGTCGCCCACGACTGGGACGATTATCAGCGGTTCCTGACCACCAGGCTGACGGCGGCCCCCAATATCAGCCACGTCAAAAGCAGTCTGGCGATCCGCAATTCCAAGCATCAGCCGGGCATCCCCATCGATGTCGACGCCGATCCCGAGTCCGAGTCCGAATGAGCGGGGGAGACATTTCGTGACCGTCTGGCATCGCCTGTGTCTGGCCGTGGCCGTCATCGTTGTGCCGGTGGCGGCGTCCGCTTCGTCGAAGGGCGGCGGCGGCGCTGAAAGGCCCGCCGCGCCGGCTGTGGCCACGCAAAAAAGGGTTCTGCAGCCCCCGTCCGGGGTCGTCGAGCGCATCGACGGCTTCCGGCTGTCGATCTCGCAGGTCAGCTTTCCCGGCGTGCCCGAGCGCAGTTCGTGCCGTCTGCTGGTCCGGGCCTTCAACGGCGGAACGCGAAGCGTCGGCCTGCTCCTGCCGGTCTACACCTTCAACGGGGCCAAGGAACCGCTGAATTCCTGGCTGATACCCACGGCAGAGGTTTCTCCCGGACAGGCGACGGAACGGATCTATTCGTGCAAGATGGCGCATTACATGAAACTGGATCTGTCGGCGGCCAATGGCTGGCCGTCCGTCTGCATGGTCGGCGGGGAAGAGCAGTCCCCCTGTCCGGTAATCCTGAATTTCGAAGCCAATCTTGACCTGATCGAGAAATAGGCGCCGCCGCCCAAGGATCGTAGCCATGCATGACGGGATGTTCCGCCTGCTGCGGCATCGCCGTTTCCTGCCCCTGTTCGTGGCGCAGTTCCTGGGGGCGGCAAACGACAATCTGTTCAAGAACGCCCTGGCGGTCCTGATCGTCTATGGTCAGGGCCGGTCCGGCGGTTTGGCCCCGTCGGTGCTGGTGCCGCTGTCGGCCGGCCTGTTCATCCTGCCTTATTTCCTGTTTTCGGCCACGGCCGGCCAGATGGCCGACCGCTACGAGAAAAGCCGCTTGATGCGGCTTTGGAAAGGGCTGGAGGTGGCGGTTTCCGCCGTCGGGGCGTGGTCGCTGCTGACCGGCAGCCTGGCCGGCATGCTGGCCGCCCTGTTTCTGCTGGGGGTGCAGGCCGCCTTGTATGGCCCGGTCAAGTATGCCGTGCTGCCCGAATTGCTGAAGCCGGACGAACTGGTGGGCGGCAACGCCCTGATCGAGGGCGGCACGTTTCTGGCCATCCTGGCGGGCACCATCGCCGGCGGCGCCCTGATCCTGGCCGATGGCGGCCCGGCTGCCGTCGCCGCCCTGTCGCTGGGGCTGGCCGTCATGGGCTTTGCCGCCGCCCTGGCGGTGCCGCCGGCACGTCCGGGCAATCCGGGAACAATCGTGGGCGCCCATATCGCCCGCGAGACCGCCGTGGTGCTGGGGCTGGTGTGGCGGCGGCGCGATCTGACCCTGGCGGTGCTGGGGATTTCCTGGTTCTGGCTGGTGGGGGCCACCTATCTGGGGCAGTTTCCCGCCTTCGCCCGGGACGTCCTGGCCGCCGGCCCGTCGGTGGTGACGATGTTGCTGGCGATGTTTTCGGTGGGGATCGGCCTGGGGTCGGTTCTGTGCGGGCGGCTGACTGCCGGCCGGCTGCCGGTGCGGCCGGTGGTCTGGGCGGCGGTGGGAATGGCCCTGTTCGGCGCGGATCTGTGGCTGGCCGCCGATCCGGCCGCCGCCGTGGAGCCGGCGGATCTGACCGCTTTCCTGGCCCGCCCGGCATCCTGGCGGATTCTGGCCGATCTGCTGGCCGTGGCCGTCTGCGGCGGCATCTACATCGTGCCGCTTTACGTCGTCTTGCAATCCTGCGGCGACCCGGCGGTCCGGTCCCAGGTGGTGGCGGCCAACAACATCGTCAATGCCGGATTCATGGTGGCGGCGGCCCTGGCCTCGTCGGGACTGCTGGCGCTGGGCCTTGCCGTCCCCCAACTCTTTCTGATGGTGGCGCTGGCCAATCTGGCCGTGGCCGGCCGGCTGCGCCACCTGCCGGCGGCGCTGCAATCGTCCTGCCGGGAACCGGAGGCTTTGTCATGAGTGTGATCGAACGTCTGCGGGCCGAACTGGCCCGCCGCGGTCTGGACGGCTTCGTGGTGCCGCGGGCCGACGAGTTCCAGGGCGAATATGTCGCCCCGTCGGCCCAGCGTCTGGGCTTTCTCACCGGGTTCACCGGCTCGGCCGGCATGGCGGTGGTGCTGGGCGGCCGGGCGGCGATCTTCGTTGACGGGCGCTATACCCTGCAGGTCCGCCACGAGGTCGACGAAGCCTGTTTCGAGATCCTTCACCTGACCGACGAGCCGCCGCCGCGCTGGCTGGATCAGTCCCTGGCGGCCGGTCAGACGCTGGGCTTCGATCCCTGGCTGCACACCGCCGACCAGGCCGAGACGCTGCGGACCGCCTGTGTCCGTGCCGGGGCCGATCTGGTCGCCTGTTCCGACAATCCGCTGGATGCGGTGTGGGATGGGCGTCCGCCGCCGCCATCGGGGCCGGTGGTGCCGCACGCTCTGGAACATGCCGGACGCAGCGCCGCCGACAAGCGGGCCGATGTCGCCGCCACCCTGGCCGCCGACCGGCTGGATGCCGCGGTCCTGACCGATCCCGCATCCCTGGCCTGGCTGTTGAACATCCGGGGAAGCGATCTTGCCTTCGTGCCGCTGGTCCTGGCCTTCGCCATCCTGCATGCCGATGGCGGGGTGCAGCTGTTCCTGGATGCCGGCCGGCTTGCCGACGGGACGGCGGCCCATCTGGGGGCCGGGGTCGCCATCCTGCCGCCTGAAGATTTCACCATTGCCCTGGCCGCGCTGGCCCGGGCCGGCAAGCGGGTGCGGGTCGACCAGGGGCAGGCGCCGCAGGCGGTGCTGACCGCCCTGGCCGGCGCCGCCATCGACCGCGGGCCGGACCCTTGCGCCCTGCCGCGTGCCTGCAAGAATACCGCCGAACTGGCCGGCTGCCGTGCCGCTCATCGGCGCGACGGCGCCGCGCTGGTCCGTTTCCTGCGCTGGCTCGACGGGCGGCGCGATATCGACGAACTGACCGCCGCCCGGCATCTGGAAGAATTGCGCCGGCAGGGCGAGCTGTATCGCGGTCCGTCCTTTCCGACCATCGCCGGGGCCGGTCCCAACGGCGCCATCGTCCATTATCACGCCACGGCCGACAGCAACCGCCGCCTGGAAGACGGGCAACTGTTCCTGCTGGATTCCGGCGGCCAGTACCTGGACGGCACCACCGACGTGACCCGCACCGTCGCCATCGGCCGCCCCGGGGATGAAGAACGCCGCCGTTTCACCCTGGTGCTGAAGGGGCACATCGCTCTGGCCCGCGCCCTGTTTCCGGTCGGAACGACCGGCCCGCAGCTGGATGTGCTGGCGCGTCAGGCCTTGTGGCGGCACGGCCTGGATTACGACCACGGGACCGGCCACGGCGTCGGGGCCTATCTGTCCGTGCACGAGGGGCCGCAGCGGATCGGCAAGCAGGGGCAGTCGGCGGTGCCGTTGAAGCCGGGCATGATTCTGTCCGACGAGCCCGGTTACTACAAGGCCGGGGCCTATGGCATCCGCATCGAGAATCTGGTGGTGGTGAGCGAGCGGGGCACGCCGGACGGCGGGGACAAGTCCCTGCTGGGCTTCGAGACGCTGACCCTGGTTCCCATCGACCGGGCGCTGGTCGATGCCGCGCTGCTGGACCAAGAGGAGCGGGACTGGCTGAACGCCTACCATGCCCGCGTCATGGCCGAACTGTCGCCGCTGCTGTCCGGTCCCGACCGCGCCTGGCTGGCGCGGGCGACCTATCCGCTATAGCCCGAAGTGCGGGCGAATTCGGCGGTGACGGCATCCATCGTGTTGCGGTGGATCATCAGCCAGCCGGGCAGCTCCTCGGTGAAATAGCGGTCCCGGGCGTCGCCGCCTTTCAGGGCCGCCTCGACCTGCCGCAATTCGGCCAGGACCCGCTGGTGCTCGCCGCGATGGCATCCCAGGGCGAAAAAGCCGACCTGTCCCATCAGTTCCTCTTCCCGGGCGAAATGATGGCGGCAATGGTCGATGAATTCGGCCAGCAGGGGAAGACGCGCCGCCGGGCCGGCGGCGGCCAGGGCGTTGATCTGCTCGGCCGCAACCGCGTGGTCGGCATCCATGAAAGAGATTCCGACGTTCAGCCCGTCGTTCCAATGCAGCACGCCCATCCGATTCCCCCGATATCCCGCGATCCGCAACGCACAGGGTACATACTTTATCCCTATTTGTGAAGAAACATGGCGGGAAGACGCATGATCCCCCATCTTCAGGCATCACCGCCGCTTCGCCGTCGATCTGCCCGCGGTGGGGTGACTTGGCGCCGGCAAATGCGCTATATCAGGCGCCCTGGCTTTTCTTTGTCGGTGCGTGCCCGCTCATGTCGTCGCGTCCTTATCGCCATATCACCCGCCGCAAATCGCGACTGATCCATGTCGGCGCGGTGCCGGTGGGCGGTGATTCGCCCATCACCGTCCAGACCATGACCAACACCCTGACCACCGATGTGGCCGGCACGGTGGCGCAGATCCGCCGCGCCGAGGCCGCCGGCGTCGACATCGTCCGCGTCTCGTGCCCCGACGAGGATTCGACGGCGGCCCTGGCCGGAATCATCCGTCAGGTTTCGGTGCCGGTGGTGGCCGACATCCACTTCCACTACCGCCGCGCCATCGAGGCTGCCGAGGCCGGCGCCGCCTGCCTGCGCATCAATCCCGGCAATATCGGCTCGGCCGACCGGGTGCGCGAGGTGGTCCGGGCGGCCAAGGACCACGGCTGTTCCATGCGGATCGGCGTCAACGCCGGATCGCTGGAAAGGCATCTGCTGGAAAAATACGGCGAACCTTGCCCCGAGGCCCTGGTCGACAGCGCCCTGGAACATGCCCGCATCCTGGAAGACAACGATTTCTTCGAGTTCAAGATATCGGTCAAGGCGTCGGACGTGTTCCTGGCGGTGGCGGCCTATCAGGGGCTGGCGGCGGCCTGCGATTATCCGCTGCATCTGGGCATCACCGAAGCCGGCGGCCTGATCGGCGGCACGGTCAAGTCGGCCATCGGCATCGGCAACCTGCTGTGGGCCGGCATCGGCGACACCTTGCGGGTGTCGCTGTCGGCCCCGGTCGAGGACGAGGTCAAGGTCGGCTATGAAATCCTCAAGGGCCTGGGCATCCGGGCCAGGGGGGTGCGCATCGTGTCGTGCCCCTCCTGTGCCCGCCAGGGCTTCGACGTGGTGTCGACGGTCGAGGCGCTGGAAAAGCGTCTGGCCCACATCACCGCCCCGGTGACGCTGTCGATCATCGGCTGCGTCGTCAACGGTCCGGGCGAGGCGCGCGAGACCGATGTCGGCCTGACCGGCGGCGGCGGCGAATCGCACATGGTCTATGTGGCGGGCACGCCCGACCACAAGATCGACAGCCCGGCCATGCTGGACCACATCGTCGAATTGGTGGAACGTAAAGCGGCGCAGCTCGACGCCGCCAAACAGAAGGGGTGAACACCTTGTCCGGCCTGCAACCCGTCCGCGGTACCCACGACCTGCTGCCCGAGGAATCCCGCCGTCACCGCCACGTCGAGGAAACCGTCTTCCAGGTGGCGCGGCGCTACGGTTATGGCGAGATCGTCACCCCGATCTTCGAATTCACCGAAGTGTTCGCCCGCACCCTGGGGGAAACCTCGGACGTGGTGACCAAGGAGATGTACACCTTCAGCGACCGCTCGGGCGAGTCGGTCACCTTGCGGCCCGAGGGCACCGCCGGGGTGGCGCGGGCCTTCATTTCCGGCGGTCTGGCCCAGCATCTGCCGCTCAAGGTGTTCTATCGCGGGCCGATGTTCCGCTATGAACGGCCGCAGAAGGGGCGGCAGCGCCAGTTCCATCAGGTCGGCATCGAATTGCTGGGCGTCGACCAGCCGCTGGCCGATGTCGAGGCGGTGTCGATGGCCTGGCGCAGCCTGGAGGCGCTGGGGCTGGGCGGCAAGGTGCAGCTGGAACTGAACAGCCTGGGCGATTCCGAAAGCCGCGCCGCCTATCGCGATGCCCTGGTGGCCTATCTCGATCCGTTCCGCTCGTCCCTGTCGGAAGACAGCCGCAACCGTCTGGACAAGAACCCGTTGCGCGTCCTGGATTCCAAGGACGAGGGCGACCGCCGCATCGTCGCCGGGGCGCCGCTGATCACCCAGTCGATGACCCCGGCCGCCCGCGCCTTCTTCGAGCAGGTCACCGGCGGGCTGGCGGCGCTGGGCATTCCGGCGACGGTCAACCCGCGGCTGGTGCGCGGCCTGGATTATTACTGCCATACCGCTTTCGAATTCACCACCACCGCCCTGGGCGCCCAGGGCACGGTGCTGGCCGGCGGCCGCTACGACGGGCTGATCGGGCAGATGGGCGGTCCGGCCACTCCCGGCATCGGCTGGGCCGCCGGGGTCGAGCGGCTGGCCATGCTGGTGGACGGCGTCACCCCGCCCGAGCGTCCCGTCGCCATCATTCCGATGGGCGACGCGATGGCGGCGATGGCCCTGGCCGATTCCCTGCGGGCCGCCGGTCTGGCGGTGGAAATGGGCTTTTCCGGCAACCTGAAGAAGCGCATGGCCCGCGCCGACAAGGCCGGAGCCCGCGCCGTGGTCATCATGGGCGAGGACGAGATGGCGCGCGGCGCCGTCACTCTCCGGGACCTCGACAGCGGCAGCCAGGACGAGGTGCCCCTGGCCGCGCTGAAGGAGCGCCTGCTGGCGAAATGAGCCCGGCCGCCGCTCCCCGCCTGCTGGTCGTGGGCGCCAACCATCGGTCGGCGTCCTTGCCCCTGCGCGACCAGCTGTTCGTCGACGATGCCGCCGCTCCGGCCTTCCTGGCCGATCTCAAGGCCCGCGGCCTGCACGAGGCGATGGTGCTGTCCACCTGCGACCGGGTCGAGGTCTGGGCCTCGCACCACGACGATCAGGTGGCCGCCGGCATCATCGGCGATTCCTTCGCTGTCCGCACCGGCCTGCCTCCGGCGGCGCTGGGCGGGCAGCTGTACGAACTGGCGGGGGCCGATGCGGTCCGTCACGGCTTCACCGTCACCGCCTCGCTGGATTCCCTGATCATCGGCGAGCCCCATGTGCTGGGCCAGGTCAAGACCGCCCACCGTCTGGCCCGCGACGCGGGGACCGTGGGCGTCGAACTGGAAACCGTGCTGCAGGCCGCCTATGGCGCCGCCAAGCGCATCCGCAGCGAGACCCATATCGGCGAAGGTCCGGTGTCCATCGCCGCCGCCGCCGCCCAGATGGCCCGCGAGGTGCACGGCGACCTGGGGCGGTGCCGCGGCCTGCTGATCGGGGCCGGCGACATGGGCGAACTGGTGGGGGAAAGCCTGCTGGCCGCCGGATTGTCGTGGCTGGCGGTCACGGCGCCGCGGGTCAGCCGGGCCGAGGCGCTGGCCCAAAGTCTGGACAGCCACGTCCTGCCGTTCGAGGATCTGCGCGACTCGCTGGCCGGGGCGGACATCGTCGTCTGCTCGGTGGGGGCAAGGGTGGTGACCCTGACCGCCGACATGATGGCCGCCGCCCTGAAGAAGCGGCGGCGCCGGCCGGTCTTCGTGGTCGATGCCGGCATTCCCGGCGATGTCGAGCCGGCGGTCAACCGCCTGGACGGCGCCTTTCTGTACGATCTGTCCGACCTGGAGCGGGTGGCGCTGGAGGGGCGTGCCGGCCGCGAGCAGGCCGCCCGCGCCGCCCGCACGCTGCTGGAGGCGGAGCTGGAGGCCTTCCTGAAGGGCCGTGCCGGCCGCGTCGCCGTGCCGGCCATCGTCGCCCTGCGGCAGCGTTTCGAGGAAACCCGCGAGGCGGTCCTGGCCGAGGCCGGAAGCGACGCCGCCCAGGCCACCCGCCTGCTGATCAACCGTCTGCTGCATGCCCCGTCCGAAGGACTGAAGGGCGTTGCCGCCGAAAGCGCCGAATGGCGGGCGATGGAAAAGACCCTGAAGACCCTGTTCCGATTGGATTGAGTGCGCGATGAATCTGGAAGCCCAACTGGACAAGGTTCTTTATCGCTTCGACGAACTGCATGCCCTGCTGTCCGCCGGGGATGCCACGTCCTTCGCCAAACTGTCCAAGGAGCTGTCGGACCTGGAGCCGGTGGCCCAGGCGGTGAAGGCCTTGCGCAAGGCCCGCGCCGACATGGCCGAGGCCGAGGCGATGATGGCCGACCCCGACATGAAGGATCTGGCCGCCGAGGAATATTACGCCCTCAAGGAAACCTTGCCGGTCCTGGAGCGCGAGGTGCAGCTGATGCTGCTGCCCAAGGACGAGGCCGACGAAAAGAACGCCATCCTGGAAGTGCGCGCCGGCACCGGCGGCGAAGAAGCCGCCCTGTTCGCCGCCGAGCTGTTTCGCATGTATGAACGCTATGCCTCGACCCGCGGCTGGCGCTTCGAGGTGATGGACGTCAACGAAACCGGCATCGGCGGCATGAAGGAAGCCAGCGCCACCATCACCGGCCGCGGCGTGTTCGCCCGCCTGAAGTTCGAATCCGGCGTCCATCGGGTCCAGCGGGTGCCGGCCACCGAATCCGGCGGGCGCATCCATACCTCGGCGGCGACGGTGGCGGTGCTGCCCGAGGCGGAAGAGGTGGACATCCAACTGGACGACAAGGATCTGCGCTTCGACGTCTATCGCAGCCAGGGCTCGGGCGGGCAGTCGGTCAACACCACCGATTCGGCGGTCCGCGTCACCCATATCCCCACCGGCCTGGCGGTAGCCTGCCAGCAGGAAAAAAGCCAGCACAAGAACAAGGCCACGGCGTTGAAGCTGCTGCGCTCGCGCCTGTACGAGATGGAGCGCGAGGCCAAGGATGCCGCCCGCGCCGCCAACCGCAAGAATCAGGTGGGATCGGGCGACCGTTCGGAACGCATCCGCACCTATAATTTCCCGCAGGGCCGCGTCACCGACCATCGCATCAACCTGACGCTCTACAAGATCGACGAGGTGATGAACGGCACCGCCGTCGACGAAGTGGTGGAAGCCCTGATCGCCGCCGACCAGGCCGAACGGCTGGCGGAGATGGTGGAGTGATCCGGGCCGGCGACCTGATCGCCAGCCTGACATCACGCTTCGCCGCCGCCGGCATCGACGACGCCCGCTTCGACGCCCGGCTGCTGGTGGCCGAGGTTCTGGGGCTTGCTCCCGGCCGGCTGTCCGCCTTTCCCGAAACCGAAATTCCCGCCGCCCTGGCCGAGCGGGTCGAGGCCCTGGCCCGGCGCCGCGCCGCCCGCGAGCCGATGAGTCACGTCCTGGGCCGGCGCGGCTTCTGGACCCTGGATCTGGCGGTCAGCGCCGATACCCTGGCGCCGCGTCCCGACACCGAAACCCTGGTCGAGGCGGTGCTGGAGCAGGTGGCCGACCGTGCCGCCCCCTTGCGGTTGCTGGATCTGGGCACCGGCACCGGCTGCATCCTGCTGGCCCTGCTGTCGGAGCTGCCCGGGGCCACCGGCCTGGGCATCGACCGCAGCGACGGGGCGCTGGCGGTGGCACGGGCCAATGCCGACGGCACCGGCCTGGCCGGGCGGGCCGAGTTCCGCCGGGGCGACTGGGCGGACGGATTGTCCGGGCCGTTCGACATCGTGGTGTCCAATCCGCCCTATATCCCCGATGGCGACATCGACGCCCTGGAGCCCGAGGTGGCGCGGTTCGAACCGCGCACGGCCCTGGCCGGCGGTGCCGACGGGCTGGATTGCTATCGTCTGCTGGCGCCGCAGGTGGCGGCGCTGCTGGCCCCGGGGGGATTGGCCGGGTTCGAGGTCGGGCAGGGGCAGGACGGCGCCGTCGCCGCCCTGTTGGGGGCCGCCGGCCTGCTCCGGGTATGGTCGCGCCGCGATCTGGGCGGAATTGTGCGGTGTGTCATCGCGCAGGCATAAAAAAAGGTTGGAAAGAATCCCTTCTCCCGCTAGGGTGCCCCCGTCGTGCGCCCCGGCTGAGGTCCAAGGCGTAGAGCTTCGGCTCCGCTTCTTTTCCTGGCGCTCCCGATCCTTCTGACGAGGGTTTATCCGTTCCTTCGGACCATGTGTCCGGTGGGCGGTCGCTTAAGCAAGACCAAGATGGTTATTGTTGAAAAGGCAGGACACGTGAATCCCAAGCAACGTCCCCGCGGCCGTGGCAACGGCGGCAACCCCAATCGCATTCATTCCGGCGGCGGCCATTCCGGTGGCGCCCCGCGGCACATCAATGTCCGCACCCAGGTGTTCGATTCCAACGGCCCCGAGGGGCGTATCCGCGGCAACGCCCATCAGGTGATGGAAAAGTATCTGGCCCTGGCCCGCGACGCTTCGTCCCAGGGCGACCGCGTCGCCGCCGAGAATTTTTATCAGCATGCCGAGCATTATTTCCGCCTGATCAACGCCTATAACCAGAGCAACGGTCAGCGGCGCCCGGAAAATCTGTCCACTCCGGCCGGCGATCAGGCCGAGATGACCGGCGAGGATGACGAGAACGGCGAGCAGCAGGCTGCCCCGGCCGAGGGCGAGGGCGAAGCCGCCGCCGAGGACGCTTCCGCCCCGGCCAACGGCTGACGGACCCTGAAAACGAAACCGGCCCGGGGTGACCTGAGAGCCGTTGGGTCTAAGTGTGTTTCGTCATGGCCGGGCTTGACCCGGCCATGACGCCGCTGGTTGCAGACATCCCAGGGTTGGCCGCATGATACGAGCATGCAGGGCGGCTGGGTCTACATCATGACGAACCGACCGAATGGCACGCTGTACGTCGGTGTGACCAGCGATTTGGCGCGTCGAGCCTGGGGGCACCGTGAGGGCGTCGCCGATGGCTTCACCAAGCGATACGGGCTGAAGCAGTTGGTCTATGCCGAACGATACGAGGACATCCGTACCGCCATTCAGCGGGAGAAAAACCTCAAACATTGGCCGAGGGCGTGGAAGGTCAAGCTGATCCTGACCGACAATCCGAACTGGGACGATCTCTACCAGCGGCTGGCGTAGCCGTGGATGGCCGGGTCAAGCCCGGCCATGACGGAAACCCTTCGGTAAATGAAAAGCCCCGCATCCGGCGCTATGCCTGATATGGGGCTTCCCTCAAACACACATGGTCCCAACGGCCCAGGGTGACCTGGGCCGGTTTTTGTTTACGAGCAGCCCTTGGGACGGGGCAGTCCGGCGATCTTGTTGCCCTGCTTCAGCGGCCCGTGCGGGAAAAGCTGGTAAAGGTATTGCTGCGAGGCCCGCTCCGGCCCGAACTTTTCCTTCATCAGCTTCATGAACACCCGCTGTTCGGCGACGATGCCGTATTCATCGAAATAAGCGCGGGCCTCGCGGATGACATCCCAATGTTCCGGGGTCAGTTCGACCCCTTCCGTCACGGCGATCGCCTTGGCGATGTCGTCGTTCCAGATCTGACAATTTTCCAGCCAGCCGGCTTCGCTGACTTCGACCGGCTGTCCGTTGACCATGAGTTCGGGCATGAGAATGCACCCCTGTTGCATTAGAGACTGCTGATAGAGTGGGGGCGCGGCGACCGTTCGTCAATGGGCATGGCGACGGGGCACGGCCACCGACCCGCTCTGGGTGTCATACGAAGCCCGGATGATTAATTCGGGTTCCGTATCAGCAGCCTTGCCATACCGGGTGGCGCTTGGTCAGGAAGGCGTCTATCCCCTCGGCCGCGTCGGCGGCCAGCATGTTGCCGGTCATGATTTCGGCGGTATAGGCATAGGCCTGGTCCAGGTCCATCTCGATCTGGCGGTAGAAGGCTTCTTTGCCGACCCTGACGGTGTACGGGGATTTCGCCGCGATCTGTCCGGCCAGTTCGGCCACGGTGCGGTCCAGGTCGGCTTCGGCGACGGCGCGGTTGATCAGCCCCCAGCCCTGCGCCGTGGCGGCATCGATGGCCTGGCCCGACAGCAGCATCTCCATCGCCTGCTTGCGTCCGACCACCCGCGACAGCGCCACCATCGGCGTCGAACAGAACAGGCCGATATTGACCCCCGGCGTGGCGAACTTGGCGCTGTCGGCGGCAAAGGCCAGGTCGCAGCTGGCGACGATCTGGCAGCCGGCGGCGGTGGCCATCGCGTGGACCTTGGCGATGACCGGCTGCGGCAGGCGGACGATGGCGGTCATCATGCGGGCGCATTGGGCGAAGACGGCGGCCACCGCGTCCCGCCCGTCCAGGGCGCGCATTTCTTTCAGGTCGTGGCCGGCGCAGAAGGCCGGTCCGTTGGCCGCCAGCACCACCACCTTGACCGAACGGTCGGCGGCGATTTTCGCCAGTGCCGCCTCGATCTCGGTCATCAGGGCGAAGGACAGGGCGTTGCGGGCCTCGGGGCGGTTCAGGGTGACGGTGGCGATGCCACCCTCGACCTCCAGATGCAGAATGGATGGGTGACCCAATGCACACCTCTCTTGTCAGCGGATGTCTGTCGTCGGCACAGTGTGGAGCCAGACGCCGCACTCCAGCAATAGGAATCGAAGATGAGCGCCATAACCGCCGCAATCCTGAACAGCGACTTCCTGCCCAAGGTTCCGATGGCCGCCGCCGCCGGGATTCAGGTGTTGAGCGTCGGCAAAGGCGAGGCCCGCCTGCTCATGCCGTTCTCGCCTTCCATCGCCCGCCCGGTGGATACGGTCAGCGGCCCGGCCCTGATGACCTTGGCCGACGTGGCGGTGTGGGCGGCCATCCTCAGCGTCATCGGCCCGCAGGAGATGGCGGTGACGTCCAGCCTGACCATGAACTTCCTGCGGCGCAGCGGGCCGACGGCGATCGTCGCCGAGGCGCGGATGCTGAAGATGGGGCGTCGTCTGGGGGTGGGGGCGGTCGAACTGATCGCGGCCGACAGCGACGAGATGGTGGCGCACGCCACCGCCACCTATGCCATCCCCTGACCGGGGACGGGAGCGGGGGCGGCTATTCGCCCCCGGTCTCGACCACCCGCAGGTGCTCGGGCGAATCGGCCAGCAGCTGCAAGGCCACGGTGCCGTTGGTGGTCCTGAGGAGCAGTTCGCAGCACCACAGACCATCCCCGACCTCGATGGGATTCGAGGCTTCGATCAGCCTGACATCTTCCACATCCATGCTCAGGCTGTGGTCCGCCAGGAAGGAAATTGAGGCGACGGTTTTCATCGGCAGCTCCCTGCTTGCCTGACGAGCAGGCTGACCGAAACCTAAGTCCACGTCAACCGGGGACTGCGCATATTACCTATGTATCGGGCCGATTCCCTGCCGCAGACGGTGATGGAAACCGGCACCGGACAGTTCGTCACCCAGCCGGATCACGGCAGCGGGTTGATGATGGCGCCGCCGCCGGGGGCGTCGATTCGGGCGACGGCGCCGTCCACCGTCACCTTGCCCAGGGCCAGCAGCTTCAGCGCCAGCGGATAGGCCCGGTGTTCCTGTTCCAGCACGCGGGTGGCCAGGCTGTCGGGGGTGTCGTCGGGCAGCACCGGCACGGCGGCCTGCACCAGCAGCGGACCGTCGTCCAGGTCGGGTGTCACCAGATGCACCGAGCAGCCGTGCAGCTTGCAGCCGGCGGCAATGGCCCGCTCGTGGGTGTGCAGCCCCTTGAAGCTGGGCAGCAGGGCCGGGTGGATGTTGATCATCCGCCCCGCCCAGCCCTGGACGAAGGGCGTCGACAGCAGGCGCATGAAGCCGGCCAGACAGACGATGCCGATGCCGGCGGCGCGCAGTTCGGCATCCATCGCCGCGTCGAATTCCTCACGCGAGGGGAAGCCCTTGTGCGGGATGACGCGGGTGGGAATGCCGGCCCGCTTCGCCCGTTCCAGGGCGAAGACCCCGGGGACGTTGCTGATGACCAGGGCGATCTCGGCCGGGAAGGCCGGGTCGGCGCAGGAATCGATCAGCGCCTGCAGGTTCGAGCCGCGCCCGGAAACCAGCACGCCCACCTTGGTCCGGGACATGGTCAGGCCCAGCCTTCGCTGCCGGACACCTGGCTTTGCGCCTCCTGGCCGGACCGCGGCCGCAGGGTGCCGATGGTGAACACCGTCTCACCGGCTTCGGTCAGCAGGCGGGTGGCCTCGGCGGCCTTGCCGGCGGCGCAGACCAGCACCATGCCGATGCCGCAATTGAAGGTGCGGGCCATTTCGTGGGGCACGATGCCGCCCTCGGCGGCCAGCCAGCGGAAGACCGGCGGCAGCGGCCAGGCGGCGGCGTCGATGTCGGCGACCACATTGTCGGGCAGGACGCGCGGCACGTTCTCGATCAGGCCGCCGCCGGTGATGTGGGCCAGCGCCTTGACCGTGCCGGCCCTGATGGCCGACAGGCACGATCTGACGTAGATGCGGGTCGGCGCCAGCAGGGCGTCGCCCAGCGAGACGGCCGGCGCGAACGGGGCCGGGGCATCCCAGGACAGGCCGGACCGGGCGACGACGCGGCGCACCAGCGAATAGCCGTTGGAATGCACGCCCGACGAGGCCAGCCCCAGCAGCACGTCGCCGGCGGCGACGTCGTCGGACGGCAGCAGGCGGCCACGTTCGGCGGCGCCGACCGAGAAGCCGGCCAGATCGTAGTCGCCGTGCGAATACATGCCGGGCATTTCGGCGGTTTCGCCGCCGGTCAGGGCGCAGCCGGCCTGACGGCAGCCTTCGGCGATGCCGGCGATGACGGCCTTGCCCTGGGCGACGTCCAGCTTGCCGGTGGCGAAGTAGTCCAGGAAGAACAGCGGCTCGGCGCCCTGGACCACCAGATCGTTGACGCACATCGCCACCAGATCGATGCCCACGCTGTCGTGGCGGCCCGATTCGATGGCCACCTTCAGCTTGGTGCCGACGCCGTCGGTGGTGGCCACCAGGATGGGGTCGGCAAAGCCGGCGGCCTTGGGGTCGAACAGCGCGCCGAAGCCCCCCAGGCCGGCCGAGGTGCCGGACCGGACGGTGGATTTCGCCAGCGGCTTGATGGCGTCGACCAGGGCTTCGCCGGCATCGATGTCGACGCCCGCGTCGCGGTAGGTCAGACCCTGCTTTTCGTCGTGAGCGGGAATGGTCTTCCTCGTGGCTTTGCGTATGATATGATGAGGCCCTTGCGATCAGGCCCCAGGAGGGGCCGAAGATACTCCAACCCGAACGGTTTGCAATGCCTTCTCTCCGCCTTTTGTGTGTGCTGGGGCTGCTGCTGGGCTCTGTCCTGCCCGCCCGCGCCCAGGCCGTGGGCGACGCCTATACGGTGCGCGGCGTCGAGGTGGACGTTTCAGCCGCCAGCCCCCAGGCCGCCAAGGACCAGGCCGTCGCCGAGGGGCAGCGGCAGGCCTTCCGCCAATTGCTGGAGCGTCTGACCGCGCCGGCCGATCACGTCCGCCTGCCCAAGGCCGACGGCGCCGAATATGTGCGCGACTTCACCGTCGACCAGGAACGGGCGTCCTCGACCCGCTACATCGCCAGCCTGACGGTGCGTTTTCATGCCCTGGCGGTGAAGCGGCTGCTGCAGGGGGCCGGCATCCCGTTCGCCGAGGCCCGCGCCCGCGGCGTGGTGATCGTTCCGGTCTACAAGCCGGGGGCGGGGGCGAAGCCGCTGCTGTGGGACGATCCCAACCCGTGGCGGGCGGCGTGGACGGCCTTGAACGGCGGCGGGCTGGTGCCCCTGACCGTGCCGCCCGGCGAACTGGGCGACGTGCAGGCCATCGGCGCCGAACAGGCCCTGGCCGGTGCGGCCGACGGCATGCGGGCCATCGGGTCGCGCTGGAAAAGCCCCGACGTGCTGGTCGCCGCCGCCGCGCTCGGCCCGACCGGGCGCAGCCTGGACGTGGTCCTGCTGGCCGAACCGGGGACGCCCAAGCCGTTCGAGACCCTGTCCTATGCCATGACCGACGGCGAAAGCGTCGAAGGACTGATGCGCCGTGCCGCCCGCGACATCGCGCGCGGGCTGGACGCCCTGCACAAGCAGCCCAACCTGCTGAATTTCGACAGATCCGGCACGGTGTCGGCGCTGGTGCCGCTGGCCGGGCTGAACGATTGGCTGGCGGTGCGCGAGCGCCTGACCCGGGTGTCGCAGGTGCGGCGCTGGGAACTGGTGTCGCTGTCCCGCGCCGAGGCCGCGGTGATCTTGCATACCGTCGGCGAGACCGAGCAGGTCCGCACCGCCCTGGCCGCCGCCGGCCTGCGGATGGAGATGGTCGACGGCTTCTGGACCATCCATCCGGTAGGGGTGAAATGACCCAGGCCCAGCGTCTGCGGTTCTGGCTGATCGGCCTGGCGGCGTTCCTGGCGCTTCTGTGGCTGCTGAAGGGCATGCTGCTGCCCTTCGTCGCCGGTCTGGTGGTGGCCTATTTCCTGGACCCCCTGGTCGATCGCCTGGAACGGCTGGGGCTGTCGCGCACCCTGTCGACGGCCCTGGTCACCGGCAGTTTCTTTCTGGTCATCATCGGCCTGCTGGTGGTTCTGGTGCCGCTGGTCGAGCATCAGGTGGTCGAGTTCGCCCAGCGGGTGCCGGCCTATGTCGACGCCCTGGCCGAGCGCCTGCAGCCGCTGGTCGCCGAGATCAAGCGCAAGCTGTCCAAGGGGGACATCGACCGTCTGCGCAGTTCGGCCGGCGAGTATGCCGGCACCGCCGTAACCTGGGGGCTTGGGGTGCTGAAGGGCATCCTGAGCGGCGGCCTGGCCTTCTTCAACCTGCTGTCGCTGCTGTTCATCACCCCCATCGTCACCTTCTATCTGGTGCATGACTGGGACCATATCGTCACCCGGGTCGACGGCTGGCTGCCGCGCCACCATGCCGCCACCATCCGGACCCAGGTGCGCGAGATCGACCGCACCATCTCGGGCTTCGTGCGCGGCCAGGCCACCGTCTGTCTGGCCTTGGCCGCCTTTTACGGGCTGGGCCTGACCCTGGTCGGCCTCGACCTCGGGCTGGTCATCGGGATGGGGGCGGGGTTGATCTCGTTCGTGCCCTATCTGGGGGTGATTTCCGGCTTCGCCGCCGGCATCGGCCTGGGCTTCGCGCAGACCCAAAGCTGGGAACTGCCGGCGCTGGTCGCCGCCGTCTTCGCCGTCGGGCAGGTGCTGGAAGGCAATTTCCTGACCCCGAGACTGGTGGGCGGCAAGGTCGGCCTGCATCCGGTGTGGATCATGTTCGCCCTGCTGGCGTTCGGCAGCCTGTTCGGCTTCGTCGGCCTGCTGCTGGCCGTGCCGGTGGCGGCGGTCATCGGGGTTCTGGTGCGCTTCGCCATGTCGCGCTATCTGACCAGTCCGCTTTATCACGGCGACGGTCCGCGGTGAGCGATTCGCAACTGGTCCTGGAGTTCGCCCACCGGCCGGCGCTGGGGCGCGACGACTTCCTGACCGCCCCGTGCAATGCCGAGGCGGTGGCATGGCTGGAACGCTGGCCCGACTGGCCGTCGCACGCCCTGGCCCTGTTCGGACCGGCCGGATGCGGCAAAAGCCATCTGCTGGCCGCCTTCGCCCAGTCGCGGCCGGGGGTGGTCCGGGTTGTTGCCGCCGCCGTCGACGTGGCCGGCGTTCCCGATCTGGTGGCGGCGGCGCGGGTGGTGGCGGTGGACGATCTGGCCGCCGGCCTTGACGAGACCGCCTTGTTCCATCTGTGGAACCTGACGCGCGAGACCGGGCGCTTCCTGTTGCTGGCCGGGCGCGAGGCGCCGGCCCGGCTGGCGGTGGCGCTTCCCGATCTGCGGTCGCGGCTGGCCGCCACGCCGGCGGCGGGAATCGGCGCCCCCGACGACGGGCTGCTGGCCGCCGTGCTGGTCAAGCTGTTCGCCGATCGCCAGGTGAAGGTGGGGATGGATGTGGTTTCCTATGTCCTGGGCCGGATCGAACGCAGTTTTGCCGCCATCGGCCGGCTGGTCGAGGCCGTCGACCGGGTCTCGCTGAGCGAAAGGCGGGCGGTGACGGTGCCGCTGGTGCGCCATGTCATGGCGCTTCATGAAGGAAGGGACGGCTGATGGATCTGGGACTGAAGGGGCGGCGCGCCCTGGTCTGCGCGGCCAGCCGCGGCCTGGGCAAGGCCTGCGCGATGGCCTTGGCCGCCGAGGGCTGCGACGTGACCATCGTCGCCCGCCGGCCCGACGTGCTGGCCCACGCCGCCGACGATATCCGGGACTGCACCGGGGCCACGGTGACCGCCGTCGCCGCCGACGTCGCCAGCGCCGCCGGTCGTGCCCTGGTGCTGGCGGCGCTGCCCGATCCCGACATCCTGGTGACCAATGCCGGCGGCCCGCCGCCCGGCGATTTCCGCGACTGGGACCGCGACCGCTGGATCGCCGCCCTGGACGCCAACATGCTGGCCCCCATCGAGATGATCCGGGCCACGCTGGATGCGATGATCGTGCGGCGGTGGGGGCGGATCGTCAACATCACCTCGGGGGCGGTGAAGGCCCCCATCGACGTGCTGGGACTGTCCAACGGCGCCCGCGCCGGCCTGACCGGCTTCGTCGCCGGCCTGGCCCGGACGGCGGTGCGTCACGGCGTGACCATCAACAACCTGCTGCCCGGTCCCTTCGACACCGACCGGCTGGCGGTGGTGCTGGCCGCCCAGGCCGCCAAGGACGGCATCACCCCGGAAGAGGCGCATCGCCGCCGGGCCGCCGCCAATCCCGCCGGCCGCTTCGGCGATCCCGCCGAATTCGGCGCCTTCTGCGCTTTCGTCTGTTCGGATCAGGCCGGCTACATGACCGGCCAGAATCTGCTGCTGGATGGCGGGGCCTATCCGGGCGTGTTCTGATGCGAAGCCCGGATGAATCATTCGGGCTTCGCATCCAGCGCCCATTGGGCGCGGCCAAGGCCGCGGATGCGGCCGCCCGGCGAGGGCTTGGGAACCCGAATGAATCAGTCGGGTTCCGTATGACGCAAGGCTGGCGGGCCTACTGGCCGCGGACCACCTTGAGGGCGCGGTCCAGCTGCGGGTCGCCGTTCTCGGCCGGTTCGGTGACGATGTCCGGGGTGATGCCGACCTTGTCCACGGTCTGGGTGCTGGGGCGCAGATAGCGCGAGGTGGTGACGCGCATGCCGCCTTCCGACAGCGGCATCACGGTCTGGACGCTGCCCTTGCCGAAGCTTTTCTGGCCGACCAGCACGGCGCGGCGGTGGTCCTTCAGGGCGCCTGCGACGATTTCCGAGGCCGAGGCGCTGCCGCCGTCGATCAGCACCACCATCGGCAGGCCGGCAACGATCTCGCCGCTGCGGCCGCTGTAGATCTGCCGGTCCTCGGCACGGCGGCCGGTGGTCTGGACGATGGGAACGTCGCCCAGGAACAGGTCGGCCACGGCGATGGCCTGATCCAGCAGGCCGCCGGGATTGCGGCGCATGTCGAGGATGACCCCCTTCAGCCGGCCGCCGGCCGACCGCTCCAGGTCCTGCAGCGTCGTCTTCAGGGTCTGCGCGGTGCCGCCGGCGAACTGGGTGATGCGGATATAGGCGACGTCGCTGCCCTCCATCCGGCCCTTGACCGCCTGCAGGTGGATGATTTCCCGCCTGAGGACGACGTCGCGCAAGGCCCCGTCGGCCCGTTTCATCCCCAGCGTCACCGATGTGCCGACCCGGCCGCGGATGCGCGACACCACCTGGGTCAGCGACAATCCCGCCACCGGCTGCCCGTCGACCCTGACGATGCGTTCGTCGACCTGGATGCCGGCCCGCGCCGCCGGGGTGTCGTCGATGGGGGCGACCACCACCACCTGATCCTCTTTCATGGTCAGTTCCATGCCGACGCCGCCGAACTGGCCGGAAAACGACGTCTTCATGTCGTCCATGTCCGATGGCGTCAGATAGGCGGTATGGGGGTCGAGGTCGGCGGAAACAGCGGCGGCGGCGGCCTTGAAGGCGTCGTCGACGGATTGCGGGGCCTTCAGTTCGCGCACGGCCCGCGCCGCGGCTTCGGCCAGCCGGTGCGGGTCTTTCGGTTCGACATAGACCTCGGCGATCTTGTCGATCATCTCATCCAGCAACTCGGCCTTGGCCCGTGCCTTCGGCGCGTCGATCCCGGCCTGAGAGAAGGCCGAGCCCAGCAGGGCGCGGTCGGCACGGTCGGCACGGACAGGCCCTGCCGCAAGGATCAGGGCGCCGACGGCGATCAGGAACAGACGAATCATCCGTCCATTGTGCCGCAGCGGCGGGGGAAGGGAAACCCCCCGCCGAATAAATTATCCGGGTTTAATGGCCCAGTTCCGGATGGTCGTGACGGAATTCCGCCAGCCCGTGGTCCCAGGCGTCGGCCGAGTCCAGGTGGTGGGCGTGGGCCAGTTCGGCTTCGCTCTCCAGAACGGTCTCGACGGTGGCGGAGCCGTCGGGCTTTTCCAGGGTGTCTTCCGCCCATTCGGCGGCGATCACGGTGGGGATATGCTTGAAGCAGGCGACGGCGTCCACCTGTTCCGGAGTCAACCCGCTGAATGCGATGCAGTCTACCAGGGATAACATGGGCGGCACTCCCGTAATCGTCTCCCCTTTGGGGGGATGCTCGGGCCGGGGTGTGGCCCGAAATTTCAAGTAGAACACTAGCACGATGCGGCACCGTTTCTTGAATGCAAAAAGGTGATGGAGGGGATGAATTTTTATGGACATTTTGCGACGCACAAATAATCAGCCGGCGAATTGAATGCGCATTCTTGTGCTGAATTGACGCGCACCGTCCGGCTTGACCGGGGGCGGCGGCTCGGGCCACACTCGACGCATGTTCACGAAGATCCTCCTGACCGTCGCGGTCGTCGCCCTGATCTGGTTCGGCTTCGCCTTCTTCCGCCGGGTGTCGGCCGACAATCGCCGGCGTGACGTCCGACGCGACGTCCGGCAAGGCGGCGGCAAGGAGCCGCCTGTCTTCCGGCCCGACCCCGATGGGGCCGGGGTTCAGGATCTGATCAAATGTCCGGCCTGCTCGACATGGCGGTCGGCCAAGCTGGGATCGTGCGGCCGTGGCGAGTGCCCCTATTGAGGCTGCCGTGACCCCCACTTTCGCTTTGCCGCCGGGCTTTCTGGGCCTGTCCCGGGTTCCGGTCCGGACGGCGGATTTCTGCATTGCCGGAATTTCCTTCGATCTGGGGACCACCAACCGGGCCGGGGCCCGGGACGGTCCCCACGCGGTGCGCCGGGCCAGCCGGATGCTGGCCGACGGGGCCAATCCGGCGGGCTGGGTGGACCCGCTGTCCCTGTCGGTGGCCGATATCGGCGATTTCGATCTGGCCCTGGGCGACGTCGCCGCGTCGCTTGAACTGATCGAGCATCAGGCCGCGCCGCTGCCCCACCTGCTGGCCATCGGCGGCGACCATACGGTGACGCTGGCGTTGCTGCGGGCCTTGTCCCGGCGCGTCGGCCCGGTCGGATTGCTTCACTTCGACGCGCACGCCGACACCTGGCCAGACAATTTCGGCCAGCCCCTGGCCCACGGTTCGCCGTTTTTCCATGCCCTGAACGAGGGGCTGGTCGATCCGCGCCGCATGATCCAGGTGGGCATCCGGTCGCCGGTCCCCCGGGATGTCCATGACTGGACCGCGGCCCGGGGGATCGGCGTCATCAGCGCCGAACAGGTGCATCTGGACGGTCCCGCCGCCGTTGCCGAACGGATCCGGTCGGTGCTGGGGGGGCTGCCGGCCTATCTCAGCTTCGACATCGACGCCATCGATCCCGGGCAGGCCCCGGGAACCGGCACCCCGGAAGTCGGCGGCCTGTTCACCTGGCAGGTCATGGCCATTCTGCGCCGGCTGGGCGGCTTGTCCTTCGCCGGCATGGACGTGGTGGAAGTCGCGCCGGCCTATGACGTGTCCGAGATTACCGCCCTGGCGGCGGCGACGATCCTGTGGCAGTACCTGTCCCTGCAGGTTCCGGGGTCTGCCCTGCCGTCCCCGGGATTGCAGCCCGGCGGCGGGGGGATTATAAATAAGGGATAGAGGCGCGTGCGCCGGTGGCCCGTCCGGGTAATCCGGCGCAAGGTTCGACCCGTATGGGGGGACTGCCGCCATGAGTGTCGCCCATACCCGCATCCGTTCCCCCCGGCACTGCCCGGCCGAGGCCGTGCCGCTGTCGTCGTCTTCGGTCGCCGCCGCCATCCTGGCCCGGCGGCCGGACGTCCCCGTGCTGTGCCTGCGCCCCGCCGTGGCGGCGGCGGCGGCGGACCGTTTCATCCGGGCGTTTCCCGGACAGGTCCTGTATGCCGTCAAGTGCAACCCGGATCCGGCGGTTCTGCGGGCTTTGGCCGATGGCGGCATCCGCCATTTCGACGCGGCCTCCATCGGTGAGGTGCGTCTGGTGCGGGGCCTGTTTCCATCGGCCGCCATTCATTTCATGCATCCGGTCAAATCCCGCCCGGCCATCCGGGAGGCCTATCTCCGGCATGGCGTGCGCGACTTCGTTCTCGACAGCGCCGCCGAGCTGTCGAAGATCGCCGACGAGACCGGCGGCGCCCGCGACCTGGGCCTGATCGTGCGGCTGGGCATGGCCCCGGGCCATGCCCGGCTGGATCTGTCGGGGAAGTTCGGCGCCACGGCCGGCGAGGCGGCGGCCCTGCTGCGGGCCTGTGCCGCCGGGGCGGAGCGGGTCGGCCTTTGCTTCCACGTCGGGTCGCAATGCTGCGATCCGTCGGCGTGGGAGCAGGCCCTGGCCCTGGCCGGGGATGTGGTCCGGCAGGCGGGGGTGGCCCTGGACATCATGGATGTCGGCGGCGGTTTTCCCGTCGCCTATCCCGACATGCGACCGCCGCCGCCGGAACTGTTCATGGCGGCGATCGCCCGCGGCGTCGCCGGCATGGACCTGCCCCGGACTTGCGCGCTGTGGTGCGAGCCGGGGCGGGCTCTGGTCGCCGCCGCGCAATCCCTGGTGGTTCAGGTCCAGGCACGGCGCGGGGCCATGCTTTACATCAACGACGGGGTCTATGGCTGCCTGTCAGACGCCGGGGCCTTGGGGTTCCGCTATCCCTGCCGGCTGATCAAGGCCCGGGGGCAAAGCCGGGGGCGGCCGGCAGCCTTCGGTTTCTTCGGTCCGACCTGCGATTCGCTGGATCGCATGCGCGGCCCGTTCCTGCTGCCCGACGACGTCGCCGAGGGCGACTGGATCGAGATCGGCCAATTGGGGGCCTATGGGGCCTGCCTGCGCACGGGCTTCAACGGATTCGGCGATGTCGTCGCCATCGAAGCCGGGGATTGCCCGCCGGAATGGCCGGATACCGTTCCCGGTGCCCCCAGGGCAATCGGGTGAAGCCGATTGCCCTGCCGGTACCCCTTGAAGAATCATGCTGCACCGGCTATATAAGTCCTGCCTAATACTAGGCGTTCCGCGTTTTTGCAAGGTTGGGGCCGCTATGCTCAATCGCCTGTTCGGTCAGATGTTCTCGGCTCCGCCGCAGCCGGAAAACGTTCACATGGTGTCCGCCGCGCAGGTCCGGCAGTGGCTGGAGGCCAAGCAGGCGGTGCTGGTCGACGTGCGTGAACCCAACGAAGTCGCCGCCGAGGCCATTCCCGGTTCCGTCAGCCGGCCGCTGTCCTCTTTCGACCCGGCGGCCTTGCCGGCGGTTCCGGCCGGGCACAGGCTGGTCATCCATTGCCGGTCGGGGCAGCGTTGCGGCATGGCCGCGATGCGCTTGGTCCAGGCCGGCTATACCGGCGAAATCCATCGCATGGAAGGCGGGATCATGGGGTGGAAGATGGCCGGCGGTCCGACCCGCCCCGGCGGCTGATCCGGCCATCCCGCTTCCAGGATTGTGCGAATCGGTCTATGGTCCCCACAGCCGGGGTGTGGCTTTTGTGGTAGCGGGAGTGGTGGTGATGCGGGGACCGGGCACGGCAATTGAGATCGTCTGGCAGAGCTGGTTCGAAGTCGGGCACGAGCGCATCGATTCCGAGCATCGGACGTTCTTCGACATCATCAAGTCCATCGACGAGGATCTGCGCGCCGGCAACGATCATATGCGCATCCTGCGGACCCTGAACGAACTGAAGCTGTATACCGAGTTCCATTTCGCCAGCGAAGAGAACCTGATGGAGGATGTCCATTATCCCCATGTCCGGTCCCATCGCGAAGGGCACAAGGCCATTCTGGCCGAG
>CAJANN010000252.1 GCA_903941095.1 uncultured Rhodospirillaceae bacterium | reverse complement strand
CGCCCGTGTGGAGGCCATCAAGGCCGCCGCCAACTTGAAGGACGGCGACGCGGTGTTCTTCGCCTGCGACAAGGAACTGCCGGCGGCCAAGTTCGCCGGGCTGGTCCGCACCAAGATCGCCAATGAATTGGACCTGCTGGAAAAGGATGTCTTCAAGTTCTGCTGGACCGTGGACTTCCCCATGTACGAGCTGAACGAGGAAACCGGCCTGGTCGAGTTCTCGCACAACCCGTTCTCCATGCCCCAGGGCGGCATGGACGCGTTGCTGAACCAAGACCCGCTGACCATCAACGCCTATCAGTACGACATCATCTGCAACGGCGTCGAACTGTCGTCGGGCGCCATTCGGAACCACCGCGCCGACATCATGATCAAGGCCTTCGGCATCGCCGGCTATGGGCCGGAAGTGGTGGAAGAGAAGTTCGGCGGCATGCTCAACGCCTTCCGTTACGGCGCTCCGCCGCACGGCGGCTCGGCCCCCGGCGTCGACCGCATCGTCATGCTGCTGGCCGATCAGCCCAACATCCGCGAGGTGATCCTGTTCCCCATGAACCAGCAGGCGCAGGACCTGCTGATGGGCGCCCCGGCCGAGGTGGACGCGGCCCGCTGGAAGGAACTGCACATCAAGCCCGACCTGCCCAAGCCGAAAAAAGAGGGCTGATCCCTCCATCGGCTTAACAAAAAGTTAAAACGCCGTTGCTATCGGGGGCGGACCCGTTTACCGTGACCGCTTGATGAATTCGCTGGCAGGGGTGTGCGTATGGGCCAGGGGCCGGTCATGGCGAAAAGCGGGGGGCGGCGCGCGGCGCTGTCCGTCCTGCTGCGTCTGGCCGCCGCCCTGGTGCTGATGTCCGGCCTGTCGGCCTGTGCCATTCCGCCGGCCATTTCCATCGCCAGCTTCGCCGCCGACGGTGTGCTGCTGGTCACCACCGGCAAGGGAAAGGCCGATCACGGCCTGTCCCTGGCGACCGGCAAGGATTGCCTGACCTTCCGCGTCTTCGACGACCAGAACGTCTGCCAGGACGAGGTGGTCGCCCAGGCCGAGCCGATGCCCCCCGACGTATCGCGTGAGCTTGACCGTCTGCGGTCGCCGGCCGTCGCATCCGGTCCCGGACCGGCCCAGGCCCTGGCGGCGGCGTTCCGTCCGTCCGCCCCGTCTGCCTTGCCGGTGGCCGGGATGCCGCGGCCGCTTGCCGCCGCCGACCTGCGTCCGGTCCACGGCGGCAGGCCGGTTCTTGCCACGGCAACGCCCGGATCGTTCCCCGGATCGTTCCCCGGATCGTTCAAGGTCGCCCTTGTCGCTGCCCCCCAGTCCATCTTGCCGCAGCCGGTCAAGTGGGGGACCGGCGGGGGCAAGCGCGTGGTCGCGGGCAAGGCCGGCAAGCATCTGGCGGCCGCCAAGGGCGGACGCGCCGTCGCATCCGCCGCCGCTCGCAAGCCGATGGCGGGCAAGGCCGCCGCGGTGACGATGAAGACGGCCAGGGTCGCACCGGTCCTGCCGGGCGGCAAGGCGCCGCCACGCAAGGTTTCGGCCTTGGGGGCGGCGGGTCCGGTCTACCAGCTGGCCATGCGCTGACGCATCCCGGCGGGTGGCCTATGCCGCCCGCGGTTCCGTCTGGCGGCGCAGAATGTCCAAGGCCCGTTCGGCCCGCCAGAATTCCTGATTGTTCTGGGGGCTGTAGCGTTTGACGAAGGCCAGGCGGTCCTCGACCTCGGCCAGCATGTCGCGCGGGCGGTCGGGCTGGGCCCTTTCGCCGGTCAGCGCACCGATGGTGGCGTTGAAGTCGGGGTGCAGTTCGCTGGGAAAGCCGACCCACAGATATTCCTCCCAGCGCAGCGCCCCCTCGACGTACAGTTCGTGGGTGACTTCGGCGAATCGCCTGGGCGAAATGTTGCGCAGGTCGAACCGCGGCGTCGGCTGCGGCGGCGGCGGCAGGGCGATCACCGGCGGCAAGGGGACGGGCCGGCTTCCCATGACAGGTTCCCGGTGTACGGACCGGCGGCTGCCGGCAAACTGAACGGTCATCGGCGTTGCTCCGTCACCCGGCGTGCCGGCGGCACATCGGCAATGGCTTCGATCAGCAGGCTGTGCAGTTGGCCGACGGCCCCCAGGGTGCGCAATTGCTCCCACGACAAGGTGCCCTCGGTGAACAATTCCCGGACCAGCGCTGCCAGTTCCCGATCGCTGGGATGTGCCGGCGCACAGGGCGGCGGCGGGGACAGGGGGGAAAGCGCGGCGGCAAGTCCGGGAATTCCGTCGTGATCGGCGATTTCAGTTCCCAGCTGGCCGGGAGCGAAGTCGAAGGTCATGGGCTTCTCTCCTGCTGTTTTCGTCCGTTCCACCCGACCGGATCGAAGCAATGGCCATGCCAGCCTGGAACGGCGCTGATCCGCCGATACGGGGGCGTGGTCCAGACCCGGGACGCCGGGCGTCGGGAAATTTTTGCCGGCTGCTGGGAAAATCGTGCCGGGATATTACGTAGAGCTACGGATAGGCTTGTTCCCGGGTGCAGGTGCGCTACAGTGCGCCGGGGGTTTTTCTCCGCGGAGGCAGGAATGGGGTGGCAGTGGGTGGCGGGTTCGGTGGCGGCGGCGCTGGCCCTGGCGGCGGCGGTCGCTCAGGCGGGGCCGGCCGATTTGATTCCGCATCGGGCCGTCTATGCGATGGGCCTGGCCTCCTCGAAATCCGGGTCGGGGATCGCTGCGGCCTCGGGCTCGATGAGCTATCAGTTCGACGACGCCTGTGACGGCTGGGTGGTGGAAAACCGCATCGCCATCAACTACGCCTACACCGAGGGCGGGCAGGTGGTGTCGACCACCGATTTCATCACCTGGGAATCCAAGGACGGGCTGCACTACAAGTTCCGCCTGCGCAACACCCGCGACGGTCAGGTGACCGAGGACATCGAGGGAACCGCCGACCTGAAGGGCAAGGGGCTGGGCGGTGTCGCCCGCTTCCTGCGGCCCGAGCCGATGTCGATGCCGTTGCCCAAGGGCACGCTGTTCCCGACCGAGCATACCGTGCGGCTGCTGGATGCCGCCCTGGCCGGCGGCCATTCGTTCTGGCGGGTGGTGTTCGACGGCTCCGGCACCGAAGGCCCCTACGAGGTCAACGCCCTGATCGGCCGGCAGACGCAATCCTTGCCGGCCAAGGCGGTCGACCCGCTGCTGGGCAGTCCGTCCTGGCCGATGCGGCTGGCCTTCTTCCCCGTCTCCAGCCCCGACGCCGTGCCCAATTTCGAGATGGGGCTGGCCTACCATCCCAACGGCGTCGCCCGCGAGATCGTCCAGACCTTCAAGAATTTCAGTCTGAAGGGGCGTCTGGAAAGTGTCGAGGCGCTGCCGCGCCGGGGTTGCTGAGACCTCTTCATCCGTTCATGGAACTCCTTTCGGCCGGGTCGCGAGGAGATGACCGCACCGAAAGGAACCTTCGATGTCCGACCAGGATCTGGCCGCCCTTGACGCCGTGATTGCCGAACACCGGACCAGGCTGGCCGTCGAACCGGACAAGGCCTTTCCCGCCTTTGCCGACGCCCTGATGGGGCGGGCGGCACGCTTGGCCGAGATGCAGCGTCACGACGAGGCGCTGAGCGCCGCCGAGGAAGGGATCGCCCATTACCGGGTCCTGCATGCTGCCGACGACGGGGTGTTCGCCGTCCATCTGGCTTCGGCGCTGAACAACCTGTCCAACCGCTTGTCCGACCTGGAGCGCGATGCCGAGGCCCGGAGCAAGGGCGACGAGGCGTTGCGGCTGGCCCGGACCTCTTTGGAAACCCATCCCGATCAGGCCCGCTTCGTGCTGATCTCATCGCTGTTGAACCAGTCGGGCCGCTCGTGGCGGGCCGGCGAGCCGTTGCGGGCCCTGGAGGAAATGCAGGCCGCCGTGGATGTGTTCCGGGATGGCGGCGAGGCGATGTCGGCTTTTCTGGGGGTGATGGTCGACGCCCTGCACCGTAACGCCCTGGCCTTGGCCGAGGCCCGCCGCTGGGAAGAGGCGATAGCCGTCCGCCGCCTGTGCGCCGCGCTGTTCCCCGCCGATGGCGTGCCGCTGCCGGTCCATCATCTGCTGGGCCTGACCCTGCAGCAGGCTGCCTTCGCCAAAAGCCGCGACGGCGCTCCGGGCGAATCCCTGCCGCTGGTGGAAGAAGCCGTCGAGCTGGCCCGCGGTCTGGTCGAGGCGGTGCCGGAGCAATATCGGCTGTTCCTGGCTCAGTCGCTGGCCAATCTGGCCACCCGCCAGCACGAGGCCGGCGCCCATGCCGAGGCTCTGGACTCGGTCATCGAGGCGGTCAACGGCTTCCAGGAGGCGGCCAAGGCGGACCCCGGCGACGCCCTGATCCCACTGGTCACCACCTTGGACACCTTCTCCGCCATTCTGCTGGCGCTGGGGCATCAGGATCAGGCGCAGACCATCATCGAGCAGCGCGACCACCTGATGGAGGTCCTGAGCGAGATCAAGGCCGCCGAACTGGCCTGATCGTTCCGCTGCCGGCGGCCAGCCGGCTTCAGGACGGGTGGCGCTGGACGGCCAGCGTCGCCGCCGCCGATTCCATCAGTGCGGCGACGGCTTTTTCCCCTCTGGCGCTGTCCTTGGCCCGGTACAGGGTCTCCACCGATCCGGCGCAGGCGGCCAGATGGACCATGCCCAGATTGGCGGCGCTGCCTTTGATCGAGTGCGCCTCGGCTGCCGCACGCTCGGGCTGGCCTGCGGCGATGGCGGCCCGGATCGTCTCCAGCCGGGTCGGCAGCGAGGCTTCGAAGGTGGCGATCAGGCGATCGAAATCCTCGTCGCCCAGAGCGTCGCGCAGGTCGGCCTGCGCTTCCTCGTCGATCAGGCCGGTCGGGACGGCCGGGGCGATGCGGGGGGTGTGCGGCTGGCGCGATTGCCATTGGGCCAGGACCCCGGCCAGCCGGTGGCGGTCGATGGGCTTGGCGATGTAATCGTCCATCCCCGCCGCCAGACAGGCATTGCGGTCATCTTCCATCGCGTTGGCGGTCATGGCGATGATCGAGACCTGGCCGGTCCGTCCGGGCAGGGCGCGAATGGCCCGCGTGGCGGCGATCCCATCCATGTTGGGCATCTGCATGTCCATCAGGATCAGGTCGTATTCGCCTTCCTGCAGTTGGGCCACCGCCTCGGCCCCGTCATTGGCGACGTCGGCGCGATGGCCCAGCTTGGTCAGCAGGCCGACGGCGACCTGCTGGTTGATGGCGTTGTCCTCGGCGACCAGGATGCGCAGCGACGGCGTTTCGGCGGCCGAAAGCGGCGGCGGCCGCTCGCTGTGGCTGGGGGCCAGCGGCATCAGGCTGTCCAGCAACTGGCTTTGCCGTGCCGGCGCGTCCAGGACCGCGGTCAGGCCCAGGCGGCGGCGGTCCTCGGCGGTGAAGTCCTGGGGCGACGGGCTCAGCATGATCAGGCGCAGCCCGCCCATGCCGGGGTCGGCGCGCAGGATGGCGGCCAGATCGCGCCCGCTCATGCCCGGCAGGTCGGCCTGGACCAGGGCGGCGACGAAGGGCTGGCCCTGCTGGACCGCCTGTCGCGCCAAGGTCAGGCCGGCGATGGCGTCGGTGACGCATTCGACCTCGGCCCCCCATTGCGACAGGCTGGTGCAGACCAGATCGCGCATGTCGGGATCGGCGATGGCGACCAGCACCGCCAGACCTGTCAGCGGAACGCCGTGATGGTCCAGGGTGACGTCGGTACCGCCCAGACGCAGCGGCAGCCGGAACCAGAAGGCGCTGCCCTGTCCGGCGACGCTGTCGAAGCCGATTTCCCCGCCCAGGGCCTCGACGATGCGCTGGGAAATGGCCAGCCCCAGGCCGCTGCCGCCGAATTTGCGGGCCGTCGAGGAATCGGCCTGGGAAAAGCGGAGGAACAGCTTGGTCTTGGCCTCGTCGGGAATGCCGATGCCGGTGTCGGTGACGGTGAAACGGGCCTGGACGGTCTGCTCGTCCCGGGGCTGCAGGTCGACGGTGATGGCGACGCCGCCATGTTCGGTGAACTTGACGGCATTGCCGGCCAGATTCAGCAGAACCTGGCGCAGGCGGCCGGCGTCGCTGACGAAGATCTGAGACGAGGTGCGCGGTACCGAGAATGTCAGCCGAATGCCCTTGGCCTTGGCCCGGGGAGCCAGGATGTCCACCACCCCTTCGATCAGGGGGGCCAGCAGGAACGGCGAGTCCTCGAATTCCAGGCGGCCGGCCTCCATCTTCGAGAAATCCAGGATGTCGTTGATGATGGTCAGCAGCGATTCCGCCGAGATCCGGATGGTGTTGGAATAATAGTTCTGTTCCGACGACAGCGGGGTATCCAGCAGCAGGCTGGTCATGCCGATGATGCCGTTCATCGGGGTGCGGATTTCGTGGCTCATGGTGGCCAGGAAGTCGGACTTGGCGATGCTGGCCTGCTCGGCCGCCGCCTTGGCGCGGATCAGGGCCTGTTCGGTTTCCTTGCGGACGGTGATGTCGCGGAAGGCGTTGACCGAGCCGGTCAGGCTGCCGTCCCGCACCAGCGGCATCGAGGTCACTTCCATCGGAATGACGTGCCCGTCCCTGTGGCTGAAGAATTCCTCGCCGCTGAAGGGATCGCCGCGGCTGACCGCCTGGAAGACAGGGCATCGCTCGATGGGCAGATGCTCGTTGACGGCGTGGGAATGGAACAGCTGGTGGGCTTGGCGCCCCAGCATCTCGCTTTCGCGGTAGCCCAGCATGGAACAGGCCGCCGGGTTGGCCAGGACGATCAGTCCCTGATTGTCCATCACGAACAATCCATCGGCCATCGTGTCGGTGATGGCCTTCAGGCTGGCCTTTTCGTTGCCCAGGTCGATGGAGCTGCGCTTGAGGCGGGCGAACAGCACGCAGGCCGCCGCCAGCATCAGCGTCGCCGCCAGCAGCGAGGCGACGAATTCGCGGAAGATCAGTTCGGCGAACGGGGCCGGCGCATAGGAGATGACGTAGCCGGCCGGCCGGCCGCCGACATCGCGGATGGACAGCAGCGACACGGCATGGATGACGCCGTTGGCGGTGGCCTTGGCGGTGAATGTCTCGTTGGCCCGCATGCGCCGGTTGACCTCGGCCATGCCGGTCAGTTCGGCGTTGAGCTGCCGGGCGACGTCGGACAGGGGCGGGGGGCTGTCGGCCAGTTGTACGCCGGCATCCTCGATCAGGAAGTCGGCATGCAGCGGCGAGGGAGAGTAAAGGTTGGACTGGGTGGCGAACAGAATGTTCTGGACCACGTCCTTGCGGACGACGAAGGCATATTCGCGGGTGGCATCCAGTTCGGCCATCGCATTGCGGATGGCCTTGAAGGTCAGGCTGGTTTCGACGCTGCCGACATAGTCGCCGTTGCGGCTGATGGGATGCACGAAACGGAACCCGGTCGCCACCCGTCCGGCCTCGAAACCCTGCACCGGCTGGCGGGTGGCGCCGACGATGCGGATGGACGGCCGCACATCGACCAGGGAATCCCCGAAACGGTCGGGCTGGTGAAAGCGCAGGAAACTGGTGCCGTCGGCCAGATGAAAATGCAGCTGCCGCAGGTTGCGCTGCTGTAGCTCGCGGTACAGGGGGAAAAGGGTGCGGTACAGCCTGCCCCGCAACAGGGCTTTTTCGGAATCGTCGGACTGGCCTGCGCGGGCGATCAGATCGACGATGTCGGTCTTGGACATCAGGTCGACATAGGACATGTCCATCGCCAGCCGGTACATCTGCAGGCTGGATCGGTAGGCCGTTTCCAGAATGGCGGTGTACTGGTCGAAATGCTGCTGTTCCTTGTCCTGGCGGACCGTGTTGAGAAACAGGATCAGCAATGCTTCCAGAACCAGGAAAACGGCGATGATGCGTCCCATGTCGGTGACCCGGGTCCGCGATCAGAAATTGCCGGTGCCGGGAATGGTGGCCTTGCGCCGCAGGCGGCGCAAGCTGTCGTAATCGCCGTCGAAGGCGGGAACGGCGCCGTGGCGGATGTTGTCGCCCCAGTTTTTGATCTCGGCGGGGTCGAGTTCGACCAGCGCCTGACGCAGCTGATCCCGGCGTTCTTTCGCAACGGTCCTGGCATTGACCACCAGGGCAAAGCCGGGCAGGGGGGGCGATTCGGCGACGATGGACAGACCCATGTGGGCATACTTCCTGCCGATGGCGGTCTTCAGGCCGCCCATGTCGAATTCGCCGCGGGCCACCGCCAGGGCGACCTCGTCGTGCTTGTCCAGATAGCGGTAACGGTTTTCTTCCAGGGACGACCCGGCCTGGCGCAGCAGGCCGTCGGTGGACAGATAGCCGCAGGTGGACAGGGGCTGGGTCAGGGCGATCTTGCGGCCCTTGGTGCGCGACAGGTCGGGGGCGGTGTCGGCCGGCGCGATGATGGCGCAGGTATAGGTCGAACTGCCCGAGGCTTCCTTGAAATGAACCAGCGGGGTCGCCGTGGCGATGGTGTCGCGCAAGGTCAGGTAGGGCAGCGGCCCCAGATAGGCGACATCCACTTTCCCATCGGCGAATTTTTTCAGAACCTCGGCATAATCGCTGGAAAATTCGATGGTGAAGGTGATGTTCAAGGTCTTTTCCAGATGCGCCAGCATCGGCTTGAACTGCTTCAGAACCGTTTCCGGGGTTTCCATCGGCAAGGGGGCGAAGGTCAGCGTTTCCGCCCCGGCTTGTCCGCAGGTCAAGGCGGCCGCTGTGCCGATGGCGATAGCCAGTTTGCGGATGTCCATCTTCCTTCCCCCTTTCGACGGATGCTGGCAGGCATATGCTCAGAATGGCGGGATGAATGCCAGAGTGTCGTGCAGCCGACGGACCTCGGCGGGTATCGGCGGCAGCTGTCGGGATCGTGTTATTACGCATTCCCGGACGTGATCGTTTAGGCTACCATCCTGCACGAAAGACGGGATCCGCACAGAGCCTGGGAAAGGCCGCAGCGGTCAGGTTCATCTGTTTTCCGGGAGGTCGAATATGCTGAGGATGTCGCAGGTGGTTGCGGTTCTGGCGGCCATGACGGTGGGTGTGTCGGCGCATGCCGCCGAACAGGGAACCGCCGACGAAGCGGTGACGATGACCAAGCGGGCCGTCGCCCACATCAAAAGCGCCGGCCCGGAAAAGGCCTATGCCGAGATCATCGCCAAGGACCCTCGTTTCAATGACCGCGACCTGTACGTCATCGTCTACGACCTGCAGGGCAAGTGTGTCGCGCACGGCGCCAATCCCAAGCTGGTGGGCAAGGATCTTCTGGAAAACCAGGACGCCGACGGCAAGTTCTATGTCAAGGAACGGGTGGAAAAGGCCAAGGCCGGGGCGCCGTTCTGGCAGGATTACAAGTTCACCGACCCGGTCACCCGCAAGATCGAGCCCAAATCGACCTATTGCGAACGGCTGAACGATACCGCCGTCTGCGTCGGCATCTATAAGCGTTAGGACGGTGCCGTATTCCCCATTCCTCCGGGATCGTGGCGGGGGAATGGGGGCCGGGACGGTTGCCCTGGGGGTACCTTTGCGTTTAGATGGGGGCGGGGTCTCCACGCTGGAGGAAAAGGGCTCGTCGCATGTCGTTCCCCCGTTGGACCAATGCTCTTACGGTGTTCCATCCGGGCATGGACGAACAGCATCGGAAGCTGTTCTCTCTGGCCGAGATCTTGTGGCTCAGCGTCAATGAAGACGGCGAGATGATCGACCGGGCCGTTCAGGATCTGGTCGATTACACCTATTCGCACTTCGCCCACGAAGAGGCCTTCCTGGTCAATATCGGCTATGGCGGTCTGGTCGAGCACAAGCGCAAGCACGAATCCATCTTTCGGGCCGTCGACACCATCGTCGACAAATACGCCACCGAGGACAGGAAAGTCTTCGTCAACGAACTGTCGATCTTCGTCGCCGAGTGGCTGGTCCGTCACATCGTGGCCGAGGACATGGAATATGCCCGTTTCATCGCGCAGCAGCGGATGCGGCGGGCCACCGACACGGCCCCGCCGTCTCAGCCCATCGCCCCCAGGCCGCCGCCGGCCGATCCGATCGAGCGGTTGCGCAGGCTGAAGGCGGCCTTCGAGGAAGAGCTGATCAGCGCCGACGAGTTCGATACCCGCAAGCAGGAAATCCTGGCCCAGCTTTGATCCCGGCCAGCCGCCCGGCCGGGGGGCGGCCGGTTATCCGGCCAGGGCCGCCTCGATGCGGGCGATGGCCTCGGCCGCCTGGGCGGCATCGGGGCCGCCGGCCTGGGCCATGTCCGGCCGTCCGCCGCCGCCCTTGCCGCCCACGGCTTCCGATCCGGCCCGGACCAGATCGACCGCCGAGAACCGGCCCGTCAGATCGTCGGTGACGGCCACAACCAGGCTGGCCTTGCCGCCATCGGTGGAAACCAGGGCGACGACGCCCGAGCCGATCTGCTTCTTGATTTCGTCGGCCATGCCCTTCAGGTCCTTGGCGGGGACGCCGTCGAGCACGCGGCCGGCGAAGCTGATCCCCGCCACTGGCTTGGCGGCGGCACCGCCGCCGCCGGTCGCCAGCTGCTTGCGGGTGTCGGCCAGTTCGCGTTCCAGCCGGCGGCGATCCTCGATCAGCTGGGCGACGCGGGCCGGCAGGTCGGCCGGGGCGGCCTTCAGGGTGGCGGCGGTGCGGGCCAGCAGCTCTTCCTGGTGGTTGGCCCAGGTCAGGAAGGCGGCGCCGGTCACGGCCTCAAGGCGGCGCACGCCGGCGGCAACGGCGCTTTCCGCGACGATCTTGATGCCGCCGATGTCGCCGGTACGGGCGACGTGGGTGCCGCCGCACAGTTCCACCGAGAAATCGCCCATCGAGACGACGCGCACTTCCTCGCCGTATTTTTCGCCGAACAAAGCCATCGCCCCGGCCTCGATGGCGGCATCGGGGGTCATCAGCTTGGTGCCGACCCCGGCATTGCGGCGGACCTGCTGGTTGACGCGGGTCTCGACGGCCTGCAATTCGTCATGGGACAGCGCCTTGGGGTGGGCGAAGTCGAAGCGCAGGCGATCGGCGCCGACCTGGCTGCCCTTCTGGGTGACGTGGTCGCCCAGCACCGACCGCAGGGCCGCGTGCAGCAGGTGGGTGGCGGAATGGTGGCCGCGGGTGGCGTCGCGGTGGGGGACGTCGACGGCGAAATGGGCATCCTCGCCCACGGCGGCCGGGCCGCCCTCGACGGTGCCGACATGGACGATCAGGTCGCCCAGCTTCTTCAGGGTGTCGCGCACGACGATGCGGGCCTTGCCGCCGGCCACGGTGATGATGCCGACATCGCCCATCTGGCCGCCGGATTCGCCATAGAACGGGGTCTGGTTGGCCACCACCATGACGTCGTGGCCGGCATGGACGGCCTCGACCGCCTTGCCGCCTTCCACCAGGGCGACGATCTTGCCTTCGGCCTCGGTGGCGTCGTAGCCCAGGAATTCCGAGGCGCCGACCTTCTCGCGGGTTTCGAACCACAGGGTTTCCGTCGCCGCCTCGCCCGAGCCGGCCCAGGCCTTGCGGGCCTCGGCGCGCTGGCGTTCCATCGCGCTGGCGAAGCCGTCGGTGTCGACGGCGATACCCTTGGCCTTCAGGGCGTCCTGGGTCAGGTCCAGCGGAAATCCGTAGGTGTCGTACAGCTTGAAGGCCACGTCGCCGGCCAGCCCCTGGCCGGTTCCCAGCTTGCCGACTTCCTCGTCCAGCAGCTTCAGGCCCTTGTCCAGTGTGGTCTTGAAGCGGGTTTCCTCAAGTTTCAGGGTCTCGGTGATCAGGGCGCCGGCGCGCACCAGTTCCGGATAGGCCTCGCCCATCTGGGCGATCAGGGCCGGGACCAGCTTCCACAGCAGCGGCTGGTCGCAGCCCATCAGGTGGGCATGGCGCATGGCGCGGCGCATGATGCGGCGCAGCACATAGCCGCGCCCCTCGTTGGACGGCAGCACGCCGTCGGCGATCAGGAAGCAGCTCGACCGCAGATGGTCGGCGACGACGCGGTGGCTGACCTTGAACGGGCCGTCCGGGTCGGCGCCCGAGGCTTGGGCCGACGCCTCGATCAGGGCGCGCATCAGGTCGATGTCGTAATTGTCGTGCTGGCCCTGCAGGACGGCGGCCAGACGCTCCAGCCCCATGCCGGTGTCGATGGACGGCTTGGGCAGCGGAATGCGGGTCAGCTTGTCGACCTGCTCGAACTGCATGAACACGAGGTTCCAGATCTCGATGAAGCGGTCGCCGTCCTGGTCGGGGCTGCCGGGCGGGCCGCCGGGGATGTGGTCGCCGTGGTCGAAGAAGATTTCCGAGCAGGGGCCGCAGGGGCCGGTGTCGCCCATCGCCCAGAAATTGTCCGAGGTGGGGATGCGGATGATGCGCTGGTCGGGCAGGCCGGCGATCTTCTTCCAGGCCTCGAAGGCTTCGTCGTCGTCGTGATAGACGGTGACCAGCAGCTTGTCCTTGGCCAGCCCGAATTCCTTGGTGATCAGGGTCCAGGCCAGTTCGATGGCGTGGGTCTTGAAATAGTCGCCGAACGAGAAATTGCCCAGCATCTCGAAGAAGGTGTGATGGCGGGCGGTGTAGCCGACATTGTCCAGGTCGTTGTGCTTGCCGCCGGCGCGCACGCATTTCTGCGAAGTGGCGGCGCGGACATAGTCGCGCTTCTCGATTCCGGTGAAGACGTTCTTGAACTGCACCATGCCGGCATTGGTGAACATCAGCGTCGGGTCGTTGCGCGGCACCAGCGGACTGGAGGCGACGACTTCGTGGCCGTTCCTGGCGAAGAAATCAAGGAAGGCTCGGCGGATGGATTTTGCAGTCTGCATGGGACCCCGGACGATCGGCGCTGAAAACGATCCCCGGTTTTACCCCCGAGGGGCCGGGCTGTCCAGTCGGGCCGGCGCCGGGTGCGGCCCTGTCATGTTCCGCCGGCCGGTCGGCACGGGGCGGCGATGGTGGTATAGTAAGAAGTGACCGGGGCCGGCGGATACGCCCCCGGCAGATGCGAGCCCGACCATGAACGTCCTGATCCACCGCCCGGCCGCCATCGGCGGCGCAAGCGAATACGATTTCAGCCGTTGCCGCGTGCTGGTCCTTGACCCGTTCATCGCCACCCGCCGGCTGGTCTGCGATATCCTGAACCGCGACATGCGGGTCGATGCCGTGCAGTCGTGCTGTACGCCGGAAGAGGTGCTGCGCCTGCTGCTGGACGGCGGCTGGAACATTCTGTTCACCGACTGGTCGGGCGGCACCAACGCCATCGCCCTGCTGAAGGTGCTGCGCGCCAACGCCAGCCCGTTCCGGTTCCTGCCGGTGGTGGTGATGAGCGGCTACAACAGCCCCGAGCAGATCCGCGCCGCCCGCGACGCCGGCATGAGCGAGTTCATGCTCAAGCCGTTTTCGGCCCAGGTCATTCAGACCCGGCTGAGGGCCATCACCCAGGCGCCGCGCGTCTTCGTCGAATCGCCGGATTTCTTCGGCCCCGACCGCCGCCGCCGCCACGACGCCATCGAAGGCGCCGAACGGCGGGTGCACATCAACACCCGCTATGCCGACCGCCGCCGGGTCAACCGTCCCCATCGCGGCCCGGAGCGGCGGCAGGGCGGTGCCGGTTTCATCCCGCCCGAACGGCGCGACGGGCCGAGATAGTTCCATCGCCGGGTCCGACCGGCTATGGTAGGGCCATGATCGCCGCCCAGCCCCTGTTTCCCCGGCCGCATCCGGTCCGGCCGCCGGCCCCGTTCCTGCCCCCGGCCCCGTTCCTGCCCATGTCCCGGGCCGAGATGGACCGGCTGGGCTGGGATGCCTGCGACGTGGTTCTGGTCACCGGCGACGCCTATGTCGACCATCCCAGCTTCGGCATGGCCATCGTCGGCCGTCTGCTGGAGGCCCAGGGACTGCGCGTCGGCATCATCGCCCAGCCCGACTGGTCCGGTCCGGCCGCCTTCGCCGCCCTGGGGCGGCCGCTCCTGTTCTTCGGGGTGACGGCCGGCAACATGGACTCGATGGTCAACCGCTACACCTCGGAGCGCCGGCTGCGTCACGACGACGCCTACACTCCCGGCGGCGAGGGCGGCCGGCGACCCGACCGCGCCGCCATCGTCTATGCCCAACGCTGCCGCGAGGCCTTCCGCGACGTTCCCGTCGTGCTGGGCGGCATCGAGGCCAGCCTGCGCCGCGTCGCCCATTACGATTACTGGTCCGACAAGGTCCGCCGTTCGATCCTGCTGGACGCCAAGGCCGACATCTTGCTGTACGGCAATGCCGAGCGGGCGCTGGCCGAACTGGCGCGCCGCGCCGCCGCCGGACAGACCATCCGCGCCATGACCGACATCCGCGGCACCGCCATCGTCCGCGACCGGGTGCCCGAGGACTGGCACGTCGCCGACTGGAGCGACATGGATGTCTGCCCCCCCGCCGGCAAGGCCGGCCGGCTGGTGGTGCGCCTGCCGTCCTGCGAGGCGGTGGCGGCCGATCCGCCGCTTTATGCCCATGCCTCGCGGGTGCTGCACCTGGAAAGCAACGCTTCGAACGCCCGTCCCCTGGTGCAGCGCCACGGCGACAGGGAATTGTGGCTGAACCCGCCGCCGATTCCGCTGACCACGCCGGAACTGGATGCGGTCTACGAACTGCCTTATGCCCGCGCCCCCCATCCGGCCTATGGCGACGCCCGCATCCCGGCGTGGGAGATGATCCGCTTTTCGGTGGCCATCATGCGCGGCTGCTTCGGCGGCTGCGCCTTCTGCTCGATCACCGAGCACGAAGGCCGGGTCATCCAAAGCCGGTCCGACGATTCGGTGCTGCGCGAGATCGCCCAGGTGCGCGACCGCACCAAGGGGTTCACCGGCACCATTTCCGACCTGGGCGGTCCCACCGCCAACATGTTCCGGCTGGCCTGCAAGGATGACGACATCCAGGCGGTCTGCCGCCGGCTGTCCTGCGTCTATCCCGACATCTGCAAGAATCTCGGCACCGACCACGGCCCGCTGATCGCCCTGTACCGCAAGGCCCGCGCCGTGCCGGGGGTCAAGCGGGTGCTGGTGGCGTCGGGGCTGCGCTACGACCTTGCGGTGCGCAATCCCGATTACGTGCGTGAACTGGTGGCCCATCATGTCGGCGGCTATCTGAAGATCGCCCCCGAACATACCGAGCCGGGGCCGCTGTCGAAGATGATGAAGCCGGGCATCGGCACCTATGACCGCTTCAAGGCGCTGTTCGACCAGGCGGCCAGGGCGGCGGGGAAGAAATATTACCTGATCCCCTATTTCATCGCCGCCCATCCCGGCACCAGCGACGCCGACATGATGAATTTGG
>CAJANN010000251.1 GCA_903941095.1 uncultured Rhodospirillaceae bacterium | reverse complement strand
GGCCAGGGTGAAGGCCAGTTCCTGCACCGCCGTCGCGCCGGCTTCCTGCATGTGGTAGCCGGAGATGGAGATGGAGTTGAACTTGGGCATGTTCTTCGACGTGTAGTCGATGATGTCCGCCACGATCCGCATGCTGGGCGCCGGCGGATAGATATAGGTGTTGCGGACCATGAATTCTTTCAGGATGTCGTTCTGGATGGTGCCGGACAGCAGTTCCTGCGCCACCCCCTGCTCTTCCGCGGCGACGATGTAGCCGGCCAGAACCGGCAGCACGGCGCCGTTCATGGTCATCGACACGCTCATCTTGTCCAGCGGGATGCCGTCGAACAGGATCTTCCTGTCCTCGCCGGAATCGATGGCGACGCCGGCCTTGCCGACATCGCCGACGACGCGGGGATGGTCGGAATCATAGCCGCGGTGGGTGGCCAGGTCGAAGGCCACCGACAGGCCCATCTGCCCGGCGGCCAGGTTGGCGCGGTAGAAGGCGTTGGAATCCTCGGCGGTCGAGAAGCCGGCATACTGGCGCACCGTCCACGGCTTGGCGGCATACATGGTGGCGCGCGGACCGCGCACGAAGGGCGCGAAACCGGGCAGGGTGTCCAGATGCTCCAGCCCGTCCAGGTCGGCGGCGGTGTAGAGCGGCTTGACCGTGATGCCTTCCGGGGTTTCCCATTTCAGCGTGTCGGGCGAGCCCCCCTTGAGGTCCTTCGACGCCAGGGCTTCCCAGTCGGACAGGCTCTTCTTGGCAAATTCGGTCATTTTATTCCTCCACTTCACCCACTCTTGGCCCGGGCGGGCGGGAGTATAGCCACCCGAAGGGTGAGAGTCCACAAAACGGCGTAATTTCCTTGCGCGCCGTCGCGCTCCCGGTGCAGGCTCGGCGGCATGACCATCCTGGACCATATCGCCACCTGCAACCGGCACGATCCCAGCCGGTTCCTGCCGCTGTTCTGCGCCGATGCCCGGATCGGCTGGCTGCGCCGCGACATCGCCGCCCGGCTGGCGGCCGGAGCCGAGCCGTTCCCCCTGGAAGACGGGCGGGCGCGGCTGCCCGACGGACTGGCGACGGCAGAGCAGCGGTCGGCCGCCCTGGACCGTGCCGCCCGGCTGTGCGGCGCCCCGCCCCTGCGCGGCGAACGCTACCGCGTTTCGGCGGCCTGGGGGCAGCCGGACCTGTGCACCGTGGATCGCGGCGTGGTCAGCCTGTTCGGGGTCCGCGCCTACGGCGTCCATGTCAACGGCTTCGTGCGCAGCGGCGGCCGCCTGAAACTGTGGATCGCCAAAAGAGCCACCGACAAGGCGGTGGCGCCGGGCAAGCTGGACAATCTGATCGCCGGCGGCCAGCCGGCGGGGCTGTCCCTGGCCGACAATCTGGTGAAGGAAGCCGCCGAGGAAGCCGACATCCCCGCCGCCCTGGCCCGCACCGCCCGGCCGGTGGGGGCCGTCTCGTACCGCCACGAGGATGGCTGGGGCCTGAAGCCCGACACCATGTTCTGCTACGACCTGGAACTGCCGGCCGATTTCGTGCCGCGCAACACCGACGGCGAAGTCGAAAGCTTCACCCTGATGGAACTGGACGAGGTCGCCCACCGGCTGCGCACCACCGACGACTTCAAGTTCAACGTCAATCTGGTGATCGCCGACTTCCTGATCCGCCACGGCGTGCTGACCGCCGACGACGAACCCGACTACACCGCCATCGTCAGGGGGCTGCGGCAGGGGGAATAGCCCCCACTTTCCTCTTGTGCGGCGCACACTCGCGCAGCATCATTGCGCCCAACCCCACTTTTCCGCAAGAGGATTGCGCATCATGAGCATCAAGCCCCCCCGCAAGTTCTTCGAGGCCCTGGCCATCGGCGCCCCGGCTCCGTACCGCGAGCTGCCGGTGCGGCTGGAGCGCATGATCCATTTCTTCCCGCCGCACGTCGAGAAGATGCGGGCCAAGGCCAACGACATGGCGAAGAATGTCGACGTTCTGCTGGGCAACCTGGAAGACGCCATTCCCGCCGACGCCAAGGAAGCGGCCCGCGCCGGCTTCGTCGAGGTGGCCCGGGCCTGGAACCCCGATTGCGGCACCGGCCTGTGGACCCGCGTCAATTGCCTGAACTCGCCGTGGTTCCTGGACGACCTGACCACCCTGGTGGCCGAGGCCGGCGACAAGCTGGACGTGGTCATGCTGCCCAAGGTCGAAGGCCCGTGGGACATCCATTACCTGGACCAGTTGCTGGCCCAGCTGGAAGCCCGCCATCGGGTCGGGCGGCCGATCATGATCCACGCCATCCTGGAAACCGCGCTGGGCGTCGAGAACGTCGCCGCCATCGCCGGCGCCAGCCCCCGCATGCACGGCATGAGCCTGGGCCCGGCCGACCTGGCCGCCAGCCGCGGCATGAAGACCACCCGCGTCGGCGGCGGCCACCCGTTCTACGGCGTGCTGGAAGACCCCCGGGGCGAGGCCCCGCGCACCCTGTTCCAGCAGGATCTGTGGCACTATACCGTGGCCAAGATGGTCGACGCCTGCCAGTCGGCCGGCATCAAGGCCTTCTACGGCCCGTTCGGCGACTTCTCGGACTCGCCGGCCTGCGAAGCGCAGTTCCGCAATGCCTTCCTGCTGGGCTGCGCCGGCGCCTGGAGCCTGCATCCCAGCCAGATCGACATCGCCAAGGCGGTGTTCAGCCCCGATGTCGCCGAAGTGCTGTTCGCCAGGAAGATCCTGGAGGCCATGCCCGACGGCACCGGCGCGGTGATGATCGACGGCAAGATGCAGGACGACGCCACCTGGAAGCAGGCCAAGGTCATCGTCGACCTGGCCCGCGCCGTCGCCGCCAAGGACAAGGTGATGGCGGAAAAGTACGGCCTGTAGCCCTAGCGCACCGCCCGCGGCGGCTGGCCCTTCGAGTAATCGAAGGTGCCGGCCGGCTGGCGGGCGGCGGGTGTCCCCGGCTGCGGCCCGCACGCGCCGGAATAGGGCGAGACAGGCCCCTGATAGCCGGGCGGCGGCGTGTTGTCGATGCAACGCTGCCGGACCAGGCCGTCGTTGTTCAGCGCCTTCGACGGATCGTCCACCGGCGGGGCACTGCCCGCGCAGGCGGCCAGCGCCAGGATGGCGGGCAGAAGAAGCGCCGCCTTCATCGGCTGGCCGGAATGTCGAGATAGGGGGGCAAGGCGCCTTCGTAGACCAGTTCCTCGATGGTCTGGCGCAGAATGTCGCGGCCCAGCCGGCTGCTGCCGGCCGACAGGACCATGCCGAGATAGGGTTCCAGCAGCGCCAGAATGCCGACCCGCTCGACCAGTTCGCCGGGCTGGCGCTTGCGCGGCGGAGCGACGCGGTTGACGTGCTCCAGCGCCAGTTCCTGCACCGCCGCCTTCAGCAGGCTCTCGGCCGTGTTTTTTTCCAGCAGCTGCTGGTATCCGGGCGATTCCCGCTCGGAACGGACCCACTCGGGCGAGGGCACGGCCGGCGGCGGGTCGCCCCCGCACACGGCGTCCAGCTGCGCCATCACCCTGCCGGCCATGCGCGCCGCCACCAGTTCCTCCTCGGCCGTGGCGCCGTTGGCCACCGTGCGCGCCATCAGCGAACGCAGCCGATGCAGCAGCCGGTCACGAAGACCGGCATCGGCGGCCGAAGGAGCTGTCATGCGGTCAAGACCCTATGCTTAATGAACGTCCTATCACTGTACGCCACCCCGCCCCGTCGCGCCAGGAGCACCGCAAGCCGGCCGCGTGATCATCGATCGGGCGACGCCGGCATCCACCCGCTCCGGACCGCTGCAGCTTGGGGGGGTGACTTCCGCACAAACAGCCCCTAAAGTCATGTCATCGTTGCTGTTCCGGAAAGGGCGGGGCATGGAAAAGGGCAAGGTTCTCGAACGCAAGGTGTTCTATGCGGGGCAGAAGATTTTCGGCGAGGGGGAAGCCGGCGACCGCGCCTATCTGATTCAGGAAGGTTCGGTGGAGATCAGCAAGAACGGCCTGGTGCTGGCGACGCTGGGCCGTGGCGAACTGTTCGGCGAGATGGCCCTGGTCGACGACAAGCCGCGCATGGCCTCGGCCAAGGCGGAGACCGACGTCTCGGTGGTGATCATCAACCGCGATTCCTTCCGCGAAAAGCTGGCCAAGGCCGACCCGTTCATTCGCGGCCTGCTGAACATCTTCGTCCGCAACATCCGCAACCTGACCCGCTGATGCCCCTGGCCGGGCGGTTCCGGACCGATTTCCCGCACCTGGATTGCGACCGGCTGTTCGCCCTGGCCGCCGACATCGAAAGCTATCCGGGCTTCATTCCCTGGTGCCGGCGCGCAAGAATCCTCGAACGCGACGGATGTTGCTGGCTGGTGGAAAACCATTTCGGCGCCGGGCCGGTGGATGTCCGCTTCCACACCACCGCCCGCCCCCGCCCGCCGGAAGAACTGGAAATCACCGCCAGCGACGGTCCGTTTCGCAGCTTCCGCCTGCTGTGGCGCTTCCTGCCGCTGCCGGGCGGCGGCTGCCGGGTCGAGGCCGGCTACCGGATGAGCCTGCGTTCGCCGCTGCTGCAAGGCCTGGCGATGCTGTCGATGCACGAGGTCGAACGGCGGGTCATCCGCAATTTCCATGACCGCGCCCGGTCGGTCTATGGGGAACGAGCCGCGCTTTGACTCGGCACCTTGGCGCTTCTATAAACGCCGCACCGACCTTCGGAGACGTCAACGCCATGTCCGCCACCGACCCTGAAAAGCCCGTTCCGGAAGCCGCCGACCTGCCGCTGCGCGAAGAGGCAGCCACCTTCCGGCCGGTGGCGCCGGGCATGGAAGGGCACGTCAACCGCTATCATCAGGTCCTCGACCACGGCTTCATCGCGGTCAAGGATTACATGGGCGACGACCTGTCGATCCTGCAGATGGCCCGCATGAGCTATGGCAAGGGCACCAAGGGGCTGAACGACGACCGCGCCCTGCTGCGCTACCTGATGCGCCATTTCCATACCAGCCCGTTCGAAGGCTGCGTCATCAAGCTGCACGTCAAGCTGCCCATCTTCGTCATGCGCCAGTGGGTGCGCCACCGCACCGCGTCGCTGAACGAATATTCCGCCCGCTATTCCATCATGCCCGACGAGTTCTACATGCCGCGGCCCGACCAGCTGGCGATGCAGTCGAAGGACAACAAGCAGGGCCGCGGCGATACCTTGTCGGCCGAGCAATCGGCCGAGGTGCTGGCCATCCTGAAGGACGAGGCGCTGCGCAACTTCGCCACCTACCACCACCTGCTGAACGCCGACGAAAACGGCCAGCCGCTTGACGAAGGGCGCGAAGGCATCGCCCGCGAACTGGCCCGGATCGGCCTGCCGCTGTCCACCTATACCCAGATGTACTGGCAGACCAACCTGCATAACCTGATGCATTTCCTGCGGCTGCGCGCCGATCCGCACGCCCAGTACGAAATCCGCATCTTCGCCGAGAAGATCCTGGAGATCATGGCCGACTGGGTCCCGGTCACCACCGAGGCCTTCCGCGACTACCAGCTCGAGGCGACCCGGCTGTCGCGCATGGACTTGGCCTTGGTCAAGGACATGCTGGCAGGAAAGGCCAAGCTGGAGGATGCCGCCGCCTACGGCCTGACCAAGCGCGAGACCCGCGAACTGGCCGACCGTCTGGGGCTTTGACCGACACGAGGGTTTCCATGCGCCGCCTTGCCTTTGCCCTGCTTCTCGCCGCCGCCGCCTCGCCCGCCCTGGCCCAGGAGGACGAAGGCATCGTCCGTCTGGCCTGCCGCGCCGACAACCCCGCCCTGGGGGCCGACCCGATGGCCTTTTCCATCGACACCCGGACCCTGGAAGCCACCGAGACGGTCAGCGGCAAGACCTATGGCGTCATCAAGTACCGCGACGGATTCGGCCTGTACGATCCCCAGATCGGCCGCTCGCAGGTGGTCTTCCGCATCGACCGCGTCACCGGCCGGCTGGCCCGCGTCGACAAGCAGATCCGCATGGACGGCAGTTGCGAGAAGGCCGAACGCAAGTTCTGATACGAAGCCCGGATGATTCATTCGGGCTTCGTATCCAGCGCCCATTGGGCGCGGCCAAGGCCGCGGATGCGGCCGCCCGGCGAGGGCTTATAAGAAGCCCGGATGATTCATTCGGGCTTCGTATCCAGCGCCCATTGGGCGCGGCCAAGGCCGCGGATGCGGCCGCCCGGCGAGGGCTTATAAGAAGCCCGGATGATTCATTCGGGCTTCGT
>CAJANN010000250.1 GCA_903941095.1 uncultured Rhodospirillaceae bacterium | reverse complement strand
TAATCTCATTCAACAAATGAACCCCCAGTGGCGCGATCTCTGCGAAGACATTGCCTGACGGCTCCCGTCGGTTGGATGCCCGCCTGCGCGGGCATGACGTCAAAAATTTACCCTTCCGTAACCTGAGTTCGGAGCCCTGTGCCCGGCCAGAATGCGCTTGCGCCACGATCCGATGAAAGGATAGTGTCGGCCGGTGGACCGTCCGCCATACTTGGTGTGACGGTCTTTTTATTCCCAGGGATCCCCCCAGGAAAAAAGGTGCGGCATGCTGGCATGGGAAAGCGGCTACAAGATCGGTGAAAAAGACATGGATGCCCAGCATCTGGTCCTGTTCGCCCTGCTCAACCAGATCGACGCCAATCTGGGCGCCGACCTGGCCGGTGAATGCATCGCCGACGTGGTCGGAGCCCTGGAAGCCTATATCGGCTATCACTTCGCCCACGAAGAGGCGCTGATGAAATCCTGGGATTATCCCGGCCTGGACCGCCACATCGCCCTGCATCAGCGTTTTTCCGCCGATCTGGCCCGTCTGCAGATCGAAGTCGGCACGGGGCAGGCCCGGTCGGCCGCCCTGAAATTGCGGACCTTCGTGCTGGAATGGCTGCTGGGCCACATCATGGAATCCGACGCCGACTATGCCCGCTTCATCGCCAAGGCCGACAAGGCCCGGGGCGCCTGACGCGCCGCCATGAAAAAAGACCACGCCGCCCGGCAGGGCAACTCTTCGGAACGGGCGCTTCTGCTTGAATTGCAGGCCATCAAGCAGGACCCGCTGGGCAAGCGGGTGGTGCATTTTGCCGTGTCCCTGGCTCCGGCCGGCGAGGATCTGCCCAGAAAGTTGGACGGAGCCATCCGGTTTCTGCAGAAATCCTTCGAAAAGGCCCCGTATTTCCGGATATTCGCCATCGGCAACGGCGATCTTTTCGCCGCCTACGCCAACGTTTCCCTGGCCGACGTGGTCGGCATCTGCGGCAAGGTCGAGAAGCTGTTCATGGGCGACGGCGCCCTGACGGTCCGCAACGCCTATGACGAATACGGATTCTTCAAGATCCTGGAAGCGGCGCGGGAAATCGATCGGGTGATCGCCGCCGTCCAGACGCGCGCCCCCCGGGAACCGGCCGAAAGCGAGACTGTCGGCAAAACGCCGATGACGCCCGAAAACCTGGCCTTCCTGGTCGATAAGCTGCGCCATGCCGACGTCCGCGACTGCATTTCCAGCCAGCCGGTTCATGTGATCGGCCAGACGGCGGGCACGGTCGAATTCGTCGAATTCTTCCTGTCGACGCAGGCCATCGAACAATCGTTCCTGCCGGGCGTCTCGGTCGCCGCCAATCCCTGGCTGTTCCACGCCCTGCGGGCCGAACTGGACCGGGCCGCCCTGCGGGCCGTCCTGCGCGAGGTGAAAGCCGGCAATCACCCGGCCTTCAGCCTCAACCTGGGGGTCTCGACCATCCTGAGCCCGGTCTTTTCCGAGTTCCTGGCCCGGATGCCCGCCGATCTGGCGGCACGGATCATCCTGGAGGTGCACAAGACGGATCTGGTCCAGAACGGCGCCCGCATCCGCGACCTGACGGCCCTGGTCGCCGAGCGCGGATTACGGCTGTGCATCGACGGCCTGAACTGGAAGGATTTCGAGTTCCTGGCCATCGACCGGATCGCGCCGCAATATGCCAAGATCATCTGGAGCGACGAACTGCTGAGCGCCGGCCCGGCGGATCTGGCTCCGTTCGCCCAGTCCCTGAAGGCCTTTGCCCCCCGTACCGCGGCGATCTTGTCCCACTGCGACAACCCCCGCGCCTTCCCGCTGATCCATGCGCTGGGCATTCCCCTGGTCCAGGGCTATCTGGCCGACCAGTTCTGCCAAAGCGGACTGGGATTGTGACCGCCGCCACCGGCGCAGCAGGGTGATCGCCTTTGGCGGTTACCCTGGCCGGCGCAGCCTTGCCGGTTGCCCGCTCCGGGAGTTGCGCGTAAGGTTTGCCGGGGAGTTGACGTTCCGATGCGCCTTGCCTGGACCTTTGTCGCCGGACTTTTCTTTGCCGGTTTCGTTCTGCTGACGACTTCGCCGCTGCTGCTGGCGGGGATCGCCACCAGTCTGTGGCTGCGCCATATCGAGCTGTTCGACGCCCTGGCGGGGGAATCGGTGTTCGGCCTGCGCCTGCAGGACGGCCGCCTGCAGGGCCGCATGGTCAACGTCAACTTCCATACCGCCCAGATCACCATGCCGGGCCATCCCCGGCCGCGCCGGGTTCTGCTGCGCCTGGACGTCATCAACACCGACGTCTTCGCCTCCAGCCGGGCCGAAGGTCTGGTGCGGCTGGATGCCTGGCCCCTGGAATCGCCCGACGACCTGCGCCGTCCGCCCCTGTACACCATCATCGCCGGCGGCCGGGCCGCCGCCATCGAGGCGGACGGCACGCTGGTCGTCGATCGCGGCGAGCGCCGGTCCGTCTATTCCCTGGGATCCGGCCAATGGCTGTACGACGCCGATTCCGCCGTCGCCGGCTTCACCCTGGACGGCGACCGCCGCCGGGTGGTCGCCCTGAGCGGCATGGAAGACGACATGCCCGCCGCCACGGTGGCGGTCCTGACCTATGCCTCGGCACAGGGCGTGCTGCAACGGGTGCTGCTGACCGCCCAGGATCCGACGCGGGCCAGACTGCTGCGCAGTTCGATGTCGCTGATCCGCCCGCTGGTGCGGATGGAGGATGCCAGCCGGCGCATGGTCGACCTGCCGCTGACCGCGGGAACCGTCCATATCCCGGTCGGAGACGACCGGCTGGACCTGACCGGCGCCCAGATCCCGCAGGGGCTGGCCCTGACCCCCCTGATCCCGTGGAGCGCCGGACGCTGAGCGTCAGGACATCATCCGCCACCAGCGCCGCGCCTCGCCCGCCGGCCATTGCGGGCCGTGCCCGGAAAACAGCATCGTGGCGTCGGGCAGCAGCCCCAGGAAACGCGGGATGGATTCCCAAAGCTTCTGTTCGCTGCCCCCCGGCAGATCGGTGCGGCCGACGCCATGCCGGAACAGGGTGTCGCCGGTCAGGGCGAAATCGCCGAAATCGAAACAGACGCCGCCGGGGGTATGACCCGGGGTATGGATGACCCGGACCTCGTGTCCGCCCAGGGACAGCCCGGGCTGGGGATCGAAGAACCGCAGGTCGGCCGGCCCGTCCTGGCTGTTGCCGGTGAAGCTTTTGTTCAGGTCGCTGGCCCGGGCGATCACCGGCGCCTCTTCGGCGTGGGCCAGGGTAGGAATGCCCAGCGCCGTTTCCAGCGCCCGCGCCGCCCCCAGGTGGTCGGGGTGGCCGTGGGTCAGCCAGATGGCCCTGGCCGTGCCGCCGGTCGCCCTGACGGTTTCCAGGATCAGGTCGGCGTCGCCGCCCGGATCGACGACGACCAGATCGCCGCTGGCCCGGTGGCGGACGATGTAGCAGTTTTCGTACCAGGGCGGGCTGGTGACCACCACGGTCAACGAAAATTCGCCGAAGGTGTCGAACTGTTGCACGGTCATGACCAAGGCGCCTTTGCGAAAAATACCGGACTGACGCGACGGATATAGCATGGGTCTTTACGTGCCGCTAACGAAGACCCACAACAATGGCCGGGAACGTTCCACAGAACCGAGCCCGATGATGACCGACAGCACCGCCAGCGGACCGTTTCCCTCTGCCCGCGACGAGGTCGGGATTTCCGCCGCCGACCTGCCCCTGACGCCGCAGACCGCCTCGCCGGCCTATCGTCTGGCCTTCGACGACCAGGATTTCCTGCTGCGCCCCGACCTCAGGGCGGTCCGGCTGCAGCTGGAACTGATGAAACCCGAGCTGCTGCAGCAGGAACAGGGCATCCGCTCGACGGTGGCGATGTTCGGGTCGGCCCGGATACCCGATCCGGAAACCGCGGCCCGCAGGCTGGCCGAGGCCGAGATTGCCGCCCGCGCCCAGCCCCGCGACCAGGATCTGGCGCGAAAGCTGACCATCGCCAGGCGCATGCTGGCCAACAGCCGCTATTACGAGGAAGCCCGCCGCCTGGCCCGTATCGTCACCAACACCTGTGTCGGCGAACATGTCTGCGATTTCGTGGTCAAGACCGGCGGCGGCCCCGGCATCATGGAAGCCGCCAACCGCGGCGCCCATGAAGTGGGCGGCAAATCCATCGGCCTGAACATCGTGCTGCCGATGGAACAGGCGCCCAACCCCTATGTCACCCCGGAACTGTGCTTCCGCTTCCACTATTTCGCCATCCGCAAGATGCACTTCCTGATCCGGGTCAAGGCGCTGGTCGCCTTCCCCGGCGGATTCGGCACCCTGGACGAGCTGTTCGAGGCCCTGACCCTGATCCAGACCGGCAAGATCGAACCGTTGCCGGTGGTGATGTTCGGCCGGGAATACTGGGAACGGGTCATCAATTTCGATGCGATGGCAATGGAGGGCATGATCGGGCCGGACGACAAGAATCTGCTGAATTTCGTCGAAACCGCCGAGGAAGCCTGGAACATCATCGCCGAATTCTACCGTCTGTCGCGAGAACCCCATGACTAAGGTATGGACCGGATAGGACTTTTCTCTGCATTCCACTATGGTGGCGGTGCTGAAGGGGCGTCTGTGGACGGCCCCAGCCCGTTTCCCCGGGGGGGGGTAGGGGGCGGCGTCCCGATCCGCGATCCACGCGGGGCGGGACGCCGAAGCGCCCGCCGGGTCATCCTTCGCCGAAGATCATCCTGATCCGCCGTCCGCCGTGGCTGAAGAACGTGCCCTGCGTGCAGGAGCGGATCATCGCCAGCCCATTTCCTCCGGCGGCCGACAGGCGGATGCCCCGTGGTTCGGGGGGCAGGAAACCCCGCCCGCGATCCTCGACCCACAATATGCTTTGCGACCGGCCGCGGACGGCACCGATGGTGACCGGACGGCTGGCATAGGCGTCGTCGGCCAGACGCCGCTCCATTTCGGCGGCGAATTCCGACAATCCGCGCAGGTTGCCGCGCTGGGCGGTCTTCAGTTCGAGATTGCCGTGCAAAACGGCGTTTCCGACGGCTTCCTGCAGCGCCATCCCCATTTTGGTTTCCAACGGCCGCAATTCGGGGAACCGCTCGGCAACGGCGGCGGCGAAGGCACTGGCGACATCCAGCCGCAGGGCGGTAGCCGTCGCCAGCCGCAGGATCAGGGCCGCCGACAGCACCGGCATCGGCGGGACGTCGACGCAGGACAGGTCCAGAAAGCCGGTTTCCGGCTGGCGCAGGATGCCCCCCAGATCCGCCGCCTGCCGCCCGTCGAACACCGCCACCCGGCGGGTGCGCCGCCGCCACGAGGTCATGCCGGCGAACTGGCCGCCCGCCGCCTCGATGGCCGGAGCGGCAACGGCGGAATCGATCAGGGAAATCGGAACGATGGACGGCATGGCCCTCACTCGAAGGGAAACAGATCCTCGAATCCGGCTCTCTGCAGGGCCTCGAAGGCAACCCCCTTGGTCCCGTGCAGAGAT
>CAJANN010000249.1 GCA_903941095.1 uncultured Rhodospirillaceae bacterium | reverse complement strand
GGCTGGGGCCATGCCGACCTGCCGCCTTACAGCCTGGGCTTCGTCAGCCTGATCGGTCTGGCGCTGATCGTGCCGACCTCGGTGGCCTGCGCACCGCTGGGGGCCAGACTGGCGCTGCGCCTGGACCGGACGGTGCTGCGGCGGGTGTTCGCCGCCTTCCTGACGGTGACCGCCGCCCGGATGATCTGGTCGCTGGTGGGCTGACCCCCGGGCTGGCGATGTTCCAAGAGCGTCAGCGGACCGGGATGGCCGCCGGGACGAAACCGATCAGGCGGTCGTTGCCTTCGTTGTAGGGCTGGGCGAAGCAGCTGGGCCGGGCCAGCGAGGCATAGCAATAGACCTGGGCCGGCGGCGCCGGCGCTGCCGGCCAGTCGACGCACCACACGCCCTCGCGCTGGGCCCGCACCGTCGAGCAATCCTTGCCGGTGATCCAGGTGGCGACATGGTCGCCCATCGTCTTGCGGGTGTTGACGACGCTCAGGATTTCCAGGTTGGCCAGCAGGTTGAAATCACCGACGCGGGCGGCCTCGGTCTCGATCCCGTCGCGGCCGATGAAGGCGCAGGAGGACAGCAGCAGGGCGGCGGCCAGGGGAATGACGGCCAGGGGAACGGCGGGCCTGATCATGGTCTATGACCCCTTGTGACGGACATTGTATAGTGGCGGTGCCGGGCGGGACGGGTCAAAGGAATTATCCGCCCGCGACGACGAACAAAGCCTTAACGGGAGACGGCGATGGCGGTGGAGACTCCGATCTGCGATTTCGGCTGGAAGGCCCCGGATTTCCGTCTGCCCGGCATCGACGGGCGGTTCTGGACCCTGGACGAAGTGCGCGGCCCCACGGGGACATTGGTGATGTTCATCTGCAACCATTGCCCCTATGTCCAGGCGGTGGTCGACCGGCTGGTCCGCGATTCCCGCGACCTGCAGGCGCTGGGCATCGGGGTCGCCGCCGTCATGTCCAACGACACCGTCGCCTATCCCGAGGATTCGTTCGACAACATGCGGGCCTTCGCCGCCCGCCACGGTTTTTCCTTCCCCTACCTGTTCGACGAGACCCAGCAGGTCGCCCGCGATTACGATGCGGTGTGCACGCCGGATTTCTTCGGCTTCGATGCCGGTCTGGGGCTGCAATATCGCGGCCGTCTGGATGCGTCCCGCCGCGAGGCCGGACCCGCCGACGCCCGGCGCGACCTGTTCGAGGCGATGTCCGGGGTGGCCAGAAGCGGAATCGGGCCGGCGGTTCAGATCCCCAGCATGGGCTGTTCCATCAAATGGAAGAGTTAGATTTGCCTATGGGCGGGGGCGCCGCTATGTTACCGCCGTCTGATGCCGGGAGAACGCCCCTTGACCACCCAGAACGATGATGCCGCCACCGAGCTTCTGATCAAGGAGGTCGATGAAGACCTTCGGCAGGAAAAGCTTGAAACGCTGTGGAAGACCTATGGCAACCTGATCATCGGCGCCTCGGTGGCGCTGGTGCTGGGGGTGGCCGGCTTCCAGGGGTGGAAGGCGTGGGACGCCCGCCAGCGCCAGCATTCCAGCGCCCAGTTCAGCGAAGCCGCCCGGCTGGTCGAGCAGGGCAAGCGCGACCAGGCGGCGGCCATCCTGGGTAAGCTGATGGTCGATGGCACCTCGGGCTACCGCGTCCTGTCGGAACTGAAGCTGGCCGATCTCAAGCAGGATGCCGGCGACACCGTCTCGGCCGCCGCCATCTACGAAAAGATCGCCGCCGGCAGCGCCGACGCCACCTATCGCGATGTCGCCCGGCTGAAGGCGGCCTATCTCAAGCTGGACGGCGCCGATCCGGCCGCCGTCGAGAAGATGGCCGAGCCGCTGGCCGTCGAATCCAGCCCGTGGCGTCATTCGGCCCGGGAAATCCTGGCTCTGGTCGCCGTCAGACGCGGCGATGCCGCCAAGGCGGCCGACCTGTACCGCAAGATCGCCGACGATCAGGCGGCCCCGCAGGGATTGCGGGCCAGGGCCGCCGAAATGCTGGCCGCCGTCGGGGGCAGGGCCAAGGGCTGAGTGCTGAAGGGGAGTGACGCGGATGATGCGGCGACTGGCATGGGTAGTGGTGATGTCCCTGGTGCTGCCCGGCTGCGCCAATTGGCTGGGCGAAAAGGAAGCGCCGCCCTTGCCGGGCAAGCGGATTTCCGTGCTGTCGCGGGAAAAGATTCTGGAGCCCGAGATCAAGGGCGGGGCTGCCGAAATCCGCCTGCCGCCGCCTGAGCCCAACGACGATTGGCCGCAGGCCGGCGGCTATGCCAACCACGCCATGCACCATATGGAGGTCGGCGATCGCCTGGATCGCGTCTGGCGGTCGGGGGTCGGGACGGGGTCCAGCAAGCGGGCCAAGCTGCTGGCCCAGCCGGTGATCGCCGACGGGCTGATCTTCACCCTTGATTCCGACACCGAGGTGCGCGCCTTCGACGTGCGGACCGGCAAGACCGCGTGGAAGGCCAACATCACCCCGAAAAGCGAGGGCGACACCTTCTCGGGCGGCGGAATCGCCTATGAGGACGGGCAGATTTTCATCTCGACGGGCTTCGCCCAGGTGGTGGCCCTCGACGCCCGCACCGGCCAGCTCCGCTGGCGTCAGACCCTGTCCGGCCCGATGCGCGGCGCCCCCACCGTGCGGGGCGGCCGGGTCGTGGTCGTCACCGTCGACAACCAGACCCACTGCCTGGCCGCCGAGGACGGGGCCGTGCAATGGACCCACCAGGGCATCGCCGAGGTGGCCAGCGTGCTGGGCGGCAACAGCCCGGCCATCGACGGCAACATGGTGGTGGTGCCCTATTCGTCGGGCGAACTGTTCGCCCTGCGGCTGGAAAACGGTTCGGTGGTCTGGCAGGACCAGCTGGCGGCGGTGCGCCGCACCGAAAGCGTCGGCGCCCTGATCGCCATTCGCGGCCGTCCGGTCATCGACCGCAACCGGGTCTATGCCATCGGCCACGCCGACATGACGGTGGCGCTGGACCTGCGGACCGGGCGCCGGCTGTGGGAACGCGAGATCGGCGGCATTCAAAGCCCGTGGATCGTCGGCGACTATCTGTACGTCATCACCAACAACAACGAGGTTTCGGCCCTGGACGCCAAGACCGGCCGCCTGTTGTGGGTCACCCAGCTGCAGATGTGGAAGGATATGGAAGACCGCGAGGGGCGGATCATCTGGACCGGCCCGGTGGTGGCGTCGGACCGGCTGATCGTGGCCAGCTCGCACGGCAAGCTGCTGTCGCTGTCGCCCTATACCGGCGAGGTCCTGGGCAGCCTGTCCATCTCCGACGGGGTGTCCATTTCCCCTGCCGTGGCTTTGGGGACGCTGTTCTTCTTGACCGACGACGCCGATCTGGTGGCTTATCACTGACATGACCTTCACCGTCGCCATCGTCGGCCGTCCCAATGTCGGCAAGTCCACTCTGTTCAACCGTCTGGTCGGGCGGCGCCTGGCCATCGTGCACGACATGCCGGGCGTCACCCGCGACCGTCGCGAGGGCGACGCCACCTTGCTGGGGGTCGAGTTCCGCGTCATCGACACCGCCGGGTTCGAGGACGCCACCGGCGATTCCGTCGAAGCGCGCATGCGCCGGCAGACCGACCTGGCGGTCGAGGAAGCCGACGTCGTCCTGATGCTGATCGATTCGCGGGCCGGGGTGACGCCGCTCGACCGCCATTTCGGCGACCTGCTGCGCCGGTCGAAGACGCCGGTCATCCTGGTGGCCAACAAGTGCGAGGGCAAGGCGGGGGCGCCCGGCCTGTACGAATCCTATGCCCTGGGCCTGGGGGAGCCGGTGCCGGTCTCGGCCGAGCATGGCGAGGGCATGGCCGAACTGTTCGACGCCCTGCTGCCCTATGCCCGCGCCGCCGGCGCCCTGGACGGGGAAGAGGACGAGGACGATCCTTTTTCCGAGCCGCCGCCCGTCGGCGACGATGACGGCGAGGGCACCGAGGACCGCCCCGAGCGGCCGCTGCAACTGGTCGTCGTCGGCCGCCCCAATGTCGGCAAATCGACCCTGGTCAACCGCCTGCTGGGCGAGGACCGCATGCTGACCGGCCCCGAGGCCGGCCTGACCCGCGACGCGGTGTCGGTCGAATGGGAACATCGCGGCCGGCGCATCCGTCTGGTCGACACCGCCGGCCTGCGCAAGCGGGCCAATATCGACGACCCGGTGGAAAAGCTGTCGGTGTCCAACACCCTGGAAGCCATCCGCATGGCCGAGGTGGTGGTGCTGGTCCTGGATTGCGCCGGTATTCTGGACAAGCAGGATCTGACCATCGCCCGCATGGTGATCGAGGAAGGCCGCGCCCTGGTGCTGGCCATCAACAAGTGGGACATGGTGGACAAGCCCGACGAGGCGCTGCGCCGCCTGAAGGACCGGACCGAGACGTCGCTGCCGATGGCCCGCGGCCTGCCGGCGGTGACGATCAGCGCGCTGACCGGCAAGGGGGTGTCCCGCCTGATGGATGCCGTGCAGGACGTCCACGCCATCTGGAACCGCCGGATCTCGACCTCGCAGCTGAACCGCTGGCTGGAGGAGGTGGTGTCGCACCATCCGCCGCCGGCCCTGCCGGGTGGCCGGCGCATCAAGATCCGCTATATGACCCAGGCCAAGGCCCGCCCGCCGACCTTCGTCATTTTCGCCTCGAAGCCCGAGGAACTGCCGGAAAGCTATTCCCGCTATCTGGTCAACGGCCTGCGCGAGGCGTTCCGTCTGCCCGGCGTGCCCATCCGCCTGTTCGTGCGGGGCGGCCGCAATCCTTATTCCGAGAAGGACTGACGCCGGGTCGCTCCGGCCGGTCATGGGGCGGCGCAGGGTGATCGCCAAATGCGATCGCCCTGGGGGAGCGGCGTTTCGCCTCTCGATTCCTTCCGGCAAATGATGCATCCTGCTGCCGGTGCTCGCGGGTGGAACGGTGGGGAGTTCTCTGGTGCCTGTTCGCATTCTGATCGCTGAGGACCAGCAACTGGTCCGCCAGGGCCTTGCCGCCCTTTTGCGGCCCGAGGATGTCGAGATCGTCGGTGAAGCCGCCGACGGGGAAACCGCGGTGGCGATGACCCGGGTCCTGCGGCCGGACATCGTGCTGATGGACCTGTCCATGCCGGTCCTGGACGGGGTCGAGGCGACGCGCCGCATCAAGCGGCAGACGCCGCAGGTCCGGGTGCTGATCCTGACCGTGGCCAATGGCGAGTTGCGGGTGGCCGAGGCCCTGGCCGCCGGTGCCGACGGCTATGCCCTGAAGAAGCTGGGCCATGCCGAGCTGATGGCGGCCATCGCCTCGGTCCGCGTCGGCAAACGATATCTGGGGCCGGGCATCGATGCCGATCAGGTGCGCGCCCACCTGGATGGCGGCGACGGGGTCCCGGTGGCCCTGACCGGGCGCGAGGGGCAGGTGTTGCGGCTGATCGCCCAGGGGCTGAAGAATCGCGAGATCGCCGATTCGCTGTCCATCGCCGTCAAGACGGTGGAAACCCATCGCACCAAGATCATGCAGAAGCTCAATCTGCACAATTCGGCGGAACTGGCGACCTATGCCATCCGTCGCGGCCTGATCGACTGATTCCTGCAGGCCGACGATTTCCGGCCGGTCGTCCTTCGGGCAACCGGCTTCCGCCCATGCGGTTTCCGGGGTACCATTCCGGTCCAGTTCGGCGGAGACCGGATCATGACGGGGTGGCAATTCTGGATCGATCGCGGCGGCACGTTCACCGACGTGGTGGCACGCCATCCCGACGGGCGGCTGTCGACGCTGAAGCTGCTGTCGGAAAGCCCCGGCCAGTACGCCGACGCCGCCATCGAGGGAATCCGCCGTTTTCTCGATCTGCCTTCCGGCCAGCCGGTACCGCCCGGTCTGGTGTCGGCGGTCAAGATGGGCACGACGGTCGCCACCAATGCCCTGCTGGAGCGCAAGGGCGACCGGGTGGCCCTGGCCGTCACCGCCGGCTTCGCCGACCTGCTGCGCATCGGCACCCAGAACCGTCCCGACATTTTCGCCCGTGCCATCCGTCTGCCGGACATGCTGTACGAACAGGTGGTGGAAATCCCCGAACGCGTCGGCCCGCGCGGCGAAGTTCTGCGCCCCCTGGACGGCGAGGCCGCTCGGCAGGGGCTGGTCCGGGCCTATGAGCGCGGGATCCGCTCGCTGGCGGTGCTGTGCCTGCATTCCTATCGCTGGCCGGCGCACGAACTGGAAATCGGCCGTCTGGCCCGCGAGATCGGCTTCACCCAGATCAGCCTGTCGCATCAGGCGAGTCCGCTGATGAAGGCGGTGGGGCGCGGCGACACCTGCGTCGCCGACGCCTATCTGTCGCCGGTGCTGCGCCGCTATGTCGACCGTGTCGCCGCCGACCTGTCGGGCACCCGGCTGATGTTCATGCAATCGTCGGGCGGGCTGACCGATGCCCGGCGTTTCCAGGGCAAGGACGCCATCCTGTCGGGGCCGGCCGGCGGCGTGGTCGGTGGCGTCGCCACCGCCCGGCAGGCCGGGTTCGACCGGCTGATCGGCTTCGACATGGGCGGCACCTCGACCGACGTCTGGCACTGGAACGGGGCTTTCGAGCGCAGCTTCGACACCCAGGTGGCCGGAGTGCGCATCCGCGCCCCGATGATGCATATCCACACCGTGGCCGCCGGCGGCGGTTCGGTGCTGGATTACGACGGCGCCCGCTTCCGGGTCGGTCCGCGTTCGGCCGGAGCCGACCCCGGGCCGGCCTGCTATGGCCGGGGCGGGCCGCCGACCGTGACCGACTGCAACCTGCTGCTGGGCCGGCTGCATCCGGACTTCTTTCCGCGGGTCTTCGGCCCTGCCGGCGACCGCGGCCTGGACCGCGACGCCGCCTTCGCCGCCTTCGCCGCCCTGGCGGGGCGGGTCGGCGACGGACGCAGCCCGGAACAGGTGGCGGAAGGCTTCCTGTCCATCGCCGTGCTGAACATGGCCAACGCCATCAAGCAGGTCAGCGTGGCGCGGGGCTACGACGTCACCGCCTATGCCCTGGCCTGCTTCGGCGGTGCCGGCGGGCAGCATGCCTGCCAGGTGGCCGACGCCCTGGGCATGGCCGTGGTGGTCCTGCACCCGCTGGCCGGAGTGCTGTCGGCCTATGGCATGGGACTGGCCGATCTGTCGGTCCTGAAGGAACGGGCCATCGAGGCGCCGCTGGACGAGGATTGCCCGGCCCTGGTCAACCGCGCCTTCGCCGACCTTGAGGCCGAGGCCCGCTGCGAACTGGAGCGTCAGGGCGTCGAACGCGCCGACATGCGGGGGACGCGCAAGGTCTTCCTGCGCTATCAGGGGGCCGACACCGCGCTGGAGGTGGCGGCCGGCGACCGCGACGGGCTGGCCGGGGCCTTTGCCGAAGCCCACCGGCTTCGGTTCGGTTTCGTCATGGACCGGCCGCTGGTGGTGGAATCGGTGGCGGTGGAAATGGCCGGCGGCGGCGAGATGCTGGACGAGCCGGCTTGCCCGCCGGGCCTGCCCGCAGCCGTGGCGGTGGCCGAAACCCGGCTGTTCTGCGCCGGCCGCTTCCTGGCCGCCCCGGTCTTCCGCCGCGACGGGCTGGCGCCGGGGCAGCGCGTTTCCGGTCCGGCCATGCTGGTCGAGCCCACCGGCACCACCATCGTCGAACCCGGCTGGCAGGCAGGGATCGACGGCCGCCGGCACCTGATCCTGCGGCGGATCGAACCGCGTCCGCAATGTTTCGCAGCCGGAACCAGGGTCGATCCGGTGCTGCTGGAGGTCTTCAACAACCTGTTCATGAGTGTCGCCGAACAGATGGGCGCCGTCCTGGCCAACACCGCCCATTCGGTCAACATCAAGGAACGGCTGGATTTTTCCTGCGCGCTGTTCGACGGCTCGGGCGGTCTGGTCGCCAATGCCCCGCACATCCCGGTGCATCTGGGCAGCATGGGGGAAAGCGTGCGGGTGGTGCTGGACCGTTTCGGGGACAGCCTGCGGCCGGGCGATTCCTTCGTGCTGAATTCCCCCTATGCCGGCGGCACCCACCTGCCCGACGTCACGGTGATCAGCCCGGTCTTCGTGGCCGGCCGGCCGCTGTTCTTCGTCGCCTCGCGCGGGCACCACGCCGACCTGGGCGGCATGACCCCCGGTTCGATGCCGCCGCTGTCGACCGGAATCGGCCAGGAAGGCGTGCTGATCGAGCCGATGCGGCTGGTCGATGCCGGGCGCTGGTGCGCCGACGAGATCGCCGCCTTGCTGACCGGGGGGGACTGGCCGGTCCGCAACCTGCGGCAGAACCTTGCCGATCTGCAGGCGCAGTTGGCGGCCAACGAAACCGGACAGCGCGAACTGCAGCACATGGTTGACCGTTTCGGATATGAAACAGTCGTCGCCTATATGGGGCACGTCCAGGACAACGCCGAGGAATCGGTGCGCCGCGTCCTGGCCCGGCTGGACGACGCCGCCTTCGCCGTCACGATGGATGACGGGGCGGAAATCCGGGTCGCCATCCGGGTCGACCGCGCCGCCCGCAGCGCCGTCGTCGATTTCACCGGCACCAGCGGGCAGCGGCCGGGCAACGCCAACGCCCCGTCGGCCATCGCCCGCGCCGCGGTGCTGTACGTGTTCCGCACCCTGGTCGACGATGCCATTCCGCTGAACGAAGGCTGCATGAAACCGCTGTCGCTGGTCATCCCGGCGGGGTCGATGCTGGCCCCGGTTCCACCGGCGGCGGTGGTGGCCGGCAATGTCGAAACCAGTCAGGCCCTGGTGGATTGCCTGCTGGGGGCGTTGGGGGCGATGGCCGCCAGCCAGGGCACCATGAACAACCTGACCTTCGGCGACGATCGTCACCAATATTACGAAACCATCTGCGGCGGCGCCGGGGCCGGCCCGGATTTCGACGGGGCCTCGGCGGTGCAGACCCATATGACCAACTCCCGGCTGACCGATCCCGAGGTTCTGGAATGGCGCTTCCCGGTACTGGTCGACGGCTTCGCCATCCGGCCCGGCTCCGGTGGCGCCGGTCTGCGCCGGGGTGGAGACGGGGTGGTGCGGCGCCTGAAATTCCTGGAGCCGATGACCGCCGCCATCCTGTCCAACCGCCGCGTCGTGGCGCCGTTCGGGCTGGCGGGGGGCGGTCCGGGAGCGCGCGGCCGCAACGCCGTCGAGCGGGCCGGCGGCAGGTGCGAGGAACTGCCGGGCACCGCCCTGGTCCGGATGGAGCCCGGTGACGTCCTGGTGGTGGAAACCCCCGGCGGCGGCGGTTTCGGGGCGGCGGACGGCTGATCCCGCCGGAAACGGGCTCCGGCTCAGCCGATGGCTTCGGCCTCGGCGGCCCTGCCGTCGTCGCCCATGCGGCGGAACAGGTCCGCCGCATGGCGGGCATGGCGCCGCGCCGCGGCGGATTCGGTGGCGGCGATCAGGCTGGCGAATTCCACCAGGGTCTCGGCCTCGGACCGCAGGTCGCCGCTGGCGGCGAACAGGTGGCGGGCGGCATTCAGGGCGTCGCGGGCTCCGGCATGGTCGCCCATCTCCTGCAGCGCGTGGCCTTGACCGCGCCGGGCGGCGGCCTCGCCCAGGGCGTCGCCGGCCTCGCGGTACAGGTCGACGGCCTCGGCGAAGGCGGCATGGGCCTTGTCGGCCTGGCCCAGGCGGCGGCGCACGCCGCCGGCCACCTTCAGGGCGTTGGCCTGTCCCAGGGTGTCGTTGTTGCGGCGGTACAGCGCCAGGGCTTCGCCATAATGCTCCAGGGCCAGGTCGTGGCGGCCGCAATCGCGCTCGATATGGCCCAGCCGCTTGGCGACATGGGCCAGCCCCGACAGGTCGCCGGCGCCGTCGAACATCTCCCGGGCGGAATCGTAAAGCTGGCGGGCGTCCTTTTCCTGGCCGTCGCGCCAGGCCAAGGCCCCCAGGCGGACCAGGATCGCGGCCTGTCCGCGGCCATCGCCACCGGCCGACAGCAGGGACCGGGCGTCGGCATAGGCTTCGCGGGCATGGGCATGCAGGCCGGATTCGGCCTCCAGATCGCCCAGCATCAGCAGGGATTGCGCCTCGGCGGCGGCATCGCCGTCCTGGTGGGCCTGCAGGCGGGCGCGGCGGAAGGCTTCGGCGGCACGCTGGCGTTCGCCGGCCAGCCACAGCGATTCGGCCTCGTCCAGCGTCCGTTCTGCCGTGGTCTTGGTCATGGTTCTCTCCGTGCGTGAACCGGCATCCGGCGGGAATGGTAAGCCTGCTGCGCCCCGCGGTAAACCACCCGTGCGCCGCCAAATAACGTTTGGACAGGACCGCCACCTGAGAGTAAACCTGAAACCATGCGTTTTGGCCTTGCCATGCTGGTGTTTTTCGCCCCCGCCGCCGTCCTGGCGGCCGATTGTACGGCACCCGCCGAGCCGCGGGTGGACTGGCAAAGGTGCTACATGGACGGCCGGGACCTGTCCGGGCACGCCCTGACCGGGGCGCGGCTGCGGGAAACCAGTTTTCAGCGGGCCAATCTGGACGGGTCCGACCTGACCGGGGTCGATGCCTATCGCGTCCGCTTCGTCAGCGCCTCGATGAAGGCGGCGCGGCTGGATGGCGGCATCTTCATCGAGGGCGACTTCACCAAGGCCGATCTGTCCGGCGCGTCGCTGGTGGGGGCCGACCTGCGGCGGACCAAGTTCTTCCGGGCCTCGCTGCGGGGGGCCGACCTCAGCGGCGCCAAGCTGACGACGGCCGACCTGCTGAATGCCGACCTGACCGGGGCACGCTGGATCGACGGCCGCCGGATCTGCGCCGAGGGCTCGTCGGGGCAGTGCAACTGATCACCAGCCCATCCAGCCGCCGGCCAGCAGCCACAGGGTGGCGATCACCATGCTGGCCAGGGTCATGGGAATGCCGGCCCGGGCGAAATCCGTGAAGGACAGGCGCACGCCGCAGGCGGCGGCCCGCTCGGCGACGATGATGTTGGCCAGGCTGCCGACCAGCAGGAAGTTGCCGGCCAGGGTCGACAGCAGCGCCATCCCGTAAAGTGGCCCGACATCGTCGATGGGCCACAGCGACAGGATCAGCATGGTCGCCGGCACGTTGCCGATGGTGTTCGACGCCGCCAGCATCATCGGCACCATCGAGCCCAGGCGGTCGGGCAGCCAGCCGCTTTCCGCCAGCAGCTCGATGCCCCGCGCCGCCGCCGCCGTTCCCGAAAAAGCATCGGTGACGACGAACAGGCAGGCGAACAGCAGCAGCAGGTGCCAGTCCACCGCCCCGATCATGTCGCGGCTGGCCAGGCGGCGCGACATCAGCAGCAGCGACGCCACCAGCAGGGCGCCGACCTCGCGCGGCAGGTCGGTGGCGAACAGGGTCAGCAGGAAGCCGACGGCGATGATCCCCTTGCCCAGTTGCCAGGTGTCCGGGGGGGCGGTGTCGGTTTGCGGCGGCGGGACGGGCGGGGCGCTCAACTGGCGGTGCCAGACCCACAGCACGGTGCGATGGACGACGATCAGCGACAGAAGCGCCGGAACCCCGCAGGCCAGCAGGAAGGCCCAGAAATTCAGGCCGCCGACCTGCCCGATCAGGATGTTCTGCGGATTGCCGATCACCGTCATGGCCGAACCGGCATTGGCGCCGCCGGCCAGGCCCAGCAGGAAGGGACGGGGGTCCAGCCCGCGATTGCGGATTCCTTCCGCCAGGATCGGGGTCATGGCGAAGACGACGATGTCGTTGGCCAGCACCGCCGACAGCAGGCCGGAAACCACGATGGTGACCATCAGGATGCGGCTGGACGAGCCGGGCGAGGCCGAAACGCGGGCGGCGGCGGCGCGGTACAGGCCGGCTTCCTGGAACTGGGCCGAGACGATCATCAGGGCGAACAGCAGCAGCAGCGTCGGCATGTCGACGGCGGCACCGGCGTCGGCGACGCTGACCCGTCCGCCGGCCAGCAGGGCCACCGCCGCCAGCAGCGCGATGCCGGTGCGGTCCAGGCGCAGGCCGGGCACCCGGCCCAGGGCCATGCCCAGATAGGTGACGGCGAAGACGGCGACGGTCAGGTCGATCATCGGGCCACAGTAGCTGTCCGGACGGCGGCTGTCACGCGCCCAGGGCCGGCAGAGGTTCCGCTGGCCGCCGAACCGCATTATAGTTCCCGCCATGTCCGATCCTTTCTCCCTCGACGACGAATCCCCCGCTCCCTTCCGTCCGGCGCCGCCGCGCCCGCCGGTGGCCGTTCCCGCCGACGCGCCGTGGCTGGCGGGGCTGAATCCCGAACAGCATCAGGCGGTCACCGTCACCGACGGGCCGGTCCTGGTTCTGTCCGGGGCCGGCACCGGCAAGACCCGGGTGCTGACCAGCCGGCTGGCGCAGATCCTGGCCGGCGGGCGGGCGCAGCCCTGGCAATGCCTGGCGGTGACCTTCACCAACAAGGCCGCCCGCGAAATGCGCGAACGGGTCGGCCATCTGGTGGGGCCGGCATCCGAATCGCTGTGGCTGGGGACCTTCCACGCCCTGTGCGTGCGCATCCTGCGCCGCCATGCCGAGGCGGTGGGCTTGAAATCCAACTTCACCATCCTGGATTCCGACGACCAGCTGCGCCTGCTGAAGCAGGTGATGGAGGCCGAGGGCATCGACGCCAAGCGATGGCCGGCCCAGGCGATCATGGGCACCATCCAGCGGTGGAAGGATCGCGGCCAGCCCCCCGACAAGGTCGGCGGCGCCGAGGCCGGGGATCTGGCCGGCGGCCGTGCCGCCGACCTGTACCGCCTGTACCAGGACCGGCTGAGGCTGGTGAACGCCTGCGATTTCGGCGACCTGCTGCTGCATTGCCTGACCCTGTTCCTGGCCCGGCCCGACATCCTGGCCGATTATCAGGGGCAGTTCCGCTATATCCTGGTCGACGAATACCAGGACACCAACGTCGCCCAGTATCTGTGGCTGCGGCTGCTGGCGCAGAAGCACCGCAACATCTGCTGCGTCGGCGACGACGATCAGTCGATCTATTCCTGGCGCGGCGCCGAGGTCGGCAACATCTTGAAGTTCGAGCGCGACTTTCCCGGCGCCCGGGTCATCCGCCTGGAAAGCAATTACCGTTCGACGCCGCACATCCTGGCCGCCGCCAGCCATCTGATCGCCCACAATGCCGGCCGGCTGGGCAAGACCCTGCGGCCCGGCCTGGCGCACGATCCCGATCAGACCCGCAAGGTGCGGGTGCGCGGCGTCTGGGACGGGCCGGAAGAGGCGCGGGTGGTGGTCGACGAGATCGAGGCCCAGCAGCGGGCCGGGCAGTCGCTGGCCGGCATGGCCATTCTGGTGCGCGCCGGTTTCCAGACCCGCGAGTTCGAGGAACGGCTGATCACCACCGGGGTGCCGTATCGTGTCCTGGGCGGACCGCGCTTCTATGAACGCCAGGAAATCCGCGACGCGATGGCTTATCTGCGGCTGGTCAATTCCCCCGACGACGGGCTGGCCTTCGAGCGCGTGGTCAACCTTCCCAAGCGCGGGCTGGGCGATGCCGCCCTGCAGATGGTCCACACCGTCGCCCGCGCCCGCGGGCTGCCGCTGTTCGAGGCGGCCCGCCTGCTGGTGGAAACCGACGAGCTGAAGCCCAAGCCGCGTACCGCCCTGACCCGCTTTTGCGACGACGTGCTGCGCTGGCGGTCCAACCTGGAAACGATGGATCATCCGCAACTGGCCGACCTGATCCTGGACGAGTCCGGCTATGTCGAGATGTGGAAGGCCGACAAAAGTCCCGACGCCCCCGGCCGGGTCGAGAATCTGGGCGAACTGGTGCGCGCCCTGGGCGAGTACGACTCGCTGGAACAGTTTCTGGACCATGTCGCCCTGGTGATGGAAAACGACAGCCGCACCGATACCGACAAGGTGGTGGTGATGACCCTGCACGGGGCCAAGGGGCTGGAATTCGACAGCGTCTTCCTGCCCGGCTGGGAAGAAGGCGTCTTTCCGCATCAGCGGGCGATGGACGAAGGCGGTCTGGCCGGACTTGAGGAAGAGCGGCGGCTGGCCTATGTCGGCCTGACCCGGGCGCGCAGGAATCTGCTGATCACCTTCGCCGGCAACCGCCGCATCTACAATCAGTGGCAGGCCAGCCTGCCCAGCCGTTTTCTCGACGAACTGCCCGAGGCCCATGTCGAGCGTCAGGCGGACCGCGGCCTGCATCCCGGCGGCGCCCCGTCCTGGAAGCGTCCGGCCGAAGTGGCGACCTGGGCCGTGCCGGAACGCCGGAAGACCTCGGATTTCGACGAGGGCAGCCGGGTTCTGCACCCGAAATTCGGCCCGGGCACGGTGCTGGCGGTGGATGGCGACAAACTGGAAATCGCCTTCGACAAGGCCGGCACCAAGAAGGTCCTCGACAGTTTCGTCGAGCTGATGTGATCCCTCCCTCCCTCTTCCCCAAGGAAACCGTCTTCATGCGTCCGGCATTTCCCGATATCTGGCATCTGCGTCTCAAGGTCGGCCCCCAGGCCCTGCCGGTGTTCGAAGAGGTGTTCGAACGCTTCGCCGAATCGGTGACCATGTTCATGGAAGACAAGTCGGGCATTTCCGACGGTGATTGCGACTGGTTCCTGGAAGGCTATTCCCGCACGCCGCCCGAGCGGGCCAGGATCGTCGCCGCCCTGGCGGCGGTGGCGGCCGCGGCCGGGCTGGACGTGCCGGCGCTGGAGGTCGAGCGGCTGGACAATGTCGATTGGGTGCTGGAGAACCTGCGCGATTTCCCGCCCATCGACGCCGGCCGCTTCTTCGTGCGCGGCAGCCATTGGGACGGGCGCTGTCCGGTGGGGCGGACCGAATTGCTGGTCGATGCCGGCACCGCCTTCGGCTCGGGCGAGCACGCCACCACCAAGGGCTGCCTGCTGATGCTGGACCGGCTGGCCCGGCGGCGGCGGTTTCTGCGGCCGCTGGATCTGGGGTCGGGATCGGGCATCCTGGGGATCGCGATGGCCAAGATGTGGGCCGTCGACGTGCTGGCCACCGACATCGATCCGTCGGCGGTCAGGGTGGCTGCCATCAATGCCCGGCTGAACCATGTCGCCGCGCGGTTCACGTCGGTGGTGTCGGACGGCTACCGCAACCCGGAACTGAAGCGCCGGCGTCCCTTCGACATCATCGTCGCCAACATCCTGGCCAAGCCGCTGATGCGCATGGCCAAGGACATGGCCGCCCATCTGGCCCCCGACGGCGTCGCCGTGCTGTCGGGTCTGCTGGACTGGCAGGAACGCATGGTGATGGGCACGCACGAACGCCAGGGATTGCGGCTGAAGGACAGGATCGTCCGGGACGGCTGGGCAACCCTGCTGATCGGGCGGTGACGGACGGGGAAAAGCCGGCTACCATGCGGATGTAATACGAAGCCCGGATGATTCATTCGGGTTCCGTATCCAGCGCCCGTTGAGGGCGCGGCCAAGGCCGCGGATGCGGCCGCCCGGCGAGGGCTTAGGAACCCGAATGAATCATTCGGGTTCCGTATAACGGAGGAACAAGCATGATCCGTCGTCCGATCGCCATTCTGCCCCTGTTGCTTCTGGCCGCCTGCGCCGCGCCGCAATCTTCCGAACCGATGGTCGCCAAGGTGCCCGCCGCGCCGCCCGGCGGGGTGTGGGAAGTCACGGCCGCGGCCGAAGCCGATCCGTCGGCGTCGCCGCTGACATCGCCCTATCTGGGCCAGAAGATGATGCTGTCGGCCGATGTGGCGGGCGATCCGGCCGGGCGGATCTGCCGCAGCCCGGTCTACCAGGGGTGGGATTCGGCGCCGCGCCGGGTGCTGGGCAACAGTCCTGCCGTGGCCGCCGCCCGGTCGGATTCCGTGCGTCCGGTGCTTGACGTCTCGTGCGGGGAACAGCCCTTCGGCGCCTATCTGTCGCAGCCGGACGGGTCCTTGATGACCCGGGTCAACAATTGGGTGCTGACCTTGAACCGGGTGCCCGATGTGCCGAAGCCGGCGGATCCGGTGGCGGTGACGCTTCTTCCGGCTTCTCCGCCCGAACCGCCGCCCGTCTTGCCGGCCCTGTCGCCGCAGACCCTGGTCTATCTGGCCTCGTACCGGACCGAAGCCTCGGCGCGCAAGGGGTGGGCCGTTCTGGCCAAGGCCTCGCGCATTCTGGCCGTCCAGAAGCCGATGACCCAGATGGTCGATCTGGGCAAGAAGGGCAAATGGGTCCGTCTGTACGGCATGGCCGCCAACGAGAGCGAGCGGGCCACCCTGTGCCGCCAACTGGCCAAGCTGGTCGACGAATGCGGGGCGCGCAATCGGGAATAGGCCGGCCCCGGCAGGCCACCGTCAGGGCGGCTGCTCGCCGGCCAGCGACTGCAGAAAGGCGATGCGGTTCCACAGGGCTTCCACCCTTGCCACCAGCTTCGCCGCTCCCGGGATGGGGGGCGTCGGCAGGTTCAGGGCGTCGACGCAGGGCAGCAGCGTGCTGCAGACGTCTTCACCCTTGCCCCGGTCGATGTCGCCCAGCAGCATCGACCGGCGAACCACCAGCCAGATGGCGCAGATGGCGACGATTTCTCCGAGTGCCAGACCCAGCAGCGTCAGTTGCGGGGGCGTGGGCGGTCGATGCTGCTGCGTCGGTTCCCAGTCCAGACCGCTCAGCGCCGCCGAGATGTCGGCGCATTCCCCGATCATCGCTTCGATCATCCCGCCTGAGACCGGGCGGCGCTGCTCTGTAAGCTTCTGTGTCATGCCGCCCTGACCTCGCGCAGGAAGTGCTGGACCTCCTGTTCCAGCGTCCGGCTTTCAGCCAGCAGGCCGCTGGCCGCCTGGAAGACGCTTTGGGCCATGCGCCCGGTTTCGGTGGCGGCATCGGCAACCCCGGCAATGTTGGTCGCCACTTCGCGGGTGCCGGTCGAGGCCTGTTCGACGTTGCGGGAAATCTCGGTGGTGGCCGCGCCCTGTTCCTCGACGGCGCCGGCGATGGCGACCGCAAGTTCGTTGATGTTGGCGATGGTCTGCCCGATTCCTTCGATCGCCTGGACGGCCATCCGGGTTTCGGTCTGCACGGCGGCGATCTGGGTGCCGATATCGTCGGTGGCCCGTGCCGTCTGTCCGGCAAGATTCTTCACTTCGTGCGCCACCACGGCGAAGCCCTTGCCGGCATCGCCGGCCCGGGCGGCCTCGATGGTGGCGTTCAGGGCCAGCAGATTGGTCTGGCTGGCGATATTGTTGATCAGGCTGACCACCTCGCCGATCTTCTGGGCGGCATCGACCAGTCCGCCGATCTTGCGGTTGGTGTCGGTGGCCTCTGCGGCCGCGTTGCGGGCCGTTCCCGCCGAAACCTGAACCTGGCGGGAAATTTCCTGGATCGAGGCCATCAGCTCGGTGCTGGCCGCCGATACCGTTTCGACATTGGCGGTGGCCTGCTCGGTCGCGGCCGAGACGGCGGTGCTTTGGCGCTGGGTTTCCTCGGCATTGGCCGACAGGCTGTCGGCCGACGCATGCAGATGCTCCACGGCCCGGCGGATCTTTTCCAGCATCGCCACGATGGTGGCGTCGAAGCGCGCGGTCGCATTCTCTATCCGCCGCCGCCGCTCTTCCCGCGATGCCAGTTCGCGCTTTTCGCGGTCTTGCGTGCGGTAACTGTGGATGGCGTTCTGGCGGAAGACGATCAGCATGCGGGCCAGTTTGCCGATCTCGTCGTCTTCCCGGGTCCGGACGGAAACGTCCAGTTGTCCGCCGGCCAGCCGGCTCATCGCCTGGGTCAGTTCCGCCAGCGGCGTGGTGATGCGGCCGCGGATAGTCAGGAAGGCCAGGATGCCCAGGATCAGCATGGCCGACATGACGCCCGCCGTCACCAGCAGGCGGACACCGGATTCCCCGGCGGTCTGGTCGGCCTTGTCCAGGGCCGAGCCGGTGATGGCTTCGGAAAGCGCCAGAATGCCGTCGATGGCCGCCGTCGACTGGCGTATCCAGTCCGCCGCCGTTACCGGGAAGGTGCCGTCGCTGCTGCCGGCCTTGTGCACCTGCTCACGCAGGGTCTGGAAGGTGCCGAAGAAATCCCGCTCCACCGCCTGGGCGGCGGCGTCGACGGCGGGGAACGAACCGCGGTGCAGCGTCAGGATCTGACGCAACTGGTCCCAGCCCAGTTCGACCCGGCCACGGGCGGCGCCCAGGCTGGACAATTGCTGGGTCGAGAACGGCCGTCCCGATGCGATGGTGCTTCCGACCATCGCCCGCTCGCGGCCGGCGAACTCGCTCATGACCCAGACGTAATGCTTGGCGGCATCCAGGGCCATCAGTTCGGTGCGGGCGTGGGTGTCCACCGTCTTGGCCGACTGCCGCAGGTCCTGGCTGCGTTCGATGGCGGCGGTGATGGTGCCGAACCACCCCTTGCGCAGGGCTTCGTCGCGTTGGCCCAGCGGCTGGCCCAGTGCCGCATCCACCAGTACGCGTGCCTGGACCAGGGCGCCATAGGCTTCTTCCGTCCGGGCAAGGGGGGCGTGCGTCGCGGCAAGAGGCATCGTCCGCAGCGCCTGGCGCGCCGTGTCCAGCGCCGCGTCGGCGGCGGCCCGCCGTTCGCGGATGACCGCCACCACGTCGGCGGTGGCCGGGGCCGCGGCATTCAGCGCCGCCGCCGTCATTCCCCGCTCGACGGCCCATTGCCCCGCCGCCTTCAACAGCAGGTTGGCGACGACGGTGGTTTCGCGCTCGCCCAGTGCCAGGGTCCGCTCGTCCAGCGCCTGCAGCGACAGCCGCCCGAAACCGAACAGCACGGCCAGCAGCAGGAACCCGATGGCGGTATAGGCCACCGCCCGCAGGGACAGATGGCGGGTGGACAGCCGCCCGCCGGTCAGCCGGCCCAGCAGCGATGCCCGACGCTCCATCGCGGTGCGATAGGCCATGTCGGCCCGCAGGATGTGGTTGACCAGCCAGTGCGACAGATACCCCAGCAGATCCTGGACGACGGCCCCCAGGTTGCCGCAGCTGAATTCGACGCAAAGATCATGGACCCGGGCCATGAATTCATCATGGGCCTGCTTGTGGGCGGGAAAATCGGCATAGCCGATCTTCTGCATGAAGTCCTCTTCCTTACGGAAATGCTTTTCCGCCCATCCGTTCATCTCGGACAGGACTTCCCCGACCAGATCCTCGTCCGGAAGCCGGGTGTCGGAAACGTCACCCAGCCGGTTGATCAGGCCGATCAGAATTTTATGTTCGTCGTCGAATTCGTCGATGCCGACGCTGAAGGCGTCATCCCAGTCGATAAGAGCCATTTTGGCGATCGTTTCCCTGTTTTGCGGTCGCCCCGATGGCGATGATCACCCGACCGGCTTGTTGTCTTTCGCTTTCCGCCCCAGTCCGGAAAACCGTGATCCACCCTTGCAGCGCGCACGGATGCCCCCCGTGAGACGCTGCTCGCGGGGGTTTCCGACGTGTCGATGCCGACCTGCATGTGGAATGTCGCTGGGACCGCGTACGGCTGTACGGCGGCACCCCCTGTCTGTTCTCGTCTAGGCCGCGCATATCCGCGCAGGCGGGATGATGCGCCGACTCAGAGAGAGAGAGAGAGAGAGAGAGAGAGAGAGAGAGAGAGAGAGAG